>JAIFMF010000099.1 GCA_020048635.1 Desulfobacula sp. | reverse complement strand
TTTTAAAAGGGTCTGGGCCGTGATGACAGCATTCAATTCCTGGCCTGGAACCGCCGGTGTCCCGCCCAGTTGACCGGCCGAAATCTGGATATTCTGGGCCCTGATAGCGGCTTTCACATCTGTTGGAGTGAGATTGAAACTCTTGAGTTTCAAAGGATCGATCCAGATTCTCATGGCATACTGAGACCCGAAAAGCGTCACATCTCCGACACCGGGAAGACGGCTGACAATGTCCTGGACATTGGCAGCCACATAATCGGACAGATCATACCGGTTCATGCCCCCGTCTTCAGACACGAATCCCACCACCATGAGAAAATTCCGTGTGGATTTGGCCACCCTGAGACCCTGTTGCTGAACCACCTGGGGCAGAAGGGGGGTAGCGAGCTGGAGTTTGTTCTGGACCTGGACCTGGGCGATATTGGGATCGGTCTGCGACGCAAAAGTCAGGGTGACAGTGACCATACCCGATGAATCGCTGGTGGATGAGATATAATTCAGGTTATCGATGCCGTTCATTTTCTGTTCAATAATCTGGGTCACCGTGGTTTCAAGGGTTCGGGCGGACGCACCCGGATAAATGGCCGTGATGGTGATTTCAGGCGGAGCAATGGCCGGGTACTGGGAAACCGGCAGTTGTTTGATGGCCAGCACACCGGCCAACATGATGATGATGGCGATAACCCATGCAAAGATAGGCCTGTCGATGAAAAAATGGGCCATGCGGCGTCTCCTCTATTTCTCTGCTTCAAAGGGAATGGTTTTGACAATACTTCCGGGGCGGGCCTTCTGAAGACCTTCCACTATGACCTTGTCACCCGGGGCCAATCCTTTGTTGATCAGCCAACGGTTTTCAATCGCCCGATCAATTTCAAGTTCTCTGATCTCAACCATACCTTCCGAGGTTACAACCATTGCCGTGGGGATGCCTTTGGCATTTCGGGTCACACACCGCTGGGGCACCAGGATGGAGGCTTCATTCACCCCTTCTTCGACAATGGCCCGAACAAACATGCCGGGCAAAAGGGTGAGGTCGGGGTTGGGAAAGACAGACCGGAGAATGACGGAGCCGGTTCCGGAATCCACCGTGACATCGGAAAATTTGAGAACCCCTTCACGGGAATAGGGTGTCCCATCTTCAAGAATGAGCCTGACCCTTGCCTGATTGTCGGCATCTTTTTTGATCAGCCCTTTTTCCATGCTCTGTTTCATTTTAAGCAGGCTGGTACTGGACTGGGTCACATCCACGTAAACCGGGTCGAGTTTCTGGATGACGGCCAGGGCAAGGGGTTGAAAACCGGTTAAAAGAGCGCCGGTGGTGACCGAAGATTTGCCGATACGGCCTGTGATGGGGGCTTTGATACTGGTAAATGCAAGGTTGATGCGTGCGCGGTCTACATCGGCTTTGGCAGAGATGACATCCGCTTCGGCTTTTTTGCCTGCTGCTTCGGCATCATCAAAATCCTGTCGGCTGATGGCGTTTGAACCGGCCAGTTGCCGGTATCGTTCAGCCTTGGCCCGTGCAGGCAAAAGAAGGGCTTCAGCTCTGGTCAGGGCAGCGTTTGCACTGTCGTATGCTGCCTGAAACAGAGCAGGATCAATCTGGTAGAGGACATTTCCTTCTTTGACTTCGGAACCCTCGGTAAACATCAT
Organism: Desulfobacula sp.; assembly: GCA_020048635.1. Classification (GTDB taxonomy): domain Bacteria; phylum Desulfobacterota; class Desulfobacteria; order Desulfobacterales; family Desulfobacteraceae; genus Desulfobacula. Next base: position 8,568 of record JAIFMF010000099.1, on the reverse strand, counting down.
TTTCTGGACGATTCCACCCACCTGGGGCCTCACCTCAGCCACAAGATTGGCTGAAACACGCCCTGAGAGTTCTGTTGTGACCGATGCCTTTTCTGATTGAAGGGTAAGAACGGACACTTCAGCCGGTTGAGGATCTCCTTTTTGGGGTGGCCCTTCTTTGGGTTTGTCACAGGCCGAAAGACCCCAGACCATGGACATGATTCCTATAAAAATGATGATTCCGACGGTTCTATTTTTTTTCATGCGCCACCTGTTATTGTGTCATCTGTCATTGGGATTTTTATTCAGGTTATCTATGAATGAACATCCATACCGTTTTAGGGATCATTCTGGGTTGTGTCAAGCCTTTTTCTTTAAAGGCACAGGGCGAGCCTGTTTCCATGTTAGGTAAGTATAAAGTAATTTTTTTTAAAAAATTAAGTTGACATTAAATTTTGTTAAGGATAATTCTGACTTTGAATTCAGGTTTATTTTTACAATGGCGTAAAAATAAATGATTAAAAGGACAAAGGTGTCTGGTTCGGATTTTATCCGGGCAAGATACCTTTTTTATTTTCACAAAAAATCATTTCAACGGCGAAATGTAACAAAGAAAAAAAGAATTTAAAAAGGAGATCAAAAAATGGAAATGAGATTTTCAAAAGGAAATGATGCCCTGGGAACCAAAAACCGGGGAGATATCTGTGAATCAAGTCTTTGTTCATTATGCCGCGCAGATTGTAAAGGGCAATGCGAAACATGGCAGTCCAGCATGGTCGGAAGAAAACTGCTCTACCCCAGGAGTTTCGGGCTGGTCACCGCAGGCGCTAACAATACCAATCATGTCGGCGTGTCATACAATTCTTTGAGAATCCAGGGCTATGCCTATGGATCAACCGGAATCACCGGGGATATGACCCATAATCCGGATGACTGCATTTTCCCCAATGTAAACCTGGAGACATCCTTTGGTAAAAAGAATAAGACAAAAATCAAGATGCCGCTGATGACAGGAGCCCTTGGGTCAACCTTTATTGCGGAAAAATACTGGAATTCCTTTGCCATCGGCGGTGCATTGGTCGGTATCCCTGTGGTCATCGGTGAGAATGTCGTGGGCGTGGACAGAAATTCCGAGATCAGCCCCCAGAAAGACAAAAAAGGCAAAATCATTAAGGCTCCTGAGCTGGATCGCCGAATCGAAACCTATTTGCGGTATTATGACGGGTATGGGGCCATTATTGTCCAGCTTAATGTTGAAGATACCCGCAATGGTGTGGCAGAATATGTGGTGGACAAATACGGCGATAAATGCATCATAGAGCTGAAATGGGGACAGGGTGCAAAAAATATCGGTGGTGAAATCCAGGTTAAAAGCATTGAATATGCAAAATTCCTGAAAGATCGCGGATATGTGGTGGACCCTGATCCATCACTTCCTGAAGTTCAGCAGGGTTTTGAGCTGGGGGCCATCAAGTCCTTTGCCCGCCACAGCCGTCTGGGCGGAACCGATCTGGATACGGTCAGTAAGGTCAGAGATGATTTCATGAATACAGTGGAATACCTCCGGGGCATCGGGTTTGACAGAGTGACCCTGAAAACAGGGTCCTACGGCATGGAAGAACTGGCCATGGCCATTAAATTCGCCACAGATGCGGAACTGGATCTTCTGACCATTGACGGTTCCGGTGGCGGCACCGGCATGAGCCCCTGGAATATGATGCAGAGCTGGGGGGTTCCTTCCATCCACCTGCATTCAAAGGCCCATGAATATGCAAGTATCCTGTCGGCAAAAGGAAAAAATGTTGTAGATATGTCTTTTGCCGGCGGGTTTGCTCTTGAAGACCATATTTTCAAAGCACTGGCCCTGGGCGCTCCCTATACAAAACTCGTCTGCATGGGAAGAGCCATCATGATTCCAGGATTTTTGGGTGCCAATATTGAAGGCGCCATCTATCCTGAGAGAAGGGCTACAGTGAACGGCAACTGGAATGAGCTGCCGAAAACGGTTCTTGAAGTTGGGAAAGCCGTGGATGAAATTTTTGCCGGATACCACGACCTTGAGAAAAAGCTTGGAAAGGATGAAATGAAAAAGATTCCTTATGGCGCCATTGGATTCTATACTCTGGCGGATAAGCTTGGCTGCGGGCTTCAGCAGCTCATGGCAGGGGCAAGAAAATTTTCTTTAAATCAGATCACCCGTCAGGAAATCTTTTCAGGCAATAGGGAAACCGCCCATGAAACCGGTATTCCCCATGTGACGGATGTTAATAATGAAAGTGCCAAAAAAATACTGAATTCATAATTCACAAACAATCAGGAACAGGGGCCTTTGACGTGTTTTCAACGGCCCCTGTTTATTTGATTTTCATCCATAAAAGAATCACCGTCTCCTCCTTTTGATTCTGCCAGAGCGACGGGCTGAAGGTATTCAGATAAACCGTATCTCCTGATTTGAGAGAATAGGTCTGATCCTTATACACCATATCGATTTCTCCAAACAGCACCTGTCCTGCTTCTTCTCCCTTAAAAAGGAAAAAATGAGAGGGCAGTTTTTTGCCGGGGAAAATGCTGACCCGGAAAAGATCAACCTTGCCCTTCAGGTCAAAGGGGGTAAGCTGAATAATTTCAAAGTTTTTTTTGTCACTGTTTGAAAGATTGATTTTAACCCCCTCCGTCGCCGGAAAAACGATTTTTTCAAGGGTATTTTTTTCCTGAAAAAATGACCCCACATCAACCGATAGATGCTCGGCAAGTTTATACAATGCCGGAATGGAGGGGAAGATGAGATTGCTTTCAATCTGGGAGATATTGCTGGAAGTGACCCCGACCAGCTCTGATAATTCTTTTTGCGACATCCCCTGTTGTTTTCTGTAATTTTTTATGGCAGCGCCGATATCCATCTGGACATTCTTCAGTTTTTCCCCTTCTATCAGGATATCTCCGCCTTCAACCGAGTAATCATAAGATTTTCCAAGACTTCCGGGAGTTCTGTTTTCTGCCTTCAGGAGCTTGATTCTTTTTTTCCCCTGCTCCATGGAAAGATCAATCACCACCTGGGCGATCTGATTGATATGGGCCTTTAATTTACTGGAATGGGCATCTTTCTCAATCATCCAGTAGGCAATGGTGTCCAGTTCATAAAGCTGGGGACAGGTATGGGAATAAAATTTCAGGATATGATCCTCGCCTTCCCATAAATCTGCCATCCCGGTGAGGCTTTCAAACACAAAACGGACATCACCGGTCAGTGTTTTGTGGAGTCCCAGGATGGATTCGGATACAGCCTGGGTGGACTCAGGCTGTGTAATCTTGATGACTTTATAGGGCCATTGAGCCCCGTCTTTTTCATAAAATTTATTAAAAACTTCTGATTTGTCGCCTTTTCCGTTTGTAAAACAGTCCAGGATGATGAGATTCTGGTTTTCAGCCAGGGGCCCGAGTTTTTCAATCAAATTTCTGGGGGAACGGTCAAAGGAAACATAGACGATGGATCTTTTCCGGTTTTGGGATTCTTTGATAAATTTCATGGAGAAGTCTGACGCAAGGCTTCCGGCATCATCATACCACACCACATTATCGCCGATGAAAAGGCCGTTCAGCATCCGGTTCAGCCCGATGATTCCCGAAGAAACCTTTTTTTTTCTGTGTTTCATGCTTGTGTCCTGATCTGTCTCTATTGTCCAGCATCATAAAAAAACATAATAGATACTGAACATTCATAAGCGGGTTGTCAATTTAAAAAGGGGCATTTAACAGGGAGGCTTTTGATTCGGCAGGATTTTACCTGAACACCAGAACCAGCAGAGTCCTGCTACCTGAAGACACGAAACCATAAGAAATCCTGCCAGATAGCCGGATGGGTGATAATTTCCGGCCGGGCCGGTGCCCCAGAGATGGATGATGGCACCAATAGCCCATTGCAGAATAAATGCGGCAATAAAGACCAGAAGGTTGATGCTGGTTGTCACCCTTCCGGATAAAGTTTTTGGGAAATGGGAGGAAAGTGCAGAATAAGAAAGAATCCCCGATGTTCCAAAAAAGCCGAACAATATCCACAAAGCAGACGCCGGAAAGCCGGTGTTAAAGGTAATCAAAGCCTGAACCCCTATAAACAGGGTCATCCCGGTAACCGCGGTGGAAATAACGCTGAACCCTTTTTTAGAAAGTGCCTCAGCCATCAGCCCAAAAAAGATATATCCGCATATCGTGGCAAAGGCTGTCCAGAATAGAACATCGGCGATCTCAGGACGTGACATCCCTGCCCTATCTCGCAGCCACGGTCCTGACCAGAGACCCTGAAGGGAAAGAAACCCAGCCTGGGACAGGGTGACAAGGGGTGCAATTCTCAGAAAATGGGGGCTTTTAAAAATTTTTCTAATGCCATCAATCTGTGAAGAAAAACTTTCTCGTAAAGGTGATGTTTTTTTTTCAGGAACAATCAGAAAAATACCAAGGGCAGCGCATAGAGAAATTACCGCCAGGACTGCAAACAACCCTCGCCAGTCCGTAAGCTTAAGCATCCACTCAACCGGGGTGGTGGCACAAAGGGCGCCAAGACCTCCGGCTGCCATCTGGAAACCGTTGACTCTGGGCCATGCTTTTTCCGGGAAAAAGAGGACATAGGATTTGAATGCCGCCATGAGACAGGCGGAGACTCCGAAACCGATGAAGGCCCGGCCGATAATGACCCCGGTCAGGGTCTGGGATGTTGAAAAAATATAGGCACCGAGTACGGCAAATAAGAGAAGAAAGGATTCCACAATCCTCGGACCGAACCGGTCCAGAAAAATACCCAGAGGCAGTTGGGAGGATGCAAAGGCAATAAAATAGGTGGAGGTCAGCAGTCCAAGCTGGGAAGGCCCGATATCAAGGTCGGCCGCCAGATCAGGAGCAATCACGGCATTGACCACGCGGAACAGGTAGGATAAAAAATATCCAAAGGCAAACGGGAAAAACACCCTGAAAGCGGTAAAGTTGAATAACGGCATAAGAAAAGCTCATTTCTCCCGGTTTCAGGTGAATAGATAATTAAATATTTGATCAAATTTTTTAAAAAAATATCTTTTTGAAGTCGGTATGTCAAGCATATATTAATTGCTGTTTATATAGACGGAGCGGCTGTTGGAATATTAAATAAAATGCTTTTCCGGTTGATTTTATGAAACCCTTGGTATATTCATTCTGTTCATGAGCCGGAATATCAGGGAAAAAAAGAAAAGCACGGAGGATTATACCCAGGAAGCCTATATGGGTATCCGCAGGATGTTTTTTTTAAATGAAATAATACCTGGACAGAAGATCTCGTATGGGGATCTTGCAGAGCGTCTTGGCATGAGCACGACGCCGGTGATCCAGGCCTTGAAACGTCTGGAATTCCAGGGCCTTGTCCGACATGAACCCAACCGCGGATATTATACTGAAAATATCAGCCTGAAAGAAATCATTGAAATTTATGATTTCCGGGAATTGATCGAAACCTCGCTTCTACAAAAAACCCTGTCCAGGATTGGACAAAAAGGCCTCAAGACACTGAAGAAAGCATTGGACAGCCACCTTGAGGCTGTCAGGGATATCTATTTAAAAGGGCGCCTGTTAAAGGATATGGAATTCCACCTTGTGCTTGCGGAACTTTCAGGCTGCACCCTGCAGATCAATACGTTGAAATCGCTTTTTGACCTTTTATATCTCAAATACCGGGGAAATATTCTTTTTGTGACCCCTATGGAAACCGTTGATTCGGAGCATATCGAGTTATATAACTGTATTGCCGCTTCTGATCTTGACGGTGCGATAAAGGTTTTGAAACAGCATATTTCTAATGTAAAAGAACATGCCGTCATCAGCATTGAGAGGATGAACAAAGAAAAGAATATAAAAACCATTTAATACAGCCGGATAGTGATGAGGCAGTATTAATTAACCGGATCAAGTGATAAAAATATAATGGACAATGACATAACGAAAAAAGAGTGTACCGACCCGACACAGATCATGACCATCGAATTTCCGTGTGCCATGATAGAAAGAGTTCAGAAACTTGCTGATGAGAAAAACACAACTCTTTCCAATATTCTCATCGAAGCCCTGGACAGTTTCTTAAGAAAACAGGGATAGGAATCCTGAAGGATTACCCCTGATCCGGATAAACTACCGATGTATTCGTCCTGATGTCCGGGTGACTTTAAAATTGCTCATGTGTTTTCTCCAGTATTTACTTGAGTTCAAGCCACTCAAACCAGATGGGATATTTTTTTTTGTACCACAATAGGATTTTTTTAAGCATTTTCTGCTCTTCTTTGGAAATGGTGGCCTTGGGTATTTTGTCAAATTCCAGGAAAACCTTGTTCCCAAAATATTCCAGAGCTTCTGTGCAGAGGGTCTGAAGTTCATTTCGGATTCTGCCTGAATCTGATATTTTCACTGCACGGGTTTTGTATGCCTCTCCCTTTAGAAACCGATTCAGAAGCGGGCTGAAAACAAGCTTGCTCTCTTCATGGGTTTCAAGAAGCCTTAAGGCAAATGTAATTTTCTTGTCTGCCGTTTCCGAACTCATCCGAACTGTAATTGAATAGGTGTCTTCTAAAATTTTAGTGACACCGGGATGGCCGGAATAAGGATCAGGAAGGATATAGCCGGATGTGGCAATGGCCCGCCATTTTTTTTCAGCAATCAGATCATCGGCGGACAGGGTCCTTTTTTTCAACGGAATACCGGCATTGCGGGCCAGGAGAATGCTTTCCCGGTAGGAATCGATGAACTCATCATCGGCATCTTCCTCCAGGATATCGGTTCTCATGCAATGGGAAAAATTATCTGCATCCGGATCAAGCTTCATGCTGGCTGCATCCTTATCAAAGGTCAAGGCAAACTTGGACGACAATACCGCCATTGAGACTTCAATATCCAGAATCGGGGAAAGGCTGGCTGCCTGGATGGCTTCAGCAGAAGCAGCATATCCGTCAACCAGGAAAAGATGGGTTTCATTGTTTTCATCCTGCCATGTCTTTACGGCAAAGGTGGGAGCATAGGTTCCGGAATCGGTAAAAGGGTGAAATCCAGTGGGCAGAGTGAAGGTTTCATCCACTATATGGGCACCGGATTCCTGCCATTGTTGCCAGAGTTTTCCGATCCGTTTCTTCCTGCTTTTTCCCTGCAGGGTCCACACGTGGATGTGGTCCGGTTTTATCCCTGGGTAGGTCATTTTAATGGCCGCCACCACTTTTTCCCTATGGGTGAAATAATTGATCAGGATGGAATCGTCGGCCGCTGTTTCAACAACAGCCTTGGGCAGGATCAAGGTCCCGATATAGCCTTCATACTGATCTGTAATGGCAAGCGGTTGATCAAACAGGTGAAGGACGGTCAAGGGACCAGTCTCCGCGCCTTTTGCAAACCGGGATGTGTTTTCAAGGGTATCAATGGCAGCCCCCCAGACCGTGATATCCTTTAGCGCAATGGCATGCCTGAAATCTTCCCAGGTATAGGATTTATCATTGATCAGTCTCAGAACACAGCCTTCCAGGAATTTGGCCACTCCGGGCCGTGCATAGATTCTTCCAAATCCCAGGAGCGGGTTTGCACCCATTTCAGAAGTCTCTCCAGCTTTCGGCATGAGACCTTCCCCAAGACAGACCATGATGGCATGGTTTTCCGGCAGGGTTCTGGAGAGATACCAGAGGCTTTCACTCATGGCATAGGCAGAAATAGCATCGGCATCTTTTTTGACCAGATTAAGGTCTTTTTTTTCAAGACCGGCTCCTTCCCCGAAACGACCGAACAGCCTTGTTCCAAGTGCGGTTACGGCTGATGTCATGGCAAGCATACGTTCCGTCCTGTGGTCAACAAAGGAAATAGAATCGTTCAGTTCGTCATCGGTTCCCCCTTTGATCCACTCAATACTGACATCTTCAAGCCATAAATGCAGCCTTCCAAGAATGGGGCGGGTGTCAAACGCCCATTGTGCGATAAGATTTTTTTTCTTCAAGTTTAGGGTACCCATCATTTTTATCCAATCGGTTTGAGTTTTTTAGAATCTTTATCATTATTAAAAGCCAAATGGAAAAGAAAATTATAACAAAAATTTAACAGCAGCACTGTAGTAGATAAATACCCTCTCCCTCCCCTCTAGTCCAGAAGCCAGGATTCGTGGTTGTAGATACTGAGGAGCGTCGGGTCCAGAAGGGTATTAATTCTTTTGTCGGCTGTCTCAAGATCACCTTTGCCGAAAACCAGTTCGCTTCGAAATCCTTCCGGTGTGATAAACCGGGTAGGGACATCAATGGTCAGTGTCCCGATTCTTTCCATGATTTTTTCTTTTTTCATGTTGGGATGAAAGGCGATGAACCATCCCCAGTCGCCAAAGCTGGGCACGTTTTCATGAAAGGGAAGGATGGAAAGACCGGCGTTTTCAATGGTTCTTCCAATGCACAGATAGCTTTCTTTTGCCATATAGGGCGAGGTGGCCTGGACCACCATGAACCCGTGCTGGGAAAGGTGGCGTCTTACTTTTTTATAAAATTCCGTTGCATAAAGCTTGGTGAGTTCAGGAGAGGATGGGTCGGGCAGATCGACGAGGATGATATCAAAAAA
>JAIFMF010000082.1 GCA_020048635.1 Desulfobacula sp. | reverse complement strand
CATATGAATAATCGGTGACCATAATGAAAGATACCCAATGGAACATGAAGCCCAATAAGGCAAAAGCCGTCATGCTGGCCAAACGGCAACTTGAGTTTAATCAATTGATGCTCCCTTTTTATGATACCGGGAATCAGAAGCCCATGAATACCTTTCTGAGGTCCTGTCTGGATGAAAAAGTCATAAACATCATGAAAGAATAAGGCGAAGATCCTGGGACGGCTATAGAGCAAGCTGTGCAAATTCAATAAATTTTTTACTGATGGGTGACAGGGATCTTTTGATGGATGTGGTCAGATAAAAAAAGCGGTTAAGATCCAGGCCTTCCACAGATAATGCTTTCAGGCGGCCTTTGTCGATATCGTCCTGGACGGCAATCGTGGACAGAATGGAAATCCCGACATGATGGATAATGCCTTGGATTACGGACACGGTGTTGCCCATGGTCACAGGGGCTTTGAGGGTTTTGGGATCAAATCCGGCCCTGTCCGCGCTTTTCAGGATGGACTGCCAGGTTCCTGACCCTTTTTCCCTGGCGATAAAGGTTTCTTTTAAAAGCTCGGGAAAGCCGATTGAGGTCTCTTTTGCCCATTTGTGACCTGCCGGGACAATCAGGCGCATTTCATCGCTGACAAATTCTTCCTGGAAGATCAGGGGATCATCGGTTTTGGCACCGACAATGCCCACCTCGATTTTTCCTTTTTTGATTTCCTCAATAATCTGGAAAGTGTCACCGCTGATAAGTTCAATATGGATGTCGGGGAATTCCTTTGAAAAAGGCCCGATGATTTTGGGGAGGATATAACCGGATGGGATGGTGCTGCCGCCAAGAACAAGGTTCCCTTTTGTTTTCCCGAGAAAATCATACATGGCGGTTTCGGTTTCGTCCTTTAGTGACAGAATCTTTTTTGCATACTGATACAGAATCGCTCCGGCCTTTGTAGGCTCCGTGATTTTTCCGAGACGGTCCAGAAGGCGGCATTTGAAATAGTCTTCCAGCTCTTTGATATGACTGCTCACCGTAGGCTGGGAAAGGTTGATGGCTTCGGATGCTTTTGAAAAGCTTTTATTCTCAACAACGGCTACAAAAATATTCAGTTGCCAGAGATCCATGGGCTCCTTTTTATTTCCTGATTATCGGAAATTTTTCCATCAATTTCAGATTGACGGCTTCAGGGACCATATCACTGATGTCTCCGCCGAACTGGGCTACTTCCTTAATGATGGAGGAACTGGTAAAAATCCATCGGAATCCGGTCATCAAAAAAACAGATTGTACTTCCTTGTTCAGTTTCCGGTTCATCAGGGCCATCTGGAATTCACTTTCAAAATCGGAAAGCGCCCGCATTCCCCGGATAATGGCAACGGCGTTTTTCATTTTGGCGTAATCCACTAAAAGCCCGCCAAAAGAATCGACCAGAACGGATTTTTCACCGTTAAAACTCTGCCGGATCATTTCCGTCCGCTCATCCATGGTGAACAACGCTTTTTTATTAGGATTGTGCAATACAGCAATAATCACCGCATCAAAAATACCGAGGGCGCGTTCTATGATATCAATATGCCCGTTTGTCAGGGGATCAAAGGATCCGGGGTAGATGGCGATCTTTTTCTTTTTTGTCATGAATGAATTATCCTTTTGTAATAAATGAGATCATGGTTTTTGAGTATTTTTTTTGTCTGAAAATGTCAAGGGTTGAAAGGCTTAATTGAAGACTTTCTTTGCAGGAGTGTTCGGCAATGATGATGCAGCCGGGGGATAGAAGATCGATAAATCCTTCTTTTTCAAACGTTTTTTCAATATATTCGGTTTTGTAGGGCGGGTCAATGAACACAAAATCGAATGTCTGCCCTTTAAGGGTTTCGGGAACGGGATCATTTACAATGTCATGGCTGATAATGGTGCTGACGGTTTCAAATCGGCAAAGCTGAACATTCTGACGGACAACATCACAGTATAAATCCAAAAAAACAGCATGATCCGCACCCCGGCTCAATGCCTCTATGCCAAGGGCTCCGGTTCCTGCAAAAAGATCCAAAACCCTTGAATCTCGGATGGAATGTCCCAGGATATTGAAGATGGCTTCTTTTGTCCTGTCGGATGTGGGCCTGACCCTTTCTCCTTCAATCGGGACAAGTTTTCTGCCTTTTCTGCTCCCGCTGATAACTCTCATCGTTATTCAGATTCGGAAATGGCTTTTTTGATATATTTAACGCTGGTCCCAAGTTTTTTTGCAATGGAAATAATGTCCCCTTTTTCCATGGTGATTTTTTGAAGGAGATATTCTTTTTCAAATCGTTTTCTTGCCTGTTCCAGGTCATCTTCGTAAAGGGAAAAATCATTCCGGCCTGAATCCTGTGATTTGGGTTCCGGGCTATAGGGTCGGGGGATATCGGGAATATCGATGAGATCCTGCTTTACCATAATGGAGATCCTTTCCATAAGATTTTTAAGTTCCCTTACATTGCCCGGCCAGTCATAGTCAATCAGCAGCTTTAAGGCCTTTTCCGTCAGGGTTTTCTTTTTCCCTGGAGCCTGTTTGGATGATTTTTCCAGAAATGCATCCACCAGAACAGGGATGTCTTCTTTTCTTTCTCTTAAGGACGGGACATGGATGGGAATTACGTTGACCCTGAAATATAAATCCTGCCTGAAATTTCCGGCTTCAATTTCCTTTTCAAGATCCTTGTTGGAGGATGCAATGAGACGGACATCCATGTGAAGGGTTCTTCCACCACCGATTCTCTGGAATGTTTTTGACTCAAGAGCTCTTAAGATTTTTGCCTGGGTCTCGATATTCATGTCCCCGATTTCATCCAGAAAGAGGGTTCCTTCCGAGGCCAGTTCAAATTTGCCCTTGTTCTTTGATTTAGCACCTTCAAAGGAGCCTTTTTCATGACCGAAGAGTTCACTGTCCAGATTTTCAGACGGTATGGTTGCACAGTTGATGATAATAAAGGGCTGCTCCGGCCTTGAACTGAACTGATGGATGGTTCTGGCTACCAGTTCCTTGCCGGTTCCGTTTTCTCCGGTGATCAGGATTGAGGCATCCGATGGTGCCGCGCTCATGATTTCACCATATAGCTTTTGTATGGCAGTGCTTGTCCCGGTAATGGAATTTTTTTGAATCGTCTTTTTGCGAAGATAGATATTTTCTTCTTCCAGTTTTCGAAAATTCAGTGCATTGCTGATGGTGACCATGACCTTGTCAAGGGATAAAGGTTTTTCCAAGAAATCATAAGCTCCTGATTTTGTGGCATCAACCGCAGATTCAATGCTGCCGTGACCCGTTATCATCACGACCGGAAGGTTGGGGGCAATTTTTTTGATTTCCTTTAAGGTTTCAATACCGTCCATGCCCGGCATCCAGATATCCAGAAGGACAATATCCGGTGAAGCGCTTTCAATCTTCTTTAATGCCTCATACCCGTTATAAGCGTGAATGACTTCAAATCCGTCATCGGACAGGATTCCTTCAAGAGATTCAATAATTGTGGTTTCATCATCAACTATCAATACTGCAGGATACATGATGTGTTCTCCTGTTCTTTCTATGAATGATTAAGCCGGCAGTTCAATAATAAATTTTGCACCCTTTGGTTTATTGTCCTGCACCCTTATTACACCATTATGATCGGAAATAATAGAGTTAACAATGGCAAGGCCAAGGCCCATACCTGATTTTTTGGTGGAAAAATAAGGCTCAAACAGCCTTGTTTTTTCTTTATCGGAAATGCCTTTGCCGCTGTCGGCTATTTCAATTCTGACTATTTTCAATATTTCGTCATAGGATACATCGATGAGGATCTCTCCCTTTTTATCAACGGCATACACAGCATTGTCAATCAGGTTGATAAAGGCCTGTTTCATATGCTGGTGATCCAGCTTTAGAACAGGGATATTGGAGGCGAAATTTGATTTGATATCCACTTTTTCAAGCCCTTCCCGGTAAAGGGCGATGGTTTCAAGAATGATATTTTCAATCCTGCACTGGGCCACATTTGCATCCGGGAATTTAGCAAAGGTGGCAAATTCATTAACAAGGTTTCTGATCAGATCAACGTGCTCCACGATGGTGTCTGTGCAACTCGTAAAAATGTCGTCATTAATCTGATGGGCATATTTTCGCTTGAGCCGCTGAGCCGACAGCTTTATCGGGGTTAATGGGTTTTTGACCTCGTGGGCGATTCTCCGGGCAACCTCTCTCCAGGCCGCAATCCGTTGGGCTTTTTCAAGCTCGGTGACATCATCAAAAACAAGGACTGCCCCTAGATTTTGATTTGAATCATCTTTTAATATACTGAAATTTAAAGAGAAATGTTTGGGTATGCCTGAAACCGTTATGGACAGAGGGATTTCAAAATTTTCCTGTCCCTGTGTCACTTGATCATAAATCGTGTCGGCAAGTTTTAAAGGCTCGTTTTTCAGGACGTCTTTATAGTTCCGGTGTAAAATGTCACGGCTGTTGATATCCAGAAGGGATTCCGCAGCCTTGTTGATGGTGATGATCGTTCCTGCAGAATCCACGGAAATCACTCCGGCAGAAATATTTTTTAAAACAATTTCAATATATTGTCGGCTTTTTTCAAGTTCTGAGTTTTGATTTATGAGTTTTTCTTCTGAAAGGGCAATCTGCTGCCTTCCGGTGGCAAGCTCCGTTGTCATGGAATTAAAGGATTTAACCAGGGTTCCGATTTCATCATCGCTTTCAAAATCGATCCGGTAGTCCAGATCTCCATCGGCAACCCGCTTTGTGCCTTCGGCAAATTTCATGATGGGGATGGTAATGGTTTTGGCCAGTTGAAATCCAAACCAGATCGCACAGAAGATAACCAGAAGTGCAACAACTGACAGTGCAATATAATAGAAAGCCAGGGCCGGTTTTTTGGCGAGCTTGAGTTGGTGATATTCTTCTATCCCTTTTAAGATCGCCTGAAGATTCCAGGATAAGTCCGGTGATAAAAGCGTGGAAATAACGATAAAGGCCTCAGCTTTTTTGGGGTCCGAGGCAAAGGGAATAGGGGCAATGGTTCTGAGTAATTCCCCTTCCTGGATGTCCTGGGAAATAGTGTTGGACAGCCGACCTTCCGGAATAGCCGTGAGTTCATTGCTTGTCAGAAGCCCGAAATGCAGTCCTTCCAGCTCATTTGAAAGGGACAGGCTGACGCGTCTGGCATCCGGGGTGTAAATTTCAACTGCATGATGGTTGAAGGCCCGCTGGATGACTTCAGCATATCGGGTGAGTTTGGATTCATTTTCTTTTTCCAGTAGTTTTCTCGAGTCTATCTGAAATACTGCTCTCTTGGCTGAGAATTCATTCTCGGTCTCGATGTATTCATAGATTTTACGGCCCACTGCCATGGAACTGTCCAGGGTCTGTTCCACCGGTGCATTAAACCAGAAGGCAATACTGGTGGAGATGAAATGGATCGAGAAAAAGAAGAGAACGGTTGTCGGCAGAAGTGCCAGAACGATAAAGGCTGCTATCAGTCGTGTTTTAAGCTTTGTTCCGAGGATATTGTTCTTTTTTTCATAGTACAGCTTTGCAAGGTTTCTGAACACCAGCAGCAAAAGCGCCAGCAGCAGCAGCAGGTTTGTATTGATCAAGATGAACATCAAGACAGTGCTGGATAAGGGAAAATCATTTCCGAAATGGGTGATCCGGGTTTCAATAAAGGTGAGGATCGCAACCGTAATCAGGATGATAAGAATGAGAAGACCTTCTCTCTTTTTCCTTTTTCGGTCATGATTTGGGTTTATTGAATCGGCCATATGATATGTTTCCCATGGGGTTGGATCATGATGACGGTCAATAGGAGAAATTGATCAGATACCAGTTTGTTTCAAAATTCCAGTAAGAGACAAAAAAGAAAATATTATGGAGCGACAGGGGAAGGGTGACTTTGTCGAGTTCAGCCTTGATCCGAAGCTGGTATTTATCTCCTTTGACGAGTCGGTTCAAAGGGATGATGGGGAGGTTGTCGATCTCGGTCATCAGAGCCTTTGCTTCATCAAAAGACTGAGTTACAGCAGGGTTTTCATTTTTCCAGGGGCGCAGAACCGAAAATTCCTTTTTCAGGGAATTGTACTTGATCGTGGATTTGATCAGGATATCGGCAATATTTTTATCCAACCATGAACTGTCGCCTTTATAAAGCGCAATATAAAATGAAAAGGTTGTGGGCACACCATTCAGTATGGCCTGGTTGATTTTGTCTGAAAAAGCCTGGGTCACCTTAAAATAGGTCAAAAGATCATCTCTTGTGTTCACAATCCTGATATCCTGAATTTCAGCCATATCCTTTGCAGATGCAAAAGAGGAAACGCTCACACTCGCAATCATCACCAGGATGAAGAAGAAAAGCTTTTCAAAAAGCAGAAATGATATCGTTTTTTTATGGGGCGTCATTGTATTTTGCGGGCCCGGTTTCCCAGGCGTCCTTGTTCTTTAAAAATGTTTCAATAAATAAATGGTTCAGCGTATGTCCGGATTTATGGGTTATGATATGTCCCTTTATCGGCATGCCAAGAAGAGAAAAATCTCCAAGACTGTCAAGAAGTTTGTGCCGGACGAATTCATCAGGATACCTTAATCCTTCTTCATTCAGAATTCTATCTTCATCAATTATAATGGCGTTGTCAAGACTTCCGCCCTTGCCAAGACTGAATTTTTTCAGGACTTCCAGATCCTGAACAAAGCCGAATGTTCTGGCACGGCTGATGTCCTTTTCAAAATTATCATTTTCCTTGTCAAAGGAGATCTCCTGTTTTCCGATCAATGGATGGGGGAAATCAATCCGGCAGGTAATTTTAAAGCAGGCTTCCGGGTACACGGACACGGATTTATCATTATCAAAAACTTCAATGGGTTTTTTTACAATAAAATAATGTTTCGGAGCATCCTGGTATACAATACCTGCCGCCTCCATCATCTGGGTAAAGATCTTGGCACTCCCGTCCATAATAGGAATTTCATAATCATCTATTTCAACAAGGGCATTGTCAATGCCAAGGCCTGAAAAACTAGCCATTAAATGCTCGATGGTTGAGACAATAGCCCCATTGGTTCCGAGGACGGTGGCAAGGCTTGTATCGACAACCAGTTTGAACAACGCCTGGATGTCCTGGGTACCGGGAAGGTCAACCCGCCTGAATTTAATACCGTGGTTTTCCGGTGCAGGTTTGATGGTCAGGTGGGTCAGTTTTCCAGAATGCATCCCTATCCCTGAAAAAGAGATACTTTTTGAAAGCGTGGTCTGAACTATATAACCGGACATATGCTGTATATTCTGTATTGATTGTCATCACTCATTTTAGATTGCTATATATCTGATTTTAATATTCAAAGCAAAGTAAATGAGAAATATCTTTGGTTCATCCATATTTTTTGATAAAGAGTATGAAATAGAACCAATAAAAAAATATTTTTCAATATCGTTGGCTTCTCAAATTAAGGAGCAGGGGTGATTGCAAAGGTAAACTCATGTTCGGTAACAGGGATTGAGGGATTTATTGTTGAGGTCGAAGTCGATATTTCCAGTGGTCTCCCGGTATTTAACATGGTCGGGCTGCCTGAAATCTCGGTCAGAGAAAGCAAGGACAGAGTAAAAACCGCCATCAAAAATTCCGGATATGCCTTTCCCATGGACCGGGTGGTGGTCAATCTTGCACCGGCTGATGTCAAAAAGGAAGGAACAGGCCTTGACCTGCCGGTTGCCCTTGGTATTCTGGCTGCATCCGGCACGATTCCACCGGATCATCTTAAGTCCTATCTTTTTTCAGGAGAGCTGTCCCTTGACGGTGAGATAAAACCGATAAAAGGGGTTTTACCGTATACGCTGACGGCAAAGGAAAAAGGGTTTAAAGGGATCTTCATCCCCGTTGAAAATGCAGACGAAGCCTCTCTGGTGGATGGGATTGATGTCCTGCCGGTGCAACGCCTGTCTCAGATTGTGGATTATTTTTCAGGGTTTTCCGATTTAAAACCCCATCAGAGGGAATTAAAATTAGAACCCGGTACCGGAGTTGCAGCGTATGGAATTGATTTTTCAGAGGTAAAGGGCCAACTTCATGCCAAAAGGGCCCTTGAAATTGCAGCGGCAGGGTTTCATAATCTTCTGATGACCGGTCCGCCGGGATCAGGGAAAAGTATGCTGGCCAAACGCCTGCCGACCATTTTGCCGGAATTGACATTTCCTGAGGCCATTGAAGTGACAAGGATCTACAGCGTTCTCGGGTTGATCGATGAAAAAAAACCATTTTCTTTTGCAAGACCTTTTCGATCCCCCCATCATACCATATCGGATGCAGGTCTTGTGGGTGGCGGGTCAAAGCCGGTCCCCGGAGAAATCAGTCTGGCCCATAACGGGCTCCTTTTCCTTGACGAGCTGCCGGAATTTAAAAAAAATGTTCTCGAAGTGCTACGGCAACCCCTTGAGGACGGGAAGGTCTCCATCGCCAGGGCTGGTATGAATGCCACCTATCCATCGAAATTCATGCTCGTGGCGGCAATGAATCCCTGCCCCTGTGGCTATTTGTCCGATCCATATGGCAAGTGCACCTGCACACAGCCCCAGATTCAAAAATACCGGTCAAAGATTTCAGGGCCGCTGTTGGACAGAATCGATATCCGGATTGAAGTGCCAAAGGTTCCCTATAAGGACCTCGGCATCGGGGCAAGGGGTGAGTCCTCTTCCCTCATCCGGGAACGGGTGAGCCGGGCCAGGGATATACAGGTTGAAAGATTTGTGGAATCCGGTATTTT
This sequence comes from Desulfobacula sp., assembly GCA_020048635.1. Taxonomy (GTDB): domain Bacteria; phylum Desulfobacterota; class Desulfobacteria; order Desulfobacterales; family Desulfobacteraceae; genus Desulfobacula. Next base: position 1,694 of record JAIFMF010000082.1, on the reverse strand, counting down.
CAGCAATTCCATGATGCAGAGCCGGCATTTGAAGCTATTTTGCCGCCTCGATAATGAATGTGAACAGATTCTTGAAAAGGCTGTGGATATCCTGGGCTTTTCTGTCCGGGCCTGTCATTCAGCCATACGGGTGGCAAGAACCATTGCCGATCTTGACCCTGCAGAGAACATCAAACGGTACCATATGGCGGAAGCTATCCAGCTTCGAAGTGTTCGATAAAGTTTATTAAATGATGAAATAAAAGAACAAGGGATATGATTAAAAAAGATATTTTTAAAAAAGATGTCAGGGAACAGTTCAAGGCCTCGGCCAAAGACAGAATTTATCGGTTCATGCTGGCTGATCGGACCATTAAGGGTGCCATTGTCCATACCACACGGATGGTCAATGAAATGAGAGCAAACCATGAGTTAGACCCTTTGGAAACCCTGGTGCTGGGACAGGCTTATATTGCCGCAAGCCTTTTAATGTCGGGCCTTAAGGATAAAAATGACCGGGTCAGTCTGAATATTCAGTGTTCCGGGCCCATAAAGGGATTGGATGTGGAATCCAATGGGTATGGTGAAGTCAGGGGATATCTTAAAACCGGCCGGATTGAAGTAAAGGACCCGGAAAAGGTTAAATACTTGTCCACACTTTACGGGGCTGGTTTTTTGACCGTGACCCAATATTCTGAAAATGCGCCAACCCCGTATTCAGGCCAGATAGCTCTTGAGCAGGGAAGCATTGCCGAGGATCTGGCCAATTATTTTTTGATTTCCGAGCAGATCCCCACCGGGTTCAGGCTGAGTGTTTTTTTTGATGATACGGAAGACGTCAAGGGAGCCGGCGGGATTTTTCTCCAGGCTTTACCAGGGGCAGATGCATCAAAACTGGTGGATGCTGAGAAAATCATACAAAGCATCAATTCTTTGGGAGAGTTATTTTCCAAGGGAAAGACCCCTGAAGAAATTGTACTCACTGAATTTTCAAGCCTTGATCCCAAGCTCATGGACAGCAGCCGGGTTGAATTTTTCTGCAGGTGTTCCAGGGACAGGATGGAAGGCTTTTTAAAAGGCCTTCCAAAGGCGGAAAGAGCAGATATGGCGGCAAATGGCCCCTTTCCGGTTGAGGTTCGATGCCACCATTGCAATTCTTTGTATCAGTTCACGAAGGAAGAATTGACGACTCTTTATGGATAGGGTATTTAAAAATCAAATCAGACAAAAAAGCAGATAATAAATATGATGCACAATAATAGAATGAAAGGTGATACTCATGTGTAATTCCAGTGACCACACGCATAGCCACGATCATCCTGAGATTATTCAGTTGATGCCGGTGCAAAAAGATCTGTATGCGGTTTACCAGACAAAAGAGCCCTACAATTTTGCCGTAAAGACAGGAAAAGGCAATCTCTGCCTTGTCCCGGTTCTTTTTATGGCCCTGATCCGGCAGGGTGTAAAGACAATGGTGGAAGGTTTTTTTGCTTCCATTGCCATCAATTCCTGTGAAGCTGTTGAAGGCTTTAAAGGATATGCATCCTCTCTTGAAGATGCGGAAAAATTATATTCATAAAAAGGAGAGCACATGCACAAATTATTGAAAGAAAGCCCGGGAGAGAAGATCATGCTCCTGGGGAACGAAGCCATAGCAAGGGGTGCGATAGAGGCGGGAGTGGCCTTTGCCTCGACCTATCCAGGCACCCCGTCAT
>JAIFMF010000003.1 GCA_020048635.1 Desulfobacula sp. | reverse complement strand
AAAAAATCCTCAACGGCGTCAAGGCGATGCAAAAAAAATACCCCCATAACCGGCTCATGCGCCATCTTGAATCCTGCGCCCTGAAATATGGATGTCCTGCCGGGAAGAATTTTTTCCTGAAGCGCTATGAAGCTCCCCTGCCCACATCCAGGGTGTGCAATGCCGACTGCCTTGGCTGCATCTCCCTTCAGACGGAAGGGAACCTTTCGGCCTGCCAGGAACGGATCAGCTTTACCCCGACCCCGGAAGAAATTGCAGAACTGAGCCTGGAGCACATCGCCAATGTGGAAAGGGCCGTGGTCAGCTTCGGCCAGGGGTGCGAAGGCGACCCCCTCATGGCATTCAGCGCCATCGAACCCGCCATCCGGCTCATCCGTGAAAAGACGGACAAGGGCACCATCAACCTCAACACCAATGCGAGTCTACCGGATAAGGTGGAAGCCCTGTGCAGAGCGGGCCTCGACTCCATGCGGGTCAGTATGAATTCGGTCCGGGAAAACTGTCCATGCGGGTCAGTATGAATTCGGTCCGGGAAAACTGCTACACCGCCTATTTCAGGCCCCGGTCCTACAAATTCACAGATGTCATAGAAAGCGTCAAGGCTGCCAAGACCCTTAATAAATTTGTCTCCATCAATTATTTGAACTGCCCCGGATTTACAGATTCTGAAAAGGAAACAGAGGCTTTTCTTTCATTTGCCGTTACAACCGGCATTGATATGATCCAGTGGCGCAACCTCAATTTTGATCCCAACCGCTATTTCAGGCTCATGAAAGAAATTGAAAATCCCGGCCGCCCGATCGGCATGGCGGCCGTTATCCAGAAGATTTCAGACCATTGCCCGGATTTGATCCACGGGTATTTTAACCCGCCGAAAAAAAAGTGAACACCCATGGAAAACAAAAAAATCATTATCATTGACGAAACCTTGAGGGAAGGCATGCAGTACAGAGGGATGATGTTCTCTCTTGAGCAGCGGATAAAAATTCTGGAATTTCAGGAAGCCCTATGTGTGGATATCTGCCAGGCCGGGTATCCGCCAGCCCACGACCGTGAGGCAGCAGCGGTTAAAACCCTTTTTGAAGAGGGGAAAAGCAAAGGGTACCGGATCCGGGTGGCAGGCATGGGCCGGGCCCATGTCAAGGATGCCGATATTCTGGTTCAGACCGGCATCCGGGATATCCATTTCCATCTGCACATTGCCCCAAAGGCCGGTCCAAATGCCGTCAATGCCGTTCTCTCAGACCTTTTAAAACCGGTGGAGGCAGTGCGAAAAAGAGTGCCTGAGGCTATTCTCTCCATTGCCATGCTGGATATCGGGCGCTCGGACCCGGACATGCTTTGCCGCTGTGTGTCATTTTTGAGCCGCCACGGGATCAACATGATATCTCTACCCGATACCTCTGGCATGATGGCGCCAAACCAGGTGTTTGACATTATTTCTCGACTTTCGGGCCTGGCCGGGAACCGCATATTGTCCATCCACTGCCACAATGATCTGGGCATGGCCTCGGCCAATTCCGTCATGGGGATTCTTGCTGGCGGACGGGTGCTGGAAGCGTCGGCCCTGGGCATTGGAGAGCGAAACGGTATTGCCGACCTTTATACCACGGCCCGGGTGCTCAAAGACCAGGGATTTGAGATGAGCCTCAAAACAGACAACCCGGACCTTTTCAGGGAATATTATGATTATGTGGATACCCTTATTTTTGAGCAGACCGGCGGGCATCGGATGAATGCCGATACCCCGATTTTTGGAGCGGCGGGCCGGACCCACACAGCCGGGACCCATGCTGGCGGCCATTACGGTCTTGCCGAGGAAAAAGATTTTTATCTCAATGTCCTCTGCGGCAAGGGCCTGGTCGAAAAATACCTGATGCATCACGGCCTTTTTTGCCCGGCAGACCTTTTGGACACCCTGACCCAGGCCGTCAAATCGGAAAGCATTCGGCTGAACCGTTGCCTGACAAAGAAAGATGTCCAGGCACTGATCGTTTCCCTCATTGAAAATCACTGATAAAGAGAATGAAAAAGAAATAAAGAATTGCAAAAACAGCCATAAAATGTTTTAAATCATGATTTGGATAAATAATGTAGCAGGTTATGGTTTGAAAAATATCGATATTAAAGGCATTGTCATTATCTGTGGGAATTACGGCAGTGGAAAAACCGAAACTGCTGTGAATCTTGCCATCAAACGCAAGAGGGACGGCATCGACGTCAAGATTGCAGATCTGGATCTCGTCAACCCCTATTTTCGGACAAGGGAAGCACGGGTTCTCCTGGAAAGCCTGGGTGTGAGCGTCATCCTGCCGGACCGGCAGTATATGCATGCCGATCTGCCCATCCTGGCTCCGGCTGTTGCTGGCATGATCCAGCAGCCTTCGGAACTGACCATTCTGGATGCAGGCGGGGATGATGTGGGGGTGACTGTTCTTGCGGCTCTTGAAAACCATCTGTCCAAAAAGAAAGTTCATATGCTCCAGGTGGTGAACCCTTATCGGCCTTTTACAGAAGAGGTTAAAGGCTGCATCCGGATCAAGGAAGAAATCGAAGCTACCTCAAAAATGAAAATCACAGGGCTTGTCGGCAATGCCAATCTTATTGATGAAACCCTGCCGGAACATATATATAAAGGATACGATTTATTAAAAGAACTGTCCCTGGAAACGGGCCTGAAAATTGAATTTATTACGGCCTGTTCGAACATCATATCACAACTTGAGCTGGATCGGTTTTCCTGTCCTGTACTGGAAATAGAGAGGAAAATGAACCCGCCCTGGAAACGCTTACGTAATAAAGGAGTATAATCAATGGCATATAAACATATTGTTGATTCTGAACGGTGCAAGGGATGCGGGCTTTGTGTCAGTGTCTGCCCCAAGAATGTTCTTGAAATCACCGACAAGGTGAATGCAAAAGGACATTTTCCCGTATACCAGGCAAGACCCGATGATTGCATCCACTGCACCATGTGCTGCATTATGTGCCCGGATGTGGCCATCAGCATTGTTGAAACAGAAAAACAACCTGCGTAACATTATCAATAAGGAACCCTCATAATGGCAAAAGTGTTAATGAAAGGAAATGAAGCAATCGGTGAAGCTGCCATCCGTGCTGGCTGTTTAAATTATTTTGCATATCCCATCACCCCCCAGTCTGAAGTGGCGGAGTATCTGGCAAAAAGAATGCCGGAAGTCGGCGGTGTCTTTCTCCAGGGTGAAAGTGAAGTCGCGGTCGGGTACATGATTTTCGGTGCTGCCGGTTGCGGTGAAAGGGTTATGACCACGTCATCGAGCCCCGGCATCAGTCTCATGAGTGAAGCCCTGTCCTATATTGCCGCTGCCCAGTGCCCGGCCGTATTTGTCAATATCATGCGCGGCGGTCCCGGTCTTGGCGGTATCCTGCCCTCCCAGGGAGATTATTTTCAGGCTGTCAAAGGCGGCGGTCACGGGGATTACCATCTTCTGGTCTTTGCACCGGACGGGGTCCAGGAAGCCGTTGAAATGACCATGAACGCCTTTACACTGGCGGAAAAATACCGGGGGCCGGTCATGATTCTCGGGGACGGCATGATCGGACAGATGATGGAACCGGTGGAGTTTCCGGATAATCTAAAATCCGAACCTTCCAACAAGGATGCCTGGGCCACCAGCGGCATGGACAAAAGAAAATCCGACAAACGGAACCTGGTTCGGTCCCTGTTTCTTGATCCGACCGAACTTAATGCCAACAATCTTGCCCTGAAAGCCAAATATGTGCAGATGAAAAAAGAGGAAATCCTGTATGAAGGATACAATACGGATTTGGACTACAAGGTCCTGATTGTCAGCTACGGCACCATGAGCCGCGTGTGCAAAACCTCCATCGACATGATGAAGGAAGAAGGGATTGAAGTCGGACTCTTAAGACCCAGAACCCTTTTCCCCTTTCCTGAAGAAGCGATTTTCAAAGCAGCGACCAGAGAAAGCTGTAAAGCCGTCATCAGCATCGAGATGAGTATGGGACAGATGGTGGAAGATGTGGAACGATGTGTCAGGGGACAAAGAAAGGTTGATTTCTACGGCGAATGCGGCGGTGATATTCCGACACCTGAAAAAATTATTGAAGTTGTCAAAGGACTGCTCTAACCGCTTTATATAGGAGAAAAAAGAATGGGAAAAACATTTTCAAAGCCGGAAGCGATGAGCAGCAACATGACGCATTATTGTCCCGGTTGCACCCACGGCATTGTTCACCGGCTTGTGGCGGAAGCCATTGATGAACTCGGCATTCGGGGAAGAACCGTTGGAATTGCACCGGTCGGATGTGCGGTGCTGTGTTATAATTATTTCGATTTTGATTTTCAGGAAGCGGCCCACGGACGGGCACCTGCCATGGCCACGGGAATCAAGCGGGTACGGCCGGATCTCATCGTCTTCACCTACCAGGGAGACGGCGACCTTGCCAGTATCGGCATGGGGGAAATCATCCATGCGGCAAACCGTGGTGAAAAATTCACCACGATATTTATCAATAATGCCATCTACGGCATGACCGGCGGCCAGATGGCCCCCACCACCATGCCGGGCCAAAGGGCCACCACAGCGCCCACGGGCCGGGATACGGAACTGACGGGCATGCCCATTCGCATGGCCAATCTGTTAAAGGAGCTGGTCACCCCTGGTTATATCACCCGGCAGGCGGTCCTGAACCCGAAACAGATCAACAAAGCCAAAAAAGCCATTAAAAAAGCCTTTGAATACCAGGTGGCAAATAAATGTTTCAGTTTTGTGGAAGTCATCAGCACCTGCCCCACCAACTGGGGCCTGACACCGCTGGATGCCTTGAAATGGGCCGAAGATACGCTTCTGCCCTATTATGAACTGGGAGATTACAAAATTCCTGAATAGGATAAACGTTTTTGGAGAAACCAATGCAAACAGAAATAAAATTTGCAGGATTCGGCGGCCAGGGAATCTTACTCAGCGCAAAACTTCTGGCCTATGCTGCAATGAAACAGGGCTTTTTTGTCGCCTGGGTCCCTTCCTACGGACCTGAAATGAGAGGCGGAACCGCCTATTGTACGGTTGTGATCGGTGATAAACGAATCGGCTCGCCCATTATCAAAAATCCCACCCATCTGGTGGCCATGAACCGTCCCTCTCTGGAAAAATTTGCCAATGATGTAAAACCCGGCGGCGTAATTATGATTAACAGCTCTCTCATTCCGACCCGGAGCAATCGAACGGATATTATCGAGCTGATTGTTCCAGCCAATGATGCCGCCATCAAGGTCGGCAGCGTCAAATGCGCCAATATCATTGCGTTAAGCGCCTTTGCCGCCAAAGCAAAGGTAGTTGATATGGAAGTGCTGAGACACTGTGTTATGGATGAATTTTCAGCCAAACCCAAAATCATTCCTTTGAATATGAAAGCTTTTGACGAGGGTGTGGATATCGCAAACAAGAGTTAGGACTAATCAAACAGACGACAAGGGAGGGGGCAGTATGATCAGAATTGAAATTTCTCTTTTCATGAAAAATGTTCCGGGTGAGCTGGGAAGGCTAACCGAGCTTCTGGGCAGCAACGACATCAATATCGATGCCATTACCATCCAGGATGCATCGGCCTATGTTCAGAATCTTTTTGAAGCCAGGGGAAAATCCCTGAAGCGGCTGGCGTCCTCTGCCAGTTACAGCTCCATGAGGAGGGATTCCGCCGACTTTGCCCTGATCCGTCTTGTTGTTGACAAACCGGATACTGCCATGAATCTTTTAAAGGCCAATGACTATCTTTTTGATTCAAATGAAGTGGTCACTATTGATGGATCTGTTTCCGACTCCGACGGCAGATGTCTTTTTGTGTTCTGCCCTGAGGATGTGGCATCGGCGGCCGCCATTTTCAAAGACGGCTATTGATCATTACAGCGATTCATCATTATGGAAAAAAAAAGATCTGATCAAGGTTTTCTCTTATCTTTGAGAACCTGGTTTGAGATGACGATTCTCTGGATCTCGCTGGTCCCCTCATAGATGGTGAACACCCTGGCATCCCGATAATATCTTTCCACATCATAGTCTTTTGTGAATCCGTATCCCCCGTGGATCTGGATGGCTCTCGCCGTGATCTCGTTCACCATTTCCGAGGCAAATAGTTTGGCAATGGAGGCTTCCTTTGTGTATGGTTCTCCTCTGTCCTTCATGGAAGCGGCTGAAAAAATCAATTGCTTGGCAGCTTCGATCTGAGTCGCCATATCCGCAATCTGGAAGCGTATGGCCTGGTGTTTGGCAATGGGTACGCCAAATTGTTTGCGTGTTTTTGCATATTTTATGGCAGCATCAAAAGCAGCCATGGCAACCCCGTAAGATTGGGCGGCAATGCCGATTCTGCCGCTGTCAAGGCCGGACATGGCAATCTTAAATCCATCCCCTTCTTTACCCAGCATCTGGTTTTCCGGCACCCGGCAGTTTTCCAGGATCAAATCTGTGGTGTCCGAGGCCCGAAGCCCCATCTTATCTTCCATATGACCGACCATAAGACCCGGTGTGCCTTTGGGAATGACAAAACAACTGATCCCCCGATGGCCTTTGCTTTCATCTGTTTTGGCCGTGATCAGAACCACTTTGGAATATTTGCCCGAGGTAATAAACCGCTTGATTCCATTAATGATCCAGCCGTCCTTATCCTTGACCGCCGTTGTCTGCTGGCTCACCGGATCTGATCCGGCTTCAGGTTCGGTCAGGCCGAAGGCACCGATCATTTCTCCGGAGGCAAGCGGCACCAGATATTTTTGTTTTTGCTCTTCAGTCCCGAATTTATAAAGGCTTTCGCATACAATGGAATTCTGAACAGACATGACAACAGACGTAGAGGCACAGGAATAGGCAATTTCAGACAGAGCCAGGATATAGGAAATGGTGTCGGCAGATTCGCCACCGTATTTTTCCGGAATCATCATTCCCATGAGCCCGAGTTCCCCCATCTGCCTGAAATTTTCAGCCGGAAATTCTTTGGTCTTGTCCCTTTCCGCCGCAGTAGCCCCAACCACTTTCCGGGAAAATTCTCTGACCATATTCTGGATCATCAATTGTTCATCCGTAAGCTTGAATAACATGCCCTTTCTCCCCTTATTTGTCCGAACACTTAAGGTGCATACACCACGACAATGAGTTCTGCATCGGTTTTGCCGGTATTTTTCAAATCATGCTTGATACCTGAATTAAAATGAAGACTGTCCCCTTTTTTCAACACATTGACATGATCTCCGACCTGATATTCAACTGCACCTTTCAGCACATATACAAATTCCTCGCCTTCGTGCTGAAATCCTACACCGTCATGGCTTTTCTCTGCTTCAATGACAATTCTGAAGGCTTTTAAGTGTTTATTCTCGGCATTGGGCGTGAGGGAGGTGTAGGCATAATTATCAGTTCTTTTGGTGTAGGCTTTTGATCTTTCTTCCAGGGCTTCATCCTGATCTTTTAAAAGAAAGCTCGAATCAATATGAAGTGCCCTTGAAATCTGAAGCAGATTCCCGACGGACGGCCTTTTTTCCCCTGCTTCTATGTGCATGAGCGCATCTTTTGACAGACCGGTTTCATTGGCCATGGTCTCAAGGCTGATCTTCTTATCCAGCCGGGCTTTTTTGATTCTTTTCCCTATGGGTGTGATACCTTGTTTTGTTGCCATATTCTCTCCAAATTCCGGTTAAGAGCCGCCCAAAAATGATTGAGCGCTCGTTCATATTCAGGCAATAAAAAACCCGTCTGATCTTTTTCTTTCAAAATTATTTTAAAAAGAATCAGCCGATGATTTGAATCCAGCTTTCCGTATCTTCTGCCTTTCCGTATTGAATTGCCGTCAATGCATCATAAAATTTCATGGCGGTTTTGCCGGGTATGCCGTTCCCGATGGAAATTGTCTTATCTCCATACCGGATCTCACCCACAGGAGAAATGACGGCTGCCGTTCCGGAACCGAACACTTCCAGGAGCCGTCCCGATGCATGGGCTTCGAACACTTCATCAATGCTGATTTTTCTTTCATTCATGGTCATACCCCATTTCTTTGCCAGGGCAATGACAGAATACCGGGTGATTCCCGGCAGAATGCTCCCGCTCAGGTTGGGGGTGACCAATTCATCTTTCATGAGAAAAAAGATATTCATGGCACCGACTTCTTCGATATATTTCCGTTCAATGGCATCCAGCCATAGAACCTGGGCATAGCCCTCTTTTTTGGCCTTTTCTGATGCAATAAGGCTGGCCGCATAATTGCCGGCTGTTTTAAATTCCCCGACTCCGCCCCGGACCGCCCTGACATAATGCTTTTCAACCCATATTTTTACCGGGTTCAACCCTTCGGCATAATAGGCGCCCACAGAAGACAGAATGATAAAAAACTTATAGGTGTTGGACGCTCGGACACCCAGGAAAGGATCGGTGGCAATGATGGTGGGCCTTATATAAAGGGAGGTGCCCACGGTTTCGGGTATCCATTTTTCTTCCAGGAGAATCAATTGTTTCATGGCTTTCATGACAAACTCAATATCAATCTCAGGAATGCACATCCCTTTGGCAGACCGGTTCATTCTTTCAAAATTGTCCTTTGGCCGGAACAGGCAGATCTTCTTATCCGGGGTCTTATAGGCCTTGAGTCCCTCGAAAATGGCCTGGCCATAATGAAACACCATGGCAGACGGTGCAATGCTGAAATCAGCATAAGGGACAATTCGGGCATCATGCCAGCCCGCATCCTTTGAATAGTCCATGACAAACATATGATCCGTAAACACCTGGCCGAATCCCAAAGCTGAATCCTTTGGTCTTGTCCTGTTCTCTGCGGTCCGGGTAACTTTAATTTCCATCCTGTCCTCCATAAATTTAATTGAATTCATATTTTTTCAGATTAATATGGTCGTTTCATCTCTTCTCTGTCAAGATAATTTTACCCTTTTTGTTGACGAAGCCTTTTTTTTTCGGTTACTATACTAAAATATTTAACCTCTGAAAACAAAGGAAAAAAGAATGGACATCAAATATCATGTAGAAACTGCCTGGAAACACTGCATCAGCAATGCTTTATCTTTGATTCTGATCACCCTTGTCGCTGCCGCCGTCAGTGTTGTTTCTATCGGAATCCTCGCACCCGTGGCGTTTGCCGGCTATACCCATTCCCTTCTCCAGCTCATGCGATACAACAAAGAACCAAAGGTCCAAGATGTTTTTTCCAAGATGGGGTTGTTTCTACCCCTTTTTGGTTTCACCCTCATCGTCTTTGTTATCAGCCTCATCGGCTTTACCATCCTGGTAGTACCCGGTCTTATCTTCACTTTGATCGTAGGATATACCTGTCTTTACATGATCCCCCTCATGGTGGATAAGCAATACGGGATTATCGAGGCCGTCAAAAAAAGCACGGCCATGGTCAGTGGTTCCCATATGATGGACCATATCATCGTCTTTATTCTCTTTTTTGCCCTGACAGCCATCGGCGGGTCCTCCTTTATCGGTTTTATTCTGCTCCAGCCCTTTGCAACGCTGTTTCTTTTATCGGTTTATGAAGCTGCCGACCAATAATCCCAAGACCCCTTGGGCATCCTGGTCACAGATCTTTAATGATTGTGGAAGCTTCCGGGTTAAAGGGATTCTTTCTTGCCGCCAGCGAATACAGATACAGATAATTGGTTTTCAGGTGAATGAGATAAACAAGCCATTCTTCGATCAACAAGGCATACCCCCGGTTCATATCCCCTGCAAGATGATTCAGGTCGGCTTTGGGAAGCATGGTCAGGTTCTCCCTGCTTCTGAGTTCTTCATTGATATGGGCCACGGACAAAAGAAGTTCTGTAAAGCCTTCATGCTCAACGATCACTGGGTTTTCTAAAAGATTCAGAATAAAATGATGTTTTGCGCTTAAAAACTGATTCAGTTTTTCCAGATCCAGTTTTCCAATTTCCACCTTTCCGGCGTATTGTTTCAGACCTTTGATCAGGGCAGACAATTGAGCTACAGAAGAATTGATATCAATTTTTTTAAGGTCGGGGAAATTATCCCTGTTCTTATCACAGGAAGAAAAAAGCCCCAGCAGCCGGTATCCGATCTCGGTGAAAAAAACACCCAGGACAATATTCTGCTTTTTCATCCTCTGGGCGGCATCCCTTCGCAACAGCATCAGTTCTGTGGCATTGGCAACAAACCCGATAAAAGCGCCACCGCCGAAAATAATAATAAACATGGCGAGAAGCCGGGTGGATTGATGGGTCGGGTGGATATCGCCATAACCGACCGTTGCCATGGTTACAACGTTAAAAGATTCAGGGTGAATCAGGATGATCAACTCTACCCTGGACCCCCCATTATTGCAATATCCTGTTAAAAGCCCTTTTGTTTGATCCCTGATTGTTGTATCGTTTAAGTCAATGAAATACCATGAAGAAAATAAAAAACCAAACAGCTTTATCGGAATTGGAAGGTGAATCCATGCAGCATGCCATAACCGATCCGTATCATTTTGAAACCGGTGAATACCGGCCGCCCAGCGAAGGCGGCAGTTCTTCCCTTCTGGTCCGGCTGACGCGCAACTGCCCCTGGAACCATTGCACCTTCTGCGCCATGTATAAAGGGGAAAAATTTGAACTCCGCCCTCCTTCTGAAATCATTGGTGACATCGATGCCATGCACCGCATCAGCCTTGAATTAGCGGAAATCTCCATCACATCAGGCCGGGATGGGGTCATTACATCTTCTGTTGTGTCCGAATTCCTCAGAAAAACGCCGGGCTTGAATTTCCATACCGGTGTGGGGATGCTCATCAGTTTTCTTGTTGCCGGGGGAAAAACCGCTTTTCTCCAGGATGCCGACAGCCTTATCATGAAGACCGAAGACCTGGTCGAAGTTCTCACACATCTTAGAACAATCTTTCCTTCCATTGAAAGAATCACCTCCTATGGCCGCTCCAGAACCATTGCACGAAAACCAATCGAAGACCTGGTTCGCATTCGAAAAGCCGGTCTTAACCGGATTCATATTGGCCTTGAAACCGGTGATGCGGATTTGCTGAAAACCGTAAAAAAAGGATCAACCCCGGAAGACCATGTCAAAGGCGGTAAAAAAGCAATGGAAGCAGGCTTTCAGGTGTCGGAATACTGGATGCCCGGTCTTGGCGGAAAAACCCATTCAAAAGACCATGCATTGAACACAGCAAAGGTGTTGAATCTTATCAATCCCCATTATATCCGGTCCCGGCCCTTTACACCCAGACCCGGGACTATTTATTATCAGAACGCCCGAATAAATGAACTTGACCGCATGTCTCCCAAAGGACAGCTCCTGGAAATCTATGAGACCCTTGAAGCTCTGGAGGTTACCTCCCGAATCTGTTTTGATCATGACGGAAATTACTGGGCAGGGCCAGACGGCAGGCTTCTCTTGAGCCAGAGCTATGAGGGATATCCCTTCCCTGAAAAAAAAGAACAGGTCCTGACGTTGATTAAAAGTGGCATCCGCTGTTATTCATGATTTTTTTTAAACCAGAAAGGAGATTCCCATGCTGATTCAACCGGACTGTATTCCCTGCATTCTCAACATGACCATAAAAGCCATCCGCAATCTCTCTCTTTCGGCAGAGGCAGAACAAAACCTCTTTTCCGAAATTTTGAAAATCCCCGGCCTAAGAGGGATGAACTGGAATCAAACGAGCCCGGTCATTATTGAAACCATCATGACCCTCATCACAAAAGCGGTTCATGATCCGGACCCATTTCTTAAGGAAAAAACCCATCTTAACACCCAGGCATTAAACCACCTTCCCTTTCTGGAAAAATTGGTCGAAGAGTCTGCCGATCCCCTGTATACTGCTGCAAAGATTGCCATCCTGGGGAATTCCATGGATATCATGATGCCGGGAGGACTTTCTTCTCTGGAAAAATTCATCGTGGAAAAACTTGAAGCTCCCCTGCCAAAGGATGCTTTTGAGCAATTTTGCCGACAGCTTTCAAAAACCAGACAGATTCTATATCTGGCAGACAATGCCGGAGAAATCGTATTTGACCGGTTGTTCATTCAGACCCTGAAAAAACAATATGATGTGAATATTGTCTTTGTTGTGCGAAGCCTTCCCACCCTGAATGATGCAACCCTGAAAGAAGCCGAAGATGCCGGACTTGATAAAGTGGCGACCATCATGGAAAACGGCATTGACGGACCCTTTCCCGGAACCCTGTTAAAAAGGTGTTCTCCAAAGGTGCAGGGGCTTGCCGATGAATCGGATCTCATTATTTCCAAGGGTGGGGGAAATTATGACAGCCTGAGTGAAGAGGTTCAGGACCTGAAAGCCCCGGTTACTTTTATGCTGCTTTCAAAATGTCACCCTTTGAATACCCGCTTCAATAAAAGCCTTCATGAGCCTGTAATGGCCAATTTTTTCAAACCCTGATACCGCAACCGGATATGGATATCATGAAATCAATGAAAGCACTGGTAAAGGCAAAATCAGAAAAGGGCCTGTGGCTGGAAGATGTTCCTGTTCCCGAAATCAGCCACAACGAGGTTCTTATCAAAATCCTGAAAACCGCTATCTGCGGAACCGATGTCCACATTTACAACTGGGACAAATGGTCCCAGGCTACCATTCCCGTTCCCATGCACATCGGCCATGAATATGTGGGAACCATTGAAAAAATAGGCTCCCATGTGAAGGATTTCAAACCCGGCGACCTGGTGTCCGGCGAAGGCCACATCGTCTGCGGCCATTGCCGCAACTGCCTGGCCGGGCGGCGCCATCTCTGCCGCGACACCAGAGGCGTGGGTGTCAACCGGCCCGGCGCCTTTGCCGAATACCTGGCCATCCCGGTCACCAATGTCTGGTATTGCAATAAAACCATTCCTCTCGATGTCCTGGCCTGTTTTGATCCCCTGGGCAATGCCACCCATACGGCCCTTTCCTTTGATGTCCTGGGAGAAGATGTCCTCATCACGGGCGCAGGCCCCATCGGATGCATGGCCACAGCCATTGCCAAGCATTCCGGCGCAAGGTATGTGGTGGTAACGGATATCAATCCCTACCGCCTGGATCTTGCCAAAAAAGCCGGCGCCACCCTGGCCGTGGACGTCACAAAGCAGAGCATTGCCGATGTCCAGAAGGACCTGGGCATGAAGGAAGGATTTGATGTGGCCATGGAAATGTCCGGCAGCCCGGCAGCCTTGAATTCCATCCTGGACAATATGTGCCATGGCGGTAAAATTGCCCTTCTCGGCATCATGCCCGAAAAAACCGAAATCGACTGGAACAAGGTGGTACAAAATGACCAGCATGCTCCAGTCCGGCCTGGATATATCCCCTTTGATCACCCACAAATTCCATTACACGGAATTTGAAAAAGGGTTTGAGGTCATGCGATCCGGGAATTCCGGAAAGGTGATCCTGGATTGGGCATAGAGGGTATGGACTTGTTAACCGAAAGCGAAAGAGAACACCATGGCACAACGGAAAAATAAAAAAGCAGAATTCGTTTTGTGGATGGGTCCTTTATTGGATGCCCTAAGAGAACTTGGCGATTCAGGATCACCTCGTGAAGTCTCAGATCTAATAGCCACAAATTTAAAAATTTCAGATGAGCAAAAAGAAAAACTGATGGAATCAGGTACACCGCGTTTCCATAATCAGGTTTGCTGGGCTCGTCAATACCTTGTGTGGGAGGGTTTGCTTTCATCTGAAAAAAGGGGAATTTGGCAGCTTACAAAAAAAGGCAGAGATACGAAACTAACTGAAGCCGATGGCAGAGAATTATTTAAAAAATGGGTGACCATCCATACAGAAGAACGAAAAGAAAAACAAGGAGCTTCCAAAAAAACCGAAACAGAAGAAATTGAAAAAGAAAAGATAATTGAATATAGCGGGACTTCACATAGAGGATTATTGCTTAAAGTTTTGCACAATATATCTCCTGAAGGGTTTGAAAAGCTTTGTAAATACATTTTAAGAGTCTATGGTTTTGAAAATGTTTCAGTTACGCCAAAAGGAAAAGATGGTGGTATCGATGGTTTTGGAACATTGCAATTAAATCCTTTTGTTAGCTTTAAAGTTATCTTCCAATGCAAACGTTATCAAGGAACCGTTTCCCGTGCCAAGGTTGGGGATTTAAGAAATGCAATGATTGGCAGAGCTGACAAAGGCATCATGATTACTACCGGCAACTTTTCCGAAGACGCAAAAAGAGAAGCCGTTAGAGATGGTGCACCACCGATTGAGTTGATTGATGCTGAAATGCTGATTGACATGATGGAAAAAGAAGAAATTGGCCTAAAACCAAAAACCATATTTGATGTTGACTATGCTTTTTTTGATCAATATATGTAAATCGTTTATCAATCACACCTACCGGACTTTAAAAAAAGACTTGCTCTTTACTCGCTTTATTTTTCCATATTTTTGAAAAGAAGAAGACTTTTCATCGGAATTGAAAGAATGGCCGGAATATTAAGGGGTAAAAAAGAATTGGCTCTCATCATTGACGGGTTGAATGAAATCATTGGAGATTAACAACATGAAAGCATTTACAGCCATCGTGGAAAAATGTTCGGATACAGGCCTTTATGTGGGTTATGTTCCAGGTTTCCCGGGAGCGCATACTCAGGGTGAAACCTTGGATGAACTCAATAAAAACCTGAAAGAGGTTGTTGGAATTCTCCTTGAAGATGGTTTCACTTTTTACAGGAGAAAAAAATGACCCTCGACAAACTTGACCTATCTCTTTCACAGGAACTTGACTCACTCAAAGCAGAAGGCCGGGCCAAGGCTCCGGAAAGAATCATTGAAACCTATATTCCGCCCAATGGCCCCAAAGGCCCTCGGTATAAGCTCGTCGGGAGCGATAAAGAATTTATCCGGCTGAATTCCAATTCCTATCTTTCCCTTTCCCAGCATCCCGATCTTGTAGCTGCTGCAGACAAGGCCACCCATGAATTCGGGGTCGGGCCGGGTGCGGTACGATTCATCGACGGCACATTTATCCATCATGTTGCTCTTGAAAAACGGGTAGCGGCCTTTGTGGGTAAACCAGCGGCCAAAATTTTCAATTCCGCTTATACTTCCAACTGCGGTCTGGCCCTGTCCATTTCCCATGCCAAAACCTTCTGGATCGGGGACCAGCTCAACCACAACAGCATTATCCGGGCCATGAGAATCAGCAATATCCCCAGCAAAAACAAAGCCATCTACAAACACAATGACATGACCGACCTGAAGCGCTGCCTGGATGAAATCCCTTTGGACATGGAACGGGTCGTGGTCATATTTGACGGGATCTTCAGCATGAGGGGGGATTTTGCCCCCATCCACGAGATCAATGAGGTGTGCAAGGACTATGATGAAAAGTTCAAAGACGGCGTCATTACCGTGGTGGATGATTCCCACGGGATCGGCGCCTATGGCGATAAAGGACGCGGCACTCCGGATTTTTGCGGCGCCTCGCCGGACATCATTATCGGCACTTTTGGGAAAGCCTTTGGCGTCAATGGAGGATTTATTGCAGGTAGCCCCACCCTCATCGAAGCTGTCCGCCAGAAGGCCGATACTTATATTTACACCAATCCCTTAAGTGTTGCAGATTGTGCGGCTGCGGTGAAAGCCATGGATATCTGTGATGGCAAAGAAGGTCTTGCCCTCCTGAAAAACCTGAAGGAAAGAACAGGCCAGTTCCGCAAAGGACTCACAGATCAGGGCAAAGAATCCATCCCCGGCCCCCACCCGGTTGTTCCCTTAATGATCAGGGACACAAAGAAAACTCAGGACCTTGTAAAATATTTGTTTGATCAT
Source organism: Desulfobacula sp. (assembly GCA_020048635.1). GTDB lineage: Bacteria > Desulfobacterota > Desulfobacteria > Desulfobacterales > Desulfobacteraceae > Desulfobacula. The sequence goes on along the minus strand of JAIFMF010000003.1, from coordinate 8,454 downwards.
GGGGTTCTCGTGGTGGGATTGACCTTTCCTGTAGTCCCCAGGGGCGATGAGACCATCCGGTTCCAGATCAATGCCTCTCATACAATGGCGGATATTGAATATGTTATTGAATTATTAAAAAATTTCAAATAAACTAATCCATGGTTTGGTGAAAGATAACCTTGGAGGTCTTTATGAACCGCGAAAGCATTCTTGAAAATAAAAAAGTCCTTGTGGTGGATGATGAACCCGATATCCTCGATACCCTTGAAGAGATGCTGTACATGTGCGCGGTGGATAAAGCCTCAACTTTTGATGAAGCTGTTTCCCTTTTAAAAAACAATATCTATGATGTAGCTGTTCTGGATATCATGGGGGTTAAAGGGTATGACCTTTTAAAAATCACCCATAAAATTGACATCCCAGCCCTGATGCTGACCGCCCATGCGCTGACACCGGACAATCTTAAAATTTCCATTGAGCAGGGGGCTGATGCCTATGTCCCGAAAGATAAGCTCAGTGATATCACGCTCTATGTGGCCGATATATTGAATGCCAGACAACAAGGCAAGAACACCCATGTAAAATGGTTCTCTCTTTTGAAACCAGTCTTTGACAAATTGTTTGGAGAGGGATGGCGAAAGAAAGACAGGGCCTTCTGGGATGAATTTGATGAAAAGCAGATGTCGGCGCGGGACGACATCCAGAAAATGGAATAACTCTGACAGAACACTCCTACAGAGGAATTTTTACTATAAATTCAGCACCTTTACCGTCATTGGAATTCAAATTCAGGTCTCCCCCCATATCCTTCAAGAGAACCATGACGCCGGCAAGGCCAAGACCATGACTGCTGATGGCGCTGTCAAGGGATGATCCGGTAGTAAAATAGGTTTTGAAAATTTTCTGGTGGTCTGAAGGCGGAATTCCCCTGCCGTCATCCTTTACGCGCAATGTGAGCAGTTTACCTTCAATACTGCCGGAAATCTCTACAAAAGCTTCCTTATATTTAAATGCATTGGTTACCAGATTCCGTAAAATCTGCCGGACCTTGGCTTCATCCAGATGAACGATGGTTTTCCAGACCTTTGAATCAAAATCCAGTTTAACACCGCACTCTCTTGCGAACCGGTTCAGTTCTTCATAGGATTGAGCCTTTCGGAGTATATCCACGGCTCCGGGGTCAGCAAGGTCGAATATTTCAATCAGAACCGCCATCACAAGGGAAGAAATATAAAAATCTTTTGTGATCATAACCCCTTCCCTGGACCGCCCCAGCTCCAGCACATCATTTACAAGTCTCTGAGTTGTCAGAGCGTTCCGGATAATTCTTTTGAGCACCTTGATCTGTTTATCTGTCAAGGGGCCATAGGTATCCTGTCGATTGAGAAGGGATTTGGCTCCGGCATCGATAACGGAAAGGGGAACCTTCAGATCATGAATCAGTATTTCTGTTTTGATGGTAGTATCTGACATTTGTTTCTTTTACCTTTAAAATCCTTGCAATTTCAATCAATGATTTTATATAGTGTAGCCAAATGAAGCCCACCCGGCTGATTAGGGCAAAGAACATATAAGATCTTCAAAATCATAAAAATTGTTATACGAGGATCATTCAATCTTGTAAAGTCTTTTGGAGTTTTATTTATGAAGAATAGTGAAGACCGTATATTCGAACTTGAAGCCAGATTAAAAAAGCTGGAAAAAGAAAATAAAGTTCTGAACAATATCATATTCAAAGCGCCCATCCCCATATTTGTTCTGGATAAAAACCATACCATCACCCATTTTAACCAGGCCCTTGAAGAACTCTCCGGACTTTCGGGCAAAGAGGTGATCGGCACAAAGGATCAATGGCGAGCGTTTTATTCAAGCCTCCGCCCGGTCATGGCTGACCTCATTATCGATCGGTCTTCGGATGCTGAAATTGTTGAATATTATGGATTAAAATATGACCGGTCCTCCAAGGGAAAAGAGAGATTTGCCGGAACTGATTTTTTCCAGGATCTGGGTGAAGGCGGAAAATGGCTTTATTTTTCGGCCTCCACCTTTACCGACGGCAATGGAGATATTGCCGGTGCCGTTGAAACCCTCCAGGATGTTTCGGAAGAAAAAATAGCGTCAAGAAAAACAAGGGAGCTCTACCGGGTCTACCGGAAAATTCTTGAATTTGTCCCCTACCCCATTGTTGTGTATGATGACAATGGCCTTGTGTCCTACGTCAACCCGTCTTTTACAAGCACTTTCGGATGGACACTGGATGAACTGATGGGCAGTTACGTCCCCTTTGTCCCGGACGAACTGAAGGCTGAAACCAGCCTGATAATCAATCAATTCCATGAAAATAACGATTTAAACCGCTATGTGACCCAACGCCTGACAAAATCGGGCAAAATCCTGGATGTCGTCCTCAGAGCCGCTTCTTATTCGGACCCAAAAACTGAATCCACCCAGACCTTTGTCATTTTGAGAGATATCACAGAAGAAAAACGGCTTGAAGCCAACAATAAAACCATCATGAGAATCAGTGCGGTTCTTCCGGAATATCCAGAGCTTGAAGACCTGATGACCTATATCTCAAAGGAAGTCAAAGCCCTTCTGAACACCGAAGGGGCACTTATTCTGCTGTATGATGAAATCCGGGATGAGCTTTTTTTCAAAGGTGGCGCCTATGATGATTCCGATACGGACAGAAGAGCCAAAACTTTCCGGTTTCCGGCGTCCTCCATCCTTGCCGGGGAAATCATCAGGACTGGTGAGTATGCCCTGGTGAATGATGCTGAAAAACTCCTGAAGGCTTACCCGGAACGGGATGAAAGACTAGGCTATAAAACCCGGAGCCTTCTGGAAGTGCCCATTAGAAGTGACGATCGAATTATCGGTGTTCTCTGTGCCATCAACAAAAAACAAAACCTGTTTGATTATCATGACATGGAACTTATGACCATGATTGCCGGTACCTGTGCCATCTCCATCGAAAATGCAAGGTTCTCGGAAGCTGTCCGGGATGCCTACCGGGATGTGGCCTCCATGAACCGGGCCAAGGGCAAAGCAATCAACCACCTTTCCCATGAATTGAAAACCCCTGTGGCCGTCCTTACAGGCTCCCTGCAGATTCTGAAAAAGAAACTGGAGTCATTCCCCCAGATCAAAATAGATGCCACCCTCGACAGGATTGAGAGAAACCTGAACAGGATTGTCGATATCCAGGATGAAACGGCTGATATCATGGATGACAAAACCTATTCAGCCCAGACCCTCTTACTCCGAATGTTTGAAGCCTGCCAGGATGAGCTTGAAACCCTGATCCAAAAAAATCTGGGTTCTGATCAGATCGAACAATCCGTCAGAAAACTGATTGATGACAGATTCGGTCCCAGATCCATTGTTTTCAAACCGATTCATTTCCCCGATTATTTCTATGGCCTTTTTGCAGCCCTCAAACCCCAGTTTGAATACAGGAAAGTCCAGATTCAGACTTCTGTGGATCAGGATCTGCCGGATCTTCGTCTGCCTGAAGAAATCATTTCCAAAATGATGACCGGGATCATCAAGAATGCCATAGAAAACACCCCGGATAATGGGAAAATAGATATTTCCATAACAAAAAAAGATGCAGGCGTTCTTTTCACAGTTCATGATTTTGGGGTCGGAATTGAAGAAGATGCTCAAAAAAGAATTTTTGAAGGGTTTTTCAGTACGCAGGAGACTCTTCTATATTCCACCAAAACGCCTTATTCTTTTAATGCCGGAGGAAAAGGGGCGGATCTTCTGAGGATAAAGATTTTTTCAGATCGCCATGGATTTGTCCTGAAAATGAAATCTCAACGGTGCCGTTTCCTCCTGGAACATAAGGAAGAGATCTGTCCGGGCGATATAGAAAAATGCAGATTCTGCAAAACCACTGAAGATTGTCTCGGTTCCGGATTTTCAGTTTTTACAGTATTTTTCCCGGCGGAAAAAAAATAAAAAAAAGTCTTTGACAAACCTGAACAAATTAAATTATTAGTGAGTATGAATTGAGACTGAGCGCTCGTTTGGTTTGCGCAGGCTCATGTAGAAGTTGAGTTCCTGAAAAGTTTGTAAAAAATGAATTAGAAAGGAGTCATGCTTCATGAACGGTCTTCATAACCTGACCTGTTTTGACATCTTTGAAAAAAATGCGCTTTATAATGGCGCCTCCTGCGCCATTCACTGGAACGACAAAGATATCTCCTATACTGATCTTTTCATGCAAACCGCGAGTCTGGCAAACGGTCTTAAAAGCCTGAACCTTCCTGCCAAAAGCAGAATAGCCGTTTTATGCAAAAATCATCCGGTTTTCTTCCACCTGCTCGGTGCCGCATCCGCCCTTAATCTTGTGCTGGTACTCATCAACAGACGCCTGAGCCGGGATGAAGTCTTTCATATCATTGAAGACACAACCCCCACAGTTATTCTCTGCGACAGTGAAATGGCAGACCAGGCAAAAGCCGCTGCAACATCTTTTTCATATATCAAGCACTGTTATGTGGTGGATGAAGACAAGGATTTTTCAGCTCTTTATGATTGCCCTCCCCTTGAAGACCCCTGCCCCATTGGTCAGAAGGACCCGTATATCATCATTCATACGGCGGCTGTGCAGGGAAAACCCAGGGGAGCTGTCCTGTCTCAGGAGAACATCATCCTTTCCAATCAGCAGATTATCCAGACCTACGGTCTTGACAGAACCAAAGCCTATCTGAACATATTGCCATTATTTCACATCATGGGCATCAATATGAGCTTAGGAATACTTCAGGCCGGTGGTAAAAATATCTTACAGGAAAAATTTGATCCAAAGAAAACCTTAGCCCTTATCCAGGAACAAAAAGTCACTATTTTTGGTTCCTTCCCGCCCATATTATCCAACCTGATGGACGCCATGCAGGACGCTAAATTTGATCTTTCAAGCCTTGAAATAGCAGCAGGGCTTGAAACACCTGAAACAGCCAAAAAATGGGAGTCCTGTACCCGGTCCAAATTCTGGACCATGTATGGACAGACCGAAACCTCAGGACTGATCACATTTGCCGAATATTTTAAAAAACCAGGATCGGCTGGTGCTGTATCGGCACTTGCCAATATCAAGATTGCCGATGAGTTTGACAATTTTGTGCCGACAGGGGCCACAGGGGAAATTGTGGTCCGGGGACCTCTGGTGTTCCAGGGCTACTGGAATGCAGAAGACGTCAATGCCCTTACATTCAGGGAAGGTTGGCACCACACCGGAGATCTCGGAATGATGGATTCTGAAGGCTTTTTATTTTTTAAAGGCCGGAAAGCAGAAAGAGAATTGATCAAACCCGGAGGAGAAAATGTATTTCCGGCAGAGGTGGAAAAAGCCATCCTGAAGCATGAAGCTGTTCGAGAAGTCTGTGTTTTCGGCGTGCCTGATCCCAAATTCGGAGAAGGCATTAAAGCGGTCTGCTCGCTCAACCCCGGTAAAAGCCTGACTAGAGAGGACTTGATAAAATTCTGCGGGTCCCTCATTGCAGGTTATAAAAAGCCAAGATATGTTGAGTTTATCAAAGATCTGCCCAAAGCAGAAAACGGAACCATCGACCGGCAGAAAATAAAAACAGACTATGCCTGAAATCAGATCTACTTTGTTTGAAACATGGTTTTTATCTTGACACTGAAAGGCTGATTTATTATGGAGGATTATTTCGAAGCAGGTTTCCTTTAATCCAATTTAAAGAATTTGGATATTATATGGCACATTTAACAATTACAGACGTTACACTCTCCTTTGGCGGACTTAAGGCACTAACCGATGTCAATATGACCATCGAGCCGGGTCTGATCACATCCATCATCGGCCCCAATGGTGCAGGTAAAACCAGTATGCTCAACTGCATATCCGGATTTTACCATCCAACCCGGGGTGACATCCTCTACAAAGATAAAAAGCTAACCCATGCATCCCCCCATGAGATCTCCAATATGGGAATTGCAAGGGCATTTCAGAACCTGGAACTATTTTCAGGCCTGACGGTTTTAGACAACCTTCTTCTGGCACGCCATCAGAACCTGAAATACAGTTTTCTACAGGCGGTTTTCTTTTATGGCAAGGCATCCCGGATTGAGGCGGAAAACAGGACCTATGTCGAGGACATCATAGACTTTATGGAGCTTGAGCCCTATCGAAAAAGCCTTGTCGGAAACTTAAGCTATGGGTTACAAAAAAAAGTCGAGGTGGCCCGTGCAATGACCCTTGCACCGGATATCCTGCTTCTTGACGAGCCCATGGCCGGGATGAACCAGGAAGAAAAAGAAGATATTGTCCGGTTTGTCATGGACATTCAAAAGGAACGCCAAATTACCGTGGTGCTGGTGGAGCATGATCTTGGCGTTGTCATGGATATTTCCGACAGGATCTATGTCCTGGATTTTGGCGAGCTTATCGGTTCGGGAACCCCTGAAGAGGTTGCCCAAAATCCTAAAGTAATTGAAGCTTATATTGGAGAGGGTTAATTTAAAATGACTGACACCAAACACCTGCTTACATACTCTATCCCCCAACTGCTTCGATGGCGGGTTAAAACCAGCCCCAACCGTCCGGCTTTACGAGAAAAGGATTTCGGGATCTGGAACACCTATACCTGGCAGGATTATTATGATCATGTCCGGAAAACCGCTCTGGGCCTTAGAGCCATAGGACTTGGGAAAGGCAGCACCATTGCCCTCATCAGCGACAATATCCCGGAACTTTTGTTTACCGCCATTGGCGCCCATTCCATCGGGGCTGTGTCCGCAGGGATCTACCAGACCAGCATGCCCCAGGAAATCGCCCAGATTCTTCAAACCCTGAAAATCACGGCTGTTTTCTGTGATAACCAGGAACAGGTGGATAAGGTGCTGGATGTCCGGGATCAGATCCCCAATGTCAAAAAGGTTATTTTCGAAGACCCCCGGGGCATGCGGGAATACATGTCCGATGACTGGTTCATTAATATCCAGGAACTGTACAGGCTGGGGGATATGGAACATGAAAAAAATCCTGGTCTGTTTGAATCCCTTGTGGATCAGGGCAAACCCGATGATGTCTGTCATCTCTGCCTCACCTCCGGAACCACGGGTCTGCCCAAGGGGACCATGCTGACCCATAAGAATTATATCAACATGGGGGTCCAGCTTACTGAGGTCGATCACCTGGAGCCCACGGATGAATATGTCTCTTTTCTGCCATTTGCATGGATTGGAGAGCAGATGAATTCCTTTGGAGTGGCCATGGCCACGGGAATTACCCTTAATTTCCCGGAATCCGTTGAAACCGCTATGTCGGATTTAAAGGAAATCGGACCCCATTTCATGTTCGGAGCCCCAAGAATTTATGAAGCCATCCGGTCCCAGATCTGGCTAAAGATCGACCAATCCTATTGGCTGAATAAATTCCTGTATGATTATTTTATGAAAGTCGGTCTGAAAGCCGCCAATTATCGGATGAGCGGCAAATCCATGTCGGTGGGACTGAAAATCAAAGCATGGCTGGGAAAGCAGATCATTTTCAGACCCCTGGTCAACCAGATCGGTTTTTTACGCCTGCGGCGAGCCTATACCGGCGGGGCTGCCCTGGGCCCGGAACTCTTTACCTTTTACCAGGCCATCGGGGTGAATTTAAAGCAGATTTATGGTCAAACGGAAATCGTCGGTATCGCTTACATGCACAGAGATGGTGATATCCGGCCGGAGACCGTGGGAAAACCCCTGCCCGGGACCCAGTGTAAGATTTCCGACATCGGGGAAATCCTTTCCAAATCCGATTCCGTCACTCCCGGATATTTTGAACTGCCTGAAAAATCGGCAGAACTCCTGGAAGGCGGATGGCTTCACTCAGGGGATGCAGGATTTATTGATGAACACGGCCACCTGGTCGTCATTGACCGGATTTCCGATGTCATGCACAATAAAAAAGGGGATATGTTCTCTCCCATGTTCCTTGAAAATGCCCTCAAATTCAGCCCCTATATCAAAGAAGCCGTCATCTACGGGAACAAAGAAGATTTTGTGGCCTGTCTGCTCAATATTGATCCTGTGGTTGTGGGAAAATGGGCTGAGGACAGAGGTATTTCTTTTTCAACCTATATGGATTTATCCGGCAAACCTGAGGTTGCCGAGCTGATTATGAAGGAAGTATTGGATGTCAATTCACGGGCAGAAAAGGAATATTTCAGGATTAAACGGTTTGCTCTTCTCTATAAACTGCTGGATGTGGATGACGGTGAACTGACCAAAACAGGAAAAATCCGTCGTAAATATGTACAGGAAAGATATCAGAACCTGTATGATGCGCTTTACGACCAATCAATCGATAAAAAAGAGGTTGAAGCAACCTTCCAGTACCAGGATGGCCAATCAACTACGGTTAAAACGACAATCGCTTTTTACACGGTGAAAGGAGTCTGATGAGTTATTTTTTTCAAATCGTCGTCAGCGGCATTGTGGTCGGCTCCA
>JAIFMF010000041.1 GCA_020048635.1 Desulfobacula sp. | reverse complement strand
CCATTTTCATCTTCAAGGTCAAACCACCACTTATTCTTATAATCAGCCTTGCCGTAGCCCATGAGATCATCGCCCCAGATGCCGAATCTTCGGACCGGCGGCACATGCCTCATGGTCCAGTTGATGGCCCGGTGGAACGGGGTATAGGGCTTGCTCCAGGGACAGACCTTGATGCAGGTGCCGCATCCTGACCCGTGCTGGTTGCCCACGCGCATGGTGGAACATTTCTGTTTATCCAGGGGCCATTTTTCATACCCGTTGAACATCACTTTTTCACCGTCGCTGATGGCACCGCTGGGACATTCCCGTGCGCATTTCTTGCAGGTGTCACAAAAATCCTGGAGACCGAAATCAATGGGTTTGTCCAGTTCCATGGGCAGGTCTGTTGTCACGACAGCGGCTTTGAACCTCAGCCCCATGAACGGATGCATCACCGAATCCCCGATGCGGCTCATTTCCCCAAGTCCGGCCCAGAGAAGAATCGGAGGCACTACAAGATCATAATAAGGTGCATAATGGGCTTTGGCGGAATAGCCGAGCCGCCGGATATATTCAGCAAGGGTAATGGCAACAAACCCGGAGGTCGAATAGGACATCATGCTCATGGAATTGGAAATCCAATCGCTACCGGAAAAGGCCTGGTTGGTCCGTTCATCCTGGTCTATCAGAACCGCGATGGCATATTTATGGTTAAGTTCGATGGGCACCTCGCCTGCGGCCATATTTTTGAAACTGAATTTATGGCTGTAAACCGCATAAGGCGGCAGTTTACATATCCCCACGGCATCGGCCCGCAGGAAATAAGCGGTTTCCTTGATATGGCGGGCAATGACGGCAGGATCGTCCGGGATGGGTGCTGTTTTCGGGGCAACCTTCCCGTCCCTGAAGGGCATCATATTGTCCCGCATCCAGGCAATGGCCCCGGAAATGGGGTGTTTGGGCACAAACCGCCGGAACTCTTTTTCAAGTCTCGGGCCATAATCCCCGGCCGCTGCCTTGGAAAAACCGGATTGCCGTTCCCGAACCCGCATGATCTCGGCTTCATTGATCTTTGTTGTCGGTCTGTCCACCCGTTTGATTCGGTCCATGGGAAAGGTTTCCCAGTTGCGTTTGAGATATCCGCTCATTGTCTTTCACCTTTTCGATTAAATGCCCGTTATTGACTGTTTACAATGTTGAATCAAAATAGTAAAAATTGGGTCAGTAATCAAATGATATGTTTTCATAAAGGTTATGAGTGAGAATGGATATCCAAAACCTGGATCTCAATCTTTTAAAAACCCTGCACGTCCTCCTGGAAGAGCTGAATGTCAGCCGGGCGGCCCTTCGCCTGTCATTGAGCCAGTCAGCCGTGAGTCACGCCCTTTCAAAACTCAGGATTCATTTTAGCGATCCTCTGCTGATCAAGATACAGAACGGCATGGCGCCGACCCCCCTGGCCCAGGAACTTAAAACCCCGCTTTCAGGTATTATGGAGCAGATCAAAGGGCTGACCGATGGAGGAAAATTCGACCCAGCCATTGAAAAAGTCGTTTTCCGGATTTCAGCCAGCGATTACGGGGCCGGTATTATCCTCCCCCGCCTCCTGGAAAAAATGTCGGTTTCAGCGCCCCATTGCGCCATTGAATGCAGTCCTGTGTCTGCACACCTGGAGCATGATCTGAGGCTCGGTCTCCTCGATCTTGCCTTTGGCGGGTATAAACCTTTTGAGAATTTCAGCTATGAAACCATATTTGACGACCGGTATGTGGGGGTGGCCCGTTCCCGTCACCCCATATTCAAACAGGGCATCAACAAAAAAACCATCACGGCCTTTCCCCATGCCTATATTGACGTCTCAGCCAATACCCAGCGAAAGGATGAACTCTATAAATCCATGGGAATCAACCCGGCAGACCATGTCATTGTCCGGGAGCCGTATTTCTTTGTTGCCCCGCTCATTGTGGAAAAAAGCGATCTCATCCTGATCATGCCGGAAATGGGCGCCAAGGTCATGGCCCAGATCATCGACGTCACCCTTTTTGAATTGCCCACGACCATCAAAACCTTTCCCTTTATCCAGGTCTGGCACCGGCGGCGGGACAATGACCCGATGCACCAGTGGTTCAGGCGTGAGATAAAGGATGTGTGCAGCAGGATCAAAAATTTTTTAAACCCCTTATAACCCATGTAGAAAAAAGGATTCACCATGCATTTAGATGTTTTTAAAAACATGAACGAAAAGGAACTCAAGGCTTATATTGAATTTTTATTATGGAATTACCGGGTCATGGATGCGTTCTGGTTCATCAAAATTACCGAGGCCTTTGACCAGGCAACCGCGGAAAAACTCAATGAACAGGTCTGGGATAAAGTGGCAGGGTATGCAGCCAGGGACCTGAAGGAAAAATTCAATATCACGGAAACAGGGCTTCCTGCCTTTGTAAAGGCTTTGAAACTCTTCCCCTGGTGCATTCACGTGGGCTACGAATTTGAAGAAAAAAAAGATGAGGTGATCCTTACGGTGCCCTTCTGTCCGACCCAGGACGCCCGCCTCAGACGGGGGCAGGACGAATATGTCTGCAAACACATGCACATGAAGGAATTTGACAGCTTTGCCAAGGTCATTGACCCGCGCATCACCGTGGAATGTATCTTTGCGCCGCCGGACCCCCATCCCAAAGACATGTTCTGCAAATGGCGGTTTTTTCTTAAAGACTAAAAAGCTCTCCTTTCCTGATCTTGCCAAGAGAGGTCCGGGGGAATTCGGTTCTGAACGTCACCTTTTTGGGCCATTTATATTTTGCAAGCTTACCCTCGCACATGGCAATGACATCTTCCTCGGTCAGGGGTGCGCCGGTGGCTGGGATAACGAAGGCATGTCCGGTTTCGCCCCAGGTTTCATCGGGCATACCCACAACTGCCACATCCTCGATAGCCGGATGAAGTTTTAGGATCTTTTCCACCTCAGCCGGATATACATTTTCCCCGCCGGAAATATACATATCCCCTACCCTTCCCTCAAGGTAGAAAAATCCGTCCTCATCCATACGGGCAAGATCGCCTGTATGAAGGTAACCGTTTTTAATGGTTTCTTCAGTTTTGACCGGGTCCTGCCAGTATTCCTTCATCATGATGGAACCGCGAACCACCATCTCGCCGATCTCGCCGGGCTTTGCCGCTTTTCCCCTCTCATTCAGAATGGATACTTCGGCATGAAAAACAGGCCGTCCTACGGTTCCGGGTTTTTTTAAAGCCTCTTCTTCAGATGCCCATAAAAGGATGGAAGTTTCAGTCTGGCCCATGATCTGACGGAAGGCAAGCCCGGCATCCCGGCATTTTCTGATCAGATCTTCGGTCAATTTTTCCCCGCCCCCGGCACAGACTCTCAAAGAAGAAATATCCCCTCTTTTTTCCGGAGCGACTTTGAGCAATTCCCGATACACCGTCGGGACCCCCAGAAATTTGGTCACCCGAAGGACTTCAATATCCCTATAAATCCTGGGTGGATCAAATTTTTTGTGCAGGACAATGGTTGCGCCCTTGTAAAAAGTCGGGGCAGCCTGGATAAAAAGACCCCCCGAATGGAAAAGAGGCAAAAAAATCAGCATGATATCACTGGTATGCAGCTTGAAAAAAATATCAGCATTAAGGCAGTTGAAAAAAGTTTTCCTGTGGGACAGAACGGCTCCCTTGGGCTGACCCGTAGTGCCCGAGGTGTACATGATGACCTGGGGTTCTTCAGGATCGGCAGGTCCGAGGGACTGGGTCAGAAAAGCTTTCTGCCCGTCAAATGGTGCTGTTTCTTTTTTAAAATCAAAAGCTTTTGAACCAACGTCTTTGCCGCCTGACACCGCCACCATCAGAGGCGGCAGATAGCTTGAAAGTTCAAGGCGATTGACCACTGCTGCCACCTCATCTCCATGGACAAAGAGTCTTGGACGGCAGTTCTTTATGAAATAATCCAGCTCAACCGGCGTAATTCTGAAATTGATGGGAACAAAGATGGCACCGAGTCTGGAACAGGCCAGGAAGAGGTCAAAAAATTCCGGGCAATTGTTCATCATCACGGCCACCCGATCGCCCTTTTCAATGCCGATGGACTGAAGCCAGCAGCTTGTCCGGTCCGCCCGGCGGCAAAGTTCCGCATAAGAAATAATACGGTCTTCAAAAATGATGGCGGGTTTCTCAGGCGTAAGCGCAGCCCAGCGCTGCACCCACCATGCAATATTCATGGACTTGATCATTTATCCTCCGGGAAAACAGGGACTGCTTTTTTTATCTCATCCCCCATGTCCATCACCTGCCGGACCTTGATGGTCAGATCATTCATGGAAAAAGGCTTCTCGATAAAATTTACCCCTTCATCCAGAACCCCGTGCCGTGCAATAACACTGGCTGTATATCCGGACATGAACAGACATTTGAGACCCGGATAGCAGGACAAAAGTTTTCCGGCCAGATCCTGTCCGTTCATCCCGGGCATGACCACATCGGTCATGAGCAGGTCAATTTCACCAGCATGTTCGCCGGCCAGCCGGATGGCGTCCTCTGGTTTTTCTGCGGGCAGAACTCTGTATCCATGCAATTCGAGCATTTCCCTTGTCATGTCCAGCAGAATGGGCTCATCTTCCACCAGGAGAATGGTTTCGTGGCCACGCTCAGCCGGTTTTTCCATATCTGCGGACTTTTCCTCCCCTGTGGTGGTTCTGTGCCGTGGCAGATAAATCCTGAAGAAAGCGCCTTGACCCGACTCACTCTCTACCTTGATAAAGCCGTTGTTCTGCTGGACGATGCCGTAGACCGTGGCAAGCCCCAGACCCGTGCCCTTGCCTGTCTCCTTGGTGGTGAAAAAGGGCTCGAACAAATGGGAAAGCGTATCCTCGTCCATGCCGCAGCCGGTGTCCGTGACCTCCACCATCACGTATTGACCGGGCTTTGATCCGGGCAATTTTTTATAGTCGGCTTCAGCAATGCTCTCATTCCCTGTTCTGATGGAAATCCGTCCTATCCCGGAGATGGCATCCCTGGCATTGACGCAAAGGTTCATCAGGAGCTGATCCACCTGGGAAGGATCGAGATTGACCTGCCACAGATCAGCGGCAGGATACCAGTCCAGCTCAATATCCTCTCCAATGAGACGCTGAAGCATTTTCAACATTCCCGCAACCATTGTATTAAGATCCAGGACTTTGGGTGAAATGGTCTGTTTTCTGGCAAAGGCCAGCAACTGCCGGGTCAGATCCGCTGACCTGAGCGCTGCCGCCTGTATCTGCTTCAGATACCCGTACATCTCCGATTTTTTTTCAGAGCTTATCAGCCCAAGCTCAACATAACCGATGATGGCGCCCAGCATATTGTTGAAATCATGAGCCACCCCGCCAGCCAGCCGCCCGATGGAATCCATCTTCTGGGCCTGGGTCAGTTGAGTCTGGAGCTTTTCACGCTCTTCTTCAGCCTGTTTTCTGTCTGTGATATCCCGGGCAAAGGCAAAACTGCCCTCTTTTCCCTCAAAGAACATATAGTTCCCGGTTACCTCCACGGGGAAAATCCTCCCGCCCCGGGTCTTATGCCGGGATTCATGGGTAATCGATCCTTGTTTGCGCAATTTTTCAAGATGTGACCCCCAGGACTCCAATGGAAAATCAGGGTCAACATCTGAAATTTTCATGGACAAAAGTTCTTCCCGAGAATACCCCAGAGCCCGGCAGGCAGTTTCATTGACATAAATCAGCCGTGTTTCCGAATCCATCCAGAAGATACCGTCCCTGGAATGGTTCACCCCATACTCAACCAGGCGCATGATGTTCTCGGCCTGTTTTCGTTCTGTGATATCCCGGCCTTCCGGAATGAGGCAAAAAACCTTCCCGTTTCTGTCAAGAACCGGTTTGATGGAAAAATCGATATGCCGCAATTCATTTTCATGGTTCAGATGAGTGGTCTCAAAACGGACAAATTCACCCTGCAATGCCCTTTCGAATCCTGATTTCAAAAGACTCTGAGCCTCCGGGGAATGTTTCCACCACGGGGTTTCCCAGAACAGTTTTCCAATAAAGGATGATTTATCTTTTCCGATGAATTCCCTTGCCATGCGGTTTGTTTCAAGAAGCACGCCCTCTCTGCTGACGATACCGGCCAAGTGGGAGGCCTGGTCATAAATGGCCCTGAATTTTGCTTCATTGATCACCCTTTCATCCTCTGCCTGTCGGATGTCGGTCAAGTCGATGATGATGCCCCTGAAACCAGCAGGTTTTCCTTCCTCTTCAATAAGGGATGAATAAATCATAATGGGGAAAACCGACCCGTCCTTTTTCAAGGCCCGGTATTCATTACCCCGGCCAGGTCTTCCCGCCATCAGTTCCTGGATGTTTTTTGCAACAGCAGGCCGGTCTTCCGGTGCGATCATGGAAAAGACGTTCAGGCTGTTTCCGAATTCTTCTTTTGTATAACCAAAATATTCATACGCACCTTTATTGGCATAGATGAGCTGCCCTGCCAGATCTGTCTCAAACACGATCTGGGGTAAAAGGTCGGCCATCACCCGAAATTTTTTTTCACTTTTTACCAGGGCTTCTTCTATTTGCCTTTTTTCAGTGATATCGGTAAATGTCACAAACTTGTATAATCTGCCTCCAGTTTCAAAGTCACGGGCAAAGGCCATGACATCAATAGGGGTTCCATCCTTTTTTTTATGTCTGAAAAACGGCACTTTCCCGATATCGGATGCGTCCAAGGCAAGGGCCTTCATCATGGCCGGGATTTCCTCCGGGGGGCGAAGATCTCTGACCGTCATGGAGAGAAATTCCTCACGGGTATATCCGTAATGTTTTATGGCCTCATGGTTCACATCGACAATGGCAAGGCTTTCGCGATCAAAAATCACTGCCGGTAAAGGATTTTCATCAAAAAAGAGTTTATAATTAAACCGATGGTCAAACAATTTGTTCCCCTTGTCTTGTTTTGGTATAATAATAATTTCTCCGCTGTATAATGCGTTGTATGGTTTCATTATCCAGCATTATTTCAGTCTCTTTATCGACATATTCGTCACAAGGGACTTCATTTGAGTGATTGCAATTTCATTCAATTTTCTGAGTCTTTCGCTCTGCGGCAATGCCTGCCTGATCAAAACCGCATTGATACTTTCAAGATTAGTCAAAACGACAAGCTGTTCTATTGTTGCATAATCCCGGATATTCCCTTCTTTATCAGAATTTTGATCACGCCACTCTTTGGCTGTTTTTCCAAAAAGCGCCACATTGAGAATGTCGGCCTCTGTCGAATAAATCATTGAAATATGATATTTATTGAGCATAGGCGGGATAAGTGTCTCTTTTATGGCATCGGTGTGAATGGAATAGTTAATTTTGGCCAAAGTCCGTTGGAGATTCCATTCAATTTTTTTCGTGGATATTTCTTCATTCTTAAGCCGTTGGAATTCGGTAATCAGATAGAGTTTAAACTCTGGGCTGATCCATGAGGCAAATTCGAAGGCAATATCTTTGTGAGCAAACGTACCGCCATAACGACCGGACCTTGAAATAATACCCACGGCACCTGTGGCTTCAATCCATCTTTGAGGCGAAAGAACAAAATAATTACTCCCGGCTTCACTTTTAAACCTCTCGAATTCGATAGGTTTAAAATCCGGGTTGTTGAGTTTTTCCCAGAGCCCGATAAATTCGATGGTACTCCTGCTGCGCATCCAGTTATTGATAATGGAAAACGGCTCAAGCGAATTCCTGTATTTGGCAATGTCGGTCAATGAAATGTAATCATCCTGATTTTTTGCAAAAAAAGAAATTTCACTGCCGTGCACCACTATTTTTTTTGTTTTCATGTTTACCCTTGATTAAGCTACGAATTGTTTGAAAAGCGTGTTTATCTTTATTCGTGCTCTTGCTTCTTTTGCGGCTATCATTCTTTCACCTTGCCCTGCGCTTCCAGCCGGGTCATCAGAATCTTTTCAGCCGTCATGGGAAGGGATCTTAAATAGATGCCCGCGGCATTGTGAACGGCATGGGCAATGGCAGGAGCGGGCGTATTGATGACCACTTCGCCGATGGATTTGGCGCCAAAAGGCCCGGTGGGTTCATAGCTCTTTTCAAACTCGACCCGGACCCGGCCCACATCCAGCCGGGAAGGAATCTTGTACTGCATGAAGGAATCCTGAGTCATTTTCCCTTTGGCATTGTAAGCAATGTCCTCATATAAGGCCATGCCAATGCCCTGGACAATTCCGCCCTCGGCCTGGACTCTTGCCAGGTTCGGGTTGATGGGGGTTCCGCAGTCCACCACGCCCACATAATCCACAACCTTTGTTTCACCTGTTTCAAGGTCCATTTCAATTTCTGCAAACCCGGCCATGAAAGGCGGGGGCGAGATGGGACTGGAATGGGTTGCCGAGGCTGAGAGGCCGAAACAAAATCCTTCAATTTCTATTTTCCGCTTCAGTTCTTCACAGGCCTTCACCACTGCACCGCCGGTCACATAGGTGGTGCTGGAGGCATAGGACCCGGTATCATAGGGAGAGGCGTCCGTATCCACAGCGGCGACAACGATTTTATCCATATCGCAGCCTAAAGTTTCCGCCGCCATCTGCGCCAATATGGTATCACAGCCGGTTCCCATGTCCGTAGCCCCGATCATCCTGAGCCCTGCATGGCAATGGCTGCTCCCACGGCCCGGACCTTGGTATTACTGATGTTGACAAACGGAAATTTCTGGTTCCAGCCGATCATTTCCCTGCCTTTTTTAATACAGGCGGGAAGGGCGCAGGAATGAATGGTTTCGCCATAATAAGCCGCCACACTGTCCCCTGGTTTCAGGATATTCTTCAGCCGCAGATCCAGCGGGTCCATGGAAAGCCGGTCTGCGAGTTCGTTCACAGCAGACTCCAGGGCAAAGGTTCCCTGGGTTGCTCCATAGCCCCGATAAGCCCCGGCCGACAGGGTATTGGTGTAGACGACGGTGTAAGTAAATTTAAAAGCCCTTGCCATGTTATACAGGCTCATGGTTTTATGGCCGGAAAGTCCCACGGTGGTCGGGCCATGCTCGCCGTAAGCCCCGGTATTGGAAAGTGTGTCCATGTGAATGGCAAGAATATGGCCGTCTCTATCCGCACCTATCCTGACCCGAATTTTCATTTCATGGCGACTGGTGGAAGCGGTAAAAGATTCCGCGCGATCAAACACCATTTTCGCAGGTTTGCCGGTTTTCAAAGTTACCAGGGCCGGAAAAAGCTCGCTGACCAGGGTCTGTTTGGCACCGAACCCGCCTCCGATCCTGGGTTTGATGACCCTGACGCTGGATTGGGGAATATTGAGTGCTGTTGCAGCAATCCTTCTCACATGAAAAGGAACCTGGGTGGAAGTGCAGAGGACAAGCCGCCCCGCCAGATCCAGATAGGAAAAGGTCCGATGGGTTTCCATCATGGCCTGGTTGTTGGCTTTTGTATGGTAAATGCGGTCCACGACCACATCACAGCGGCTAAATTCAGTCTCTGCATCCCCACTCAAAAACTCGCCCGAAGCACAGAGGTTTCTTTTGGCATCATTGCCGATATCCTCCCTGGCATGATAATCAGCTTCCGGATGAATGATACTCTTGTGATCCAGGGCTTTATCCGGGTCCAGCACCGGGTCAAGGATATCATAAGAAACCTGGATGAGTTTCAAGGCTTTTTCAACTGCCTTTTCCGTAATGCCTGCCACAACCGCCACCGGATCGCCCACATATCGGACCATCTGATCCAGGATCAGCCGGTCGTAGGGGCTGGGTTCTGGATAGGACTGGCCTGCCATGGTAAATCGGTTGCCCGGCACATCCCGGTACGTCAAAATGCATTCAACACCCTCAATCTTCAGGGCCTCGGCCATGTCGATGTCCCTGATCCCTGCAAAGGCGTGGGGGCTTCGAAGGACCTTGACGACAAGGCAGTTTTCCGGTGCAAGATCATCGGTATAGACCGGTTTTCCCGTCACAAGGGCCATGGCATCAATTTTCTCAATCCCCTGGTTAACAATTTTCATGGGCCACCCCCTGCAGATCAAAATAATTTTTAATGGCCCGCAACTGGCTTTCATAGCCTGAACACCGGCAAAGGTTTCCGGCCAGATACTGTTTGATGTCCTCGGTGGTGGGATTTTTGAATTCCGCTTTCATGGCCAGGATATTCATGATCAGACCCGGCGAGCAGAACCCGCATTGTTCTGCCCCTTGTGTTGCAAGGAACCAGCCCACTTCTTTTGCCTCTTCTTCAAGCCCTTCAAGGGTGGTGACGGCTTTATGATTCACCCGTGCAGCAAGGACGGAACAGGACAGAACCGGCTTCTCATCCACCCATACGGTGCAGAGACCACAGTTGGATGTGTCACACCCGCGTTTCACGCTTTTAAACCCGAGAGACCTTACAAAATCAATCAACAGCAGATCAGGTTCGATGTCCCGGATAAATTCCCTTTTATTGATCCGACAGGTTATCTGCATATGGCGTTTATTCCTCTTTTGACCAGGACCTTTGCCAGAACTTTTCTGTAATCGCTGCCAGCCCTCTGATCGGTTCCGAAAGACAGTTCGTTGACCACGGAATCAAGAGTTGCAGTGATCTTTTCCTCATCCGGTTCCGAAGAAAGAAGATCTGCCGCTTTTTTTGCAAGGGCAGCCCGTGAAGGTCTTGCACCGACAGCTATTTTCCATTGCCCGTTGCAAAGACTTACGGCAACCGAAAGGACCGGGAAATCCGTGGCGCTTTTTCTCCGGGTCTGAAAATTTGTTTTGACCGCCTGCTTTCTGATGACCGCTTTTATAAGGATATCTCGTTTCTGGTCCATGTTGAGAAACTCCGAAAGCGACACCGTTCCTGCCTGATATAAATGAATCTGTGTGTCCAGCGCCGTCAGGGCGGTTATGACATCAGAAAAACCAAACCTGGAATACACACTGCCACCAAGGGTTGCAAGATTTCGAAACTGAACCCCCACAATCCCCTTGAATGCATCTGAAAACAAAGGCCCAAACCATTGATGGAGCAAAGGGCTTGTTTCCATCTGCCGCAAGGGGGTCATGCACCCGATGTCAATGGAATCCTCTGTTTCAGAAATCATATTTAAGCCCAGCCCTGACAGATCAATCCCGGTATGATACTGTTTTCTGCCCATCTTCATCCAGAGAAGTCCGCCAAGAATCACATTATCCCGGCTTTGCATCAGGAGTTCATGTGCCTCATCAAGACTCTGAACTGCCCTGTATTCTTTTAATCCGAACAAAGCGTAAATATCCTTTCAAAAATAAAATTGATTTTGATTTTTCATCATAGCACAGGAAATTTATCGTTTCAAAACATTCCTTTTAAACCATTTTCTTTTGAATTTGATTGAAACTTGGTAATAAACTTCATATTGTATATCATTAATACAGGATGGGGGTGAGAAGATGAAAGATAAATTGAATCTACCGACTTCAGAAGACATCAAAAAAACACTGAGACTTGAAAGTGGGAAACTGCCAAGTTTTCCCCCGGCAGCAGCCAAACTGCTGGAAGCATCCAGGGATGATAAGACTTCCATTGACGACATCGCAAAAATTGTTGAAACCGATCCTGGCATTTCCATCCGTGTTCTTGAAATCGTGAACTCCGCCATGTATGGCCTGAGGCGTAAAATCACGGCCCTTTCCGAAGCTGTAGCGTTTCTGGGTCTGGATGAAATTAAAAAACTGGCCCTCGGCATGACGGTTTTTGAAAAATTATTCAAATCCGGTCGTGCGGAAAAATTTAATCGGCTTCTCTTCTGGCGCCACTGCATTTCCGTGGCTGTATTAAGCAAGGAAATCGCAACAGAAATCCAATATCCTGACCCGGAAGAAGCTTATATTGCAGGCCTTCTCCATGATGTCGGAAAAGTTCTTCTGGATGTCCAGGGCCGGGTGAAGGTTGATGATTTAATTGACGAGCTTGAAAACTCCACAGATCTCATCATCGAGAAAGAAAGAAGCATTCTGGGGATTGGACATGACGATGTGGGCGCATTTTTCTGTTCTTTATGGAAACTGCCTGAAAAACTGTCCATGGCCGTGAGATATCACCATCAGCCCTTTGGACACCTGGACCTGACACACGAGGAGATGCTCCTGATTTCCATCGTCTCTGTTGCAGATTTTCTCTGCTGGACCCAGGGAATCGGATCATTTGACATTATCCGCCCGCCTATCCTGCCGCCTGAAGTGGAAAAAACAATCGATCTCAGCCGAATCAACCTCATCGACTGCATCCAGAGGATGAATAAAGAAGTAGACAATATTTCAAAATTCTATCATTTTATCTTCCCGTCCGCAGACCAGCTTAAGGAAAACATCCTCTGGGCCAACCTTAAACTCTCAAAGGCCAATACACGGTATTATTACCAGGAAGACCCTCTGGCAGGACTCCAGAAAGAGGTAGGGCCTGCAGGCTCCCGCATGCCTTCAGAGATGGAGCTTGAACTCGGCAAACCCCTTGCCAGAGCAAAAAGCATAAAAGAAGTTCTTGATATTGTCATGTATCAGGTCGGGCAAGTGTTTGAACCCCTTCACTGGTCCATCCTCCTCAAAGATCCCAAAACACAAGACATGGTTTTTTCCGTTGTGGTAGGAACCAGCAAAGATAAGCTCCTGGG
Source organism: Desulfobacula sp. (assembly GCA_020048635.1). Taxonomy (GTDB): domain Bacteria; phylum Desulfobacterota; class Desulfobacteria; order Desulfobacterales; family Desulfobacteraceae; genus Desulfobacula. The sequence continues at coordinate 7,031 of JAIFMF010000041.1, read as the reverse complement.
GATAAGACTGCCCAAAGGTGAAGGCATTGCCGGGTTTATCATGGAAAATGGGCAGTCCCTCATTGTCCAGGATGTTGAAAAAGATGTCCGGTTCAGCAACCGTATAGATCAATACACAGGATTTAAGACCCGCTCCATCATCGGCACTCCCCTGAAAACCGAGGACAAGATTTTCGGTGTTATTGAACTCATCAATAAAATCGGTGAGGGCAGGTTTACACAAAAAGATCTTACGATTCTTTCTTCTATTGGTGAATATGCCGCCATTGCCATTGAAAGGGCCTATTATAACCAGGCCTTGACAGCCCTTGCCACAAAAGACGCACTGACCGGCCTCAAAAACAGGTGGAGTTTTGAACGCGCCGTCAGCAGCAAGGACGATGTCATGAAACGGTATGGGACAGTTTTTTCAATGCTCATTGCCGTGGTCGATGGATTAACAAAGGAAGGGGATGCCGACGTATCGCCCGGTAATGACGAGATCCTGAAAAGGATTGCCGAGATCCTGAACACCACCAAACGACGTCAGGATGATATTTTCCGCTATGGAGAAGACACCTTTATCCTTCTTTTGCCCCTGACTTATGCAGACGATGCAGACACGGTCAAACATAGAATTCTAAAGGCCTTTTCAAGCGTTTTTACCCCCACTGTCCAATCGCCCATCCAATTGCAGATTCAGACTTATACCGTGAGTGCGGAAGACTCCGTCCACCTGAAAAACCTTGTAAAGGGTGTCCTTCCAAAATCCAAACGCCTTATAAATGACAGCAGGGTTAAGGATATCGAAGACAACCTGCAGGTCATCCTGGACAATGAAAACAAAAAAAAAGAATCTGATGCAGATAAAGGGCCGGCTTTAGGAAAAACCGTATCCCTCAGCGGAGAATTTATTCGGCTGAAAACACGGGAATCGGGCTATATCAAGGTGGAAAAGCTATCCATGAAGACTGTGGCTTTCAAGATTTCCAAATCCAACCTGATTGAAGTTAATGATTTTCTTGATATTCAGTTCATTCTTGATGATCTGAAGAAATCTTTGATTAAAAGACGGGTCGTGGTCAGGGAAATAAAAGCTGCTTATATTCTGGCCGACTTCTACAACCCGCCTCCTTATTCAAAAGATCTTGGATTTTATCTGATGAGCGGATAAAAAATCTTACGCCACGGATAACCGATGTTTTTTTACAGGTATCCGAAGGTTTAAAAGACGCTGAATCCCCAGCAGAAGCTTTTGTTCTTCCGGACTGACCAGGGAATGCGCCACCCCGGAAAATCCCGCCCGGCCTGTGCGGCCGATTCTGTGAATATAATCCTCAGGAACATGGGGCAGATCGAAATTGACGACATGGGGAAGCTGCTGAATATCCAGACCCCGGGCTGCGATATCAGTGGCAACAAGGGTTTGTACAGCACCTCTTTTAAAATCTGCCAGGGCCTGTGTCCGGACAGACTGACTTTTATTCCCATGGATGGCAGCCGCCCTGACGCCATCACTCAAAAGCTGTTTTGTCAGTTGATTGGCCCGATGCTTGGTCCTGGTAAACACAAGCGTCTGATGCCACTTGCCTTCCCGGATCAGGCTTGACAGAAGCTGACGTTTCCCTGTCTGGGCGACCGGATACACAAGCTGGGAGACACCTTCAGCAGCCGTATTCCGCTCTGACACTTCAATAGGGACCGGATTATCCAGCAAGCCGTTTGCCAACCGCTTGATATCTTCGGTATAAGTGGCGGAAAAAAGCATGTTCTGCCGTTTTGCCGGAAGGAGTTTGATCACTTTTTTAATATCATTGATAAAGCCCATATCCAGCATGCGGTCGGCTTCATCCAGAACCAGAATTTCAATTCTGGACAAATCCACGGTTTTCTGGCCTGCATGATCCAGCAGCCGGCCCGGAGTGGCTACCAGGATATCCACACCCGTTCTTAATGCTTTTTTCTGGGGGACAATGCTCACTCCTCCAAAAATCACGGCGGTTCGAAGGGTCAGATATTGGCCATAGGTTTCAAAGCTTTGAGCCACCTGGGCGGCCAGCTCCCGTGTCGGGGTCATGACAAGCACACGCGGATGGGTTGCCTTGCGTGTGGATTCACTTAGCCGCTGCAGAATCGGCAAGGCAAACGCGGCTGTTTTTCCGGTGCCTGTGCGGGCGCCGGCAAGAATGTCCCGACCATTGAGGACTTCGGGAATGGCACGGGCCTGGATAGGGGTTGGGATGGTATAGCCCTGTGCTTCAACAGCACGGAGCAGGTCGGTCCGAAGACCAAGGTTCGCAAATGACATCACTATAATACTCCTGTTATCGCCCGCATCCATATCACAGGAGCCGATCCAGGCAAAGATAATTAAATTGTAAGGATTGAGTCAAAAAGGAAGGATTCAACCAAAACACGGTACCGACCGGATGGCACCAAAAGAAAAATAGTATAGCATGGTTTTCCCTAAACACAAGCATTATAATTTGTCCACTCCTTTACACAGGGCTTAAATCCTGTTATGGAGTTTTTTAAACACTCTTTTGGGGGAGGCTGAAGATGGTTGATTTCTTTTTACAATTGAATCCTGTTGCGCAGGCCTTTGCCGCAACGCTTTTTACCTGGGGTGTCACCGCCGCCGGTGCATCGCTGGTCTTTTTCACAACCACCGTAAACGCCAAACTCATGGATTCAACCCTTGGATTTGCCGCAGGGGTGATGATAGCTGCAAGCTTCTGGTCTCTTCTGTCACCGGGTATCGAAATGGCAGAAAACCTGGGCCATACCCCCTGGCTGACCGCAACCATTGGATTTATGGGCGGCGGTCTTTTCATGAGACTGACGGATAAACTCCTGCCCCATCTTCATCCGAGTCTCAGCAGGGACAAGGCGGAAGGCATCAAAACATCCTGGCAGAGAAGCACACTCCTGGTGCTGGCCATCACCCTGCACAATATCCCGGAAGGACTGGCTGTGGGCGTTGCCTTTGGTGCCGTTGCTGCCCATCTGCCGTCTGCCACCCTGGGGGGAGCGATTGCCCTGGCCATTGGAATCGGGCTCCAGAACTTTCCCGAAGGCACGGCCGTATCCATGCCCCTGAGACGGGAAGGCATGTCAAAAGGAAAAAGCTTTCTCATGGGCCAGGCCTCTGGTATAGTGGAGCCTGTCGCGGGCGTCATCGGCGCCCTGTTTGTAATGCACATGCAGAATATCCTGCCCTATGCCTTGTGTTTTGCTGCCGGGGCCATGATTTTTGTCGTGGTGGAAGAGCTCATCCCGGAATCCCAGAAAAATCCCGGCCATATAGACATTGTCACCATGGCCACCATGGCCGGTTTTACCATCATGATGGTCCTGGATGTGGCCCTGGGATAAGAGACAAAAAACAGTGAAAATAAGGAGAAAGATATGGCCCTGGTGAATCTTGAAATAAAAAACGATATTGCTGTTGCACGGATGAACAATGGGGTGACAAATGCCATTCATCCGGAGCTGATTGCCGATCTTTGCGAAACCATGAACAAAGCCGGAAAAGAGTCCACCGCCATCATATTGACGGGAAACGAGCGGTTCTTTTCCATGGGGTTTGATCTGCCAAGGGTGATGGCGTTTGACCGGCAGGGTCTTTCTTCATTTCTTTTCGAATTTCAGCATATGCTCTTCCAACTGGCCACCCTGCCTGTTCCTGTCATATCGGCCCTTACCGGACATGCCGTGGCCGGCGGGGCAATCCTGGCCATTGCCTGCGACTACAGAATAGCAAAATCCGAAAAAATGAAAACAGGATTTAATGAAAGCCTTCTCGGATTGACCATCCCCTGTCTTGCCGAATTGATGCTGTGCCGGTGTGTCGGCCCGCGAAAGTCTCAGCATTTATTGGCTGAAGGCACCCTGATAACGGCTGAGGATGCGGTTTCCATAGGCCTTTTCGATGAGGCCTGTGTTCTTGAATCGGTGATGGATAGAGCATTTTATAAAGCCCGCCTGCTTCAGGAAATCCCTTTGGAGACCTTTGCCGCCATAAAATCGAATCAACTGGAAGATATCCGGAAAAAATATCTTGCCCGGGTAAAACCAAAAACCGAACAATTCATGGATCTATGGTTTACAAAAGAAACGCAGAAACGCCTTTCCATGGCCATGAAAAAATTTTAAACGAGGGAATGATGAAAAAACAAAAACCAGAAAGAGATATCGAAAAAACATACCCTGCAAAGGGATTTGTAGAAAAATTAAGACGGCTTGCCGATGCCGTTGAACAAAAAAAAAGATTCAAAATTCAGATTTCAGGAGAAAGAATTTCCGTTCCCCTTGATGCAATATTTAATATTGAACACGAGCGGGAAGGAAATAATGAGGAAATCGAATTTCAATTAAAATGGTCCAACCCTGAAAAAGATTAACTTTAAATTTTTTAATTTAATTTTTTGACGATTTTATAGAATCATAATTTCAAAGCACGACAAAGGAGGGGTTCAATGGATACCCAGAAATGCACCCATGATTCAAGTGTCATTATTTCCCGGATTCTTTTACCGGAAGATGCCAACGCTGCCGGTATTGTCCATGGCGGTGTCATCATGAAGGAAATCGACAATGCAGCCGGAGTCTGTGCCGTAAGGCATACCCGAAGAATCTGCGTCACGGCGTCCATCGACCGCCTGGACTTTCACAAACCCGCTTTTATCGGCAATCTTCTGACCATCAAGGCAGGCATCAATATGACGGGAAAAACCTCCATGGAAATCGGCGCCAGAGTGGAAACGGAAGACCTTTTAACCGGGGTTAAAACCCATCTTGCCTCGGCCTACCTTACCTTTGTGGCCCTCGGAGAAGACAAGCGACCAGTGGCCATTCCGCCCCTGACCCTGGTTACGGAAGAGGACTTCCGGCGCAATGCCCAGGCCATTGCCAGAAAAGCCCTGCGCGTATCAGAGAAAAAAAAGGAATCCGAATGCCGGATGGATACCGACAAATGCTGACCCTGAATGTGGATAAAGGAGGGGTATAGTAATGACCCTCTATGCCTGTCGTCATTTTATCCCGAAGCTTGATGCCTCGGTTTTTGTAGCGCCAACAGCCCAGATCATCGGTAATGTTCACATTGGGCGGCTCTCCTCGGTCTGGTTCCATAGCGTACTGCGCGGGGATCTGGATGAAATCAGGATCGGAGAAAGAACCAATATCCAGGATCTCTGCCTATGCCATGCCGATGTCAATATTCCCCTGAAAATAGGAAACGGCGTCACCATCGGCCACCGGGTCATCCTCCACGGCTGTACCATTGAAGACAACTGCCTCATCGGCATGGGCGCCATTGTCATGAATCATGCCGTGATTGGAAAAGGGTCCATTATTGCCGCCGGAAGCATCCTCCTGGAAAAAACCGTGATTCCCCCCTACAGCCTTGTAACGGGCGCCCCCGGTAAAATCAAAAAAACCTTTCAGAATCGGGAAGAAACCGAAAACGCCATCCGAAACATGTCTGAAAGTTATATGGAAAACGCCCGGACCTTTGGCTCGGATCAACTCTTTTATCCGATCAAAGACGGAGATGGAGTGAAAGATCATGACCCCTGCCGTTAACCATTTGAAAAAAGCAAAAATAAAACACAGGATTCATTCCTATTATCATGACCCGAAATCCAACGCCTATGGCGAAGAAGCGGCTGAAAAGCTGAATATTTCCTTTGATCGAATTTTTAAAACCTTGATCGTTTCCGTAGATGATGAAAAATTCATGACAGCCCTGGTCCCAGTGTCAAAACATCTCGACTTAAAGGAATTGGTCAAGACAACCGGGTCAAAGAAAGCAAAAATGGCGGAAAAACAGGACGTCGAACGAATGACAGGATATATTTTGGGCGGCGTCAGCCCCATCGGCCAGAAAAAAAGCCTGGCCACGGTGATGGACATCTCAGCCCTGAATTTTGATACGATCTACGTCAGCGCCGGTCGCCGGGGCCTACAGATCGAACTCTCGCCACAGGACCTGGCCTCACTGACCCATGCCATTTATTTTGAAATCAGCCGGTAGACTATAATACCGGCATATATTCGGGTTTCCATCTGAACTTTATTTTGCTTTGAAAGAATTTTTGCTGTATTCTGATTTGAAAGTTTGTAAAAGGCAACTCCCAATGAACAGAAAAAAAATACTTCAAAAAATTCTTACCGGCTCGAAAAATATTCGATTCTCTGATATGATGATTCTCGTTGAAGGCTTCGGCTTCACTCTCTCAAGAACAGATGGCAGCCATCATATTTTTACCAGACCGGATATCCCGGAGCTTGTGAATCTCCAAGATGTCAAAGGACAGGCAAAACCCTATCAGATAAGACAATTTCTCAAGCTAATAGAAAAACACGATCTAAGATTGGAGGGAAACAAATAATGCGCGACTATCATATCAATATCTTTTATTCAGAAGATGACGGCGGGTATATTGCCGATATCCCGGACCTTGACGCATGCTCTGCCTTCGGCGATACACCGGATGAAGCACTTCGCGAAGTTCAAAAAGCCAAGGCCTTATGGATCGAAGCTGCCAATGCCGAAGGCAAATTAATTCCACCGCCAAAATTCAGACCGGTCATTTACCAAGCACAATTTGCCTGAATTTTGATACGGGTTTCTCATCATAAAAATACAGGCTCAACTATTTCGATTCTTCAATTTTTGACCCTCCAGTCAGATCTAGGATTTTTCCATCCAGATAATCTTTGGTCTGGTATCTTGATATTGCCATCAGCTTTTTTGTGATATTTGACATTCGTTCCAATTGTGTTTGAATTTTACAGATCCTTGAATAATTGGGGTCATCCACGGGCATATCCATCAATATAATATCAAAATATCCTAAAACGCTCATCAAGGGTTGGCTCATCTCATGACAAACCGCACCGGAAAGCTCAAGCACCCCCTGCAGACGATCTTTATCCCTGAGTATTTCTTCGGATTCTTTTCTCAAGGTCACGTCGGTCAAAACGGTAATCTTTTGATTCTTCAAAAAAGAAGTCCGGAATTCGATATGTTTGACATCCCCATTCTT
>JAIFMF010000150.1 GCA_020048635.1 Desulfobacula sp. | reverse complement strand
TTTCTCCTTGCTTTTTTTTTCAGGAAGGGCCACCTTTTATTGAATAAACGGTCGTTACTTTCGGTCCTGCAGGGGAAGACGGATCATCAATAAACAGGGGGAATGATGTTACGCTACAAAGCCATCGAGATTTTTACCAGCGAGGAGGCGCGATACCGCAAGAAGCCGGTCTCGGAAGCCGTCCTTCAGTATGTACATGATTTGAAAATCGCCGCACGCTGCATTGTGACACGGGGAATCTCCGGTTGCTATGAAAATGGAGAATTTTCCACCGGCCGGGTGGAAATCCTGTCCTATAATTTGCCGGTTCGGATTTATATCGTCATACCCGATGCAGAAACCGAATCCGTGCTGAGCGGCCTTGACGGGATGATTACGGACGGCATCGTGGCCCTGCATGATTTGAATGTTCTCAGTCATCGGACGCGCACCTCCTTTTTCCCAAGACAACTCCTGGTCCGGGATGTCATGACGCCCGGCCCTGAAAGCGTTAGAGTCGATACGCCATTGAGTGATGCGGCCCGGTTGCTGCTGTCCTCCATCTTTACCGGATTGCCTGTGCTGGACAAAAAGCAACGACCTGTCGGCATCATCACCCAGGGGGATTTAATCAGAAAAGGAGGCCTCCCTTTACGCCTGGGTCTGCTGGCAGAGTCTGATCAGAGCCAGCGCGAAGCAGCCCTGGATCAACTGTCTTCCCGGAGAGCCGACGAAGCCATGACGGCTCCGGTGGTCATGATCACCGAAGACCGGCTGTTAACCGAGGCCGTGGACCTGATGCTCAACCAAAACCTCAAACGGCTGCCTGTGGTTGATGGGAATAACCGATTGACCGGTATGCTGTCACGGCTGGATATTTTCCGGACAGTCATGCGTGAGGCGCCGGACTGGAAATCCTTCACGGCACAAAAAGTAGATGTAAAAAATTTGAAACATGTGGGCGACATCCTGCGTCGGGACGTCCACTCTGTTTTGCCGGAAACCCCCATCAGTGAAGTGATCCGGCTCATCGATGACAATGATATTCAGCGAGTGGTGGTTGTCGATGCCAAGGGAAAGCTGTTGGGATTGATCTCGGATCGTGATTTGCTGCGCTATTTCAAGTCGGATCAGGAAGACATCTGGCATCTGCTGGCCAAAGCCACACTCTCCTTTAAGCGGGACCCTTGCCGGACAGACCTGCAACACTGTCTGGCCGAAACCACAGCCGGTGCGGTCATGACCACTGAGCTTGTCACAGCAACCGAAGAAATGCTGATAGAAGAGGCAATCGCCCTGATGATTGATAAAGCGCTTAAACGGCTGCCTGTGGTCGATGCCGATGGCCGGTTCAAGGGCATGATCAGCCGGGATTCACTGCTGCGCACCGGCTTTGCCTGAAGGATCGGTTATCCTTTTTTATTGGACTGATGCAAGGCAATCGTCCCGGTAGCCATGAGCAGGACGGCCAGACCAAAACCGAACACTGGAGAAACAGCCGTCCACAGCACGCCGACAAGGCCGCTGGAAACAAATTTTGTTGTACCGTTGACGGTTCCGAGCGCACCGATACTTATTGCCAACGTGTCTGTGCTGACCATTTCCGCAGTCACAGTTGACTCAAGAGCCTCCTGTACTGCAACATAAAGACCGGCGATGAAAAAGATCACTGCCAAAACATCTCTGCTTGATTTTTATTCATCGACATGGATGCTATATAAAAATTCTTGACCGGATTAAATTTTTTATATAGATATTTAGCTACTTGACTAACTGTAAAAACATGGCGTTGATATGGATGATACGATTTCAAAACTAAAGGCCCTGGCGGACAAGAACCGGCTCAGGGTGTTTTGCGCCTTGGCCCGCCATGAGGAATTATGCGCCTGCCAGATTACCGAACTGCTCCAGGTGACCGGCGCAACAGCCTCCCGTCATTTGAGTATCCTGGTGACGGCCGGACTGCTGAAAAGCCGGAAGGACGGCCGGTGGGTGCTTTTCAGCCTGGACCGGTCCGGCAGCGGGTTCGACGGCATCCTGCAATGGCTTAATCCTGAAGTTCGGACCTCTTTGACCCTTCAAAACGACCTTGATGCCTTAAGACAAATCATGGAGGCTCCACGTGAGGACCTCTGCAGAAAACAACGCGGGGAAGCCTGCTGCCCCATCAAAAAGGAAGGACCCCATAATGAATAAACTGAAGATATTATTTCTATGTACGGGAAATTCATGCCGGAGCCAGATGGCGGAGGGCTGGACCCGCACTCTCAAAGGGGAACGGATCGAGGCTTTTTCCGCCGGGGTACAAATCCATGGGCTGAATCCTCATGCCGTTGCCGTCATGGCTGATGCCGGAGTGGATATTTCAGGGCAGCGGTCAAAGCATGTCAATGAATTTACGGGCAAGGACCTGGATGTGATCGTGACGGTCTGTGACCATGCCCGGGAGTCTTGCCCCTATTTTCCGGCATCCTGCAAACGCATCCATGCCGGGTTTGCCGATCCGCCGTCTCTGGCCAGGGAGATCGCGGCACAAGGGGGGGATGAAGCAGCCCAACTGGATTGCTACCGGAAGGTGAGAGATGAAATCAGGGCTTTTGTGGAAGCCCTGCCGGACAATATTAAATGAAACACCAATACAGGAGAAAAAAATGAACCCGATGAATGTGGATCAGGGATTTTGTCCTGCCCCGGGGACAGGTCAGGGTGTAGGCAAGGGGCTTTCCTTTCTGGACCGGTATCTGACGCTCTGGATTTTTGCGGCCATGCTGGCAGGGGTCCTGGCCGGATGGCTGGTGCCCGGCGTAAAAAATTTCGTCAACCTGTTCACGGTGGGAACCACCAACATTCCCATTGCCATCGGCCTCATCCTCATGATGTATCCGCCCTTTGCCAAGGTGCGGTATGAAGATATGCCGGATGTGTTCCGGAATATTCGCGTCCTGGGTCTTTCCCTGGTCCAGAACTGGGTGGTCGGCCCCTTTCTGATGTTTTTCATTGCCATCATTTTTCTCCGGGATTATCCCGAATATATGGCAGGCCTGATCATGATCGGTCTGGCCCGCTGCATTGCCATGGTCATTGTCTGGAATGAACTGGCCAAAGGAGACACCGAGTATGCGGCAGGGCTGGTGGCCTTTAACAGCGTCTTTCAGGTCCTGTTTTTCAGCGTGTATGCCTGGTTTTTTCTCACAGTGCTGCCGCCCCTTTTCGGAATCCAGGCCACGACCGTGGATATCACCATCGGACAGATTGCCGAGAGCGTGTTTATCTATCTTGGCATCCCCTTTATTGCCGGTGCTCTGACCCGATTTATCGGTGTTAAAATCATGGGCCGAGACCGGTATCATGCAGTGGTGGTTCCCAGGATAAGCCCTCTGACCCTGATCGCGCTTCTCTTTACCATTGTGCTCATGTTCAGCCTCAAGGGGGATCTCATCGTTCAGATCCCCATGGACGTAGTGAGAATTGCCATTCCCCTTCTGGTTTATTTTGTGATCATGTTCCTGGTGTCTTTTTATATGGGGAAAAAGGTGGGGGCCGATTACAAAAAGACAACCACCCTGGCCTTTACGGCTGCCAGCAACAATTTTGAGCTGGCCATTGCCGTGGCCATCGCGGTTTTCGGTTTGAATTCCGGTGCAGCCTTTGCCGCAGTCATCGGGCCCCTGGTGGAAGTGCCGGTCATGATCGGTCTTGTAAACGTAGCCTTCTTTTTCCAGCGCCTGTATTTCCGGGAAAAGCTTACATAAAAAAGACCTGTAGCCCCCATGCCATCATTTGGATTGACATCCATGATATTAGTCATATAATTGACCATATTTTATAGAATGTTAATGATAATATATTGATAAAACACTATTTTTAATATTTATAGGTTTAATTTTATTTATTCAGCTTATTAGTTTTATTCACCAGGAGCTATCCCATGCCACTTTCAATAAGGGAATATCTGGGGCGGGGGCCCTCAACCTCCAGGGAAATCCAGGCAGCAACCGGCTTGAGCCAGAGTTCCGTGGCACGCCGGCTCAGAGAAATGGAAGATGCTGTTGTGCAACTGCCCATGGGCCGGTCCATCAGATATGCCGCAACCTGCAATGCTTTCGGCAGCAGCGACAAACTGCCGCTAAGTATGGTGGATGAAGACGGAAACACAGCTTTAATTGCCTATATCCGACCACTCTGCCACGGCGGTTTCTTTTTGGAGCCGGTCAGTAATATTTCCCCCTTATTAATGGGCGAAAATAAAGACGGCCTGTACGCTGGCTTGCCGTATTTTCTCTATGATCTGAGGCCCCAGGGGTTTCTGGGCCGACTGACGGCGCAGGCCATGGCGACCCAATCCAACGATTTTCCAACAGACCCAAGATATTGGAACACCGATCAGATCGGGTGCTATCTGATCTCCAACGGAGATGACCTGTCGGGTAATTTCAAATTCGGGGATCAGGCGCGGCTGCGCGTCAGATCCAAACCCGTTTGTGTTTCGGATGAAGACTATCCTGCCCTTGCCGATGGTGTTATGGGCGGCGCTGTACCGGGCTCATCCGCCGGCGGAGAACAGCCGAAATTCACCGCTTTTAACGGCAACCAGGCGTCCCATGTCATTGTGAAATTCTCCCCAAAGGGGGTCCAGGAACCTGCTGTACGGTGGCGTGATATTTTAATTACGGAATACCATGCTGCAAAAACAATTCACGATCGGCTTTTTCCGGCAGCAGAAATCCGGTTGTTGGAAATGGGTGAAAGACTCTTTCTGGAGACCCGGCGGTTTGACAGATCCGGGGAATATGGAAGAAGGCCCATGGTGTCACTCCAGGTGGCTGATGCCGAGTTTACGGGGATAGGAACGAATTGGCCCCAGGCCGCACATGCCCTGTTCAAAAAAAAATTGATGAGCGAACAGGATGCGCTCAATGCGGAAGCGTTATGGCAGTTCGGCCGTCTCATCAATAATTCGGACATGCATTTGGGGAATCTGAGCCTGTCCTTGGAGGGGGAAGCCTTCCGGCTGCTGCCCCTGTATGATATGTGTTCCATGGGATTTGCCCCCAATAGCGGTGGCGAAGCCCAGCCTTTTTCCTTTGTGCAGCCTGAACCCAAAGCTTCTGGCATTGGCAGGGATCTGATGGACACCGTTAAAAAAGCAGCGCGCGACTTTTGGGAGAGCGTGGCTAGTGATGAGAGGATCTCGGATGAATTCAGGGAATATCTGCAAAAAGGTAATCCTGTCGGCCGGAGCTGATTTTAAAAATAATACCTCACCCAGATTTCAGGGCGGAAGGCATCAGGTTTTTCGCCGAATTCCGTGTTGTCTGGGCCCATGGGGATGCTGACCCGCAGATTCAATTCAAAATTGGTGATGGGGGTAAAGGTCAGGCCGGGCTGAAGATTAAAGCTTGAATCCTGGAGGTTCACAATGGTGGCGATATAGGGAGTGAAATACAGGATATCAAAGGGTTCTTTCTGGGAAATCTTCAGATAAAGATAGTCTTTGCCAAAATTCCCCCGGCTGTAATAGGACCGGGTCTTTTGCGCGGCCTGCTGCATGACGGATGCATTCCGGCTTGATAACCATTGGCTGAAGGCTTCTTCCTGATAGATGAAAAAATCTTTTGTCTCCTCTTTGTCATACCCGGACCCGTTGTGATAATATTCGGCAATAAAAGTCGTGTCCACAGTATTGAGATAACGGACCCCGAAGAGAAAGTCCATGGGGTTTTCCTTTGTCTGCCGGGTGTTTCCGGTTTCATCCAGGATCAGGCGGCTGACATCTTTTCTCAAGGCCAGTTCTCCATGAATCTCGATATTTTCGGCCATGTTTTTGGCAAAATCAAACCCGAAACTCTGGGGCTGGTCCGGGCCATCAAAAAAGATGAAGTCCAGGTCAGTGTCCTGCCAGAGCAGGTAAAGTTTGAGCGCCAGGTTCAGATCCCCGTCTTCACCCAGATCCGTATTGGCCCAGTCTTCCATGACCGGCAGGAGTAAGGCCGTCACCCCGACATTGGCCAGGGGGCCTTTTGTAAAGCTTTTAATCAGGTCCATTCCGATCTGGCTGCGGCCTTCCAGACTCAAGCCCGGGTCATCCGGGTCCTTTGCCGGGTTGATGAAAGCAGCCGGGTTCCAGGCATAGCCCTTTCCCCATGAAACCTGTTTTTTACCGGCATCCAGGGTCAGGGACGGGGATGGCCTTAAGGATACATAGCCCTCATAGACATCATGGGTCCATCCACTTTCCGCCCAGGTGTCTGAAAACTCGTGGCGGGTGAGCAGCACAGCCTGGAAAATTTCTTTTTTCCAGGTAGCGGAAAGCTCCAGCGATTCTTTGAATTCATGGGTAGCCGCTCCGGGATCATCCTGAAAATAGGTCAGCTTGTAGCGGGTGGACTCGTCATCCAGTTGATGATAAATATACCGGGATTCCAGACGACCCCCCAGTTCATAGGATTTTTTCTGCGCTTCCGGGATGGTAAAATCATATTCGCCTGCAACAGCCTGGGCGGCAAATAAAACCATCCCGGAAATAAAGATCAGAAATCGCATGGCTTATCGCAGATCTTTGACCCTGGACAGATAGTTCAGGGTAAAGACTTCATCACTGAAATTGGATTTTTTCAGATCGGCTGAAATCATGATGGATTTGTAACCTTTATACAGCGGGCTGTCCGTTTCCATGACCGCAGGCCTGACCACGCCGTCCCCGATGTCTTTGGTATCCTTGAAATACAGGGTCTTGATCAGCATGCCCGTGGCGGCATAGCATTCGATCCGGGAGGGCACGAGTTCTTTTTTAAGCACCCACATTTTGAGCCGGTCATAGGCCACGGTCCCGGTTTTGGCCTTGAGATCCAGGAGATATTGCCCCTGGTCGTCTTCAAGGCTTGTCACATCATATTCCACCTCATAGTCCAGGCGCATGATGTCGGCATTGTTGAAAACCCCGCCCACCACCGACTGCATGCTGGTAATCCGGATGGGCTTGCCCACATTGGGGATATAAAGCCACATATTGTCGCCGAGACGCAGGGTGGACCGTCCTTCCTCGCTGGCCGGAGAGACGAACAGGGTGACGATTTTGTCTTTGTCTTTTCTTAAGTACCAGAGAACAAATTCCTTTTTCTTCCCGTCCGGTTCAATATTGATGATCTTGCGATACATGGCAAGATCTCCCGGCTCCATGTTTTTATCCACCTGGGACAGGATCTGTGCACCGGTCAAAGGTTCGGCAAAAACGCCAGAGGGAAGCAGTGTTAGCACTAACAGGCAGAACATATAGATCAATTTTTTAGGGTTCATGACAGTCTCCGTTTTTAATCGTTTAAACATGGCGCAGGGCCTCCACCGGTTCCAGCCCGGCGGCTTTGGCAGCCGGTTGAAGGCTGGCCAGGATGGATACCCCCAGCACGATGATGCAGGTCAGGGCCACTTCAGCAGGGGCAATGGTCGGGGATAGGGTAAAGATCTGGTTGTTGCTGCCGAAAGCGACATCCACGCCGGTCAGGTTCATGATCCATAAAATCCCGGCGCCGATGAGGGAACCGATTATGGCGCCGGCCAGCCCGAGACAGATTCCTTCGGCCACAAACAAGGCCATGATCCGGCCCGGCCGGGTGCCCATGGCGGCCAGGGTGCCGATTTCCCGGACCCGCTCATAAACGCTCATCATCATGACATTGAGGACGCTGATGAGGACCACGGCAATGAGGATGATCCGGATGCCCAGGGTCATGACGTCAATCATCCGTATGATATTGTAAAAAGGAGTGAGCTGCTCCCAGGTGTGCACCTCGAACATGGGGCCGCCCTGTTTGTTGGTCAGGGGGGCCACAAGGTCATTCAACTTCCCGGCCACCGTCTTCAGGTTGCCGAAGTTCTTGACCCGGATGGCCACTTCACTGATTTCCGGGGTTTCCATGCGAAGGAGGGCAACACTGTCGTCGATATGCAGATAGCCGTCCCGACCGCCCGGCCCCATGAGGCTTTCCACGATTCCGGCCACCTTAAAGGTCATGCCGTTGACAGACCCTTCCTTGTTATTGGCCACCAGCACCACCGTGTCCCCTGTTTTGAGGTCCATGCCCTTGGCCAGGATTTCAGGCAACAGCACTTCCCCCGGTTTTAATAAAACATCATCATGGGCTGCATCCTTAACCCTTGAGGCCAGCAAAGGAACCGTCTTCTGCTCCTTGGCCGGGTCAATGCCATTCAGCCGGACATTGGTGGTCTGGGTATAATTGCTCAGCATGGCCCCGAATTTGATCCGTGGGGAATAGGCCGCGATTCCTTCCGCCCCAGAGAGAATTGTTTCCAGTTTTTCAAAGGCCTTGGGCGGCATCATGCGGTCCAGAGGAAGATTGTCGATGCTGGCCAGATACCCCTTGCGATGAACCTGCAAATGACTGAGGACGGAATCGGTGATCTGCCCCACAATGGCCTGTTTAAAGGAACCGCTTAAGCCTGAAAACACGATGACCGCCACCACGCCGACTACGATGAGAAGGCCTGTCAAGAGGGTACGGCGCTTGTAGCGCAACAGGTTTTTAATGGCCAGACGTAAAACTTTAAACATGGTCCACCTCCTTTGCTCCGGCCGGTCCGTCCATGAGGCGGCCGTCCAGGATGTGAAAGGTCAGTTCGGCCTGGTCCATGATCCTGGGATCATGAGTGGAAAATACAAAGGTGGTTCCGAATTCATCCCGCATCTGTTTCATCAGTTCCACCACGGTTTTTGCCGTGGCCCCGTCCAGATTGGCCGTGGGTTCATCGGCCAGCACCAGGAGCGGGTTGCCCACCAGGGCCCGGGCAATGGCCACCCGCTGTTTCTGGCCGCCTGAAAGCTGGGCCGGGTATTTGTCGGCCTGATTTTCCATGGACACGGCGGCCAGAACCTTTTCCACCAAAGGCCGCCTGAGATTCTTCGGCATATCGCGGATCATGAGCAGCGGGTATTCAATATTTTCAAATACCGTGAGTACAGGCAGAAGGTTGAAATCCTGGAACACAAACCCCAGCTTTTCTCCCCTGAAATCCGCACCCTGCTTCCGGTTCATGCCGCCGGTGGACTGACCAGCCACCAGGACCTCGCCCTGGCTGGGCTTGTCCAAGCAGCCGATGAGGTTCAGGGCCGTGGTCTTCCCGCTGCCCGAAGGCCCCACCAGTGCCGTAAAGGCACCCTTGGGGATACTCAATGTGACATCCTGGAGGGCTGCCACAGTAACACTTCCCATTTGATAGGATCTGGAGACGTTTTTAAATTCGACGAGATTCATTTTTCATCCTTTGTTCAATTGATTTAATTTTTCCGGTAAACATTTCACACAAAAGGGTGCCGTTGCCGCAGGATTCGGTTTCAAACTGAAGCACCGGGTGGTCAATGCCGAAGGTGTGGAAAATGGAGTGCCGGATTTGTTCGGATAGTTTTTCCGTCCGGCTGACTAGTTGATCCGGCACAACAACGTGACAGGAAAATGAAACCCCGGAAGAACTCAAGGGCCAGGCATGAAGATAATGAACGTTTTGAATGCCGTCCATGGATAAAAGATGGGAGCGGACATCATTTAAATCCAGATCGCTGGGGACGGCATTCATTAAAATAGAGGTGGAAGATTTGAGAATTGTCCAGCAGTTTTTCAAAATAAAAGCCGCAATCAGGATGGACAGCAGAGGGTCCAGCCAGTACCAGGGTTTAAACATCATCCAGATCACGATTTTCCCGGATACGATTTCAGGGGCTGAAAATCTTTGAAAGGCACCATATAGAATAAAAATGCAGGCCCCGGAAAGGAGGGTCACATTCAATAAGGCCGCCATGATTTCCGCCCGGCGATACCCGAAGGTATTCTGGGCCGTTGCCCCTTTTTTGCCGATTCTATAAGCGATATAAGAAATCAGGATTGCCATGAAATCGCTGAAATTATGGGTGGCATCGGAGATCAGGGCCATGCTGTGGGCGAAAACTCCGGCAATGATCTGAATCACCGGAATGATCAGATTCAGCGCCAGGGTGATCAGCAGCCTTGTCCCGCTGGTTTCTTCAACATTAACCGAGTGGTGATGCCCTGAACAATTATCACAATGGCTGGCTTCATCATGGGGCAGGGGTGTGAACGGTCCCTTTTGTTTTGTTGTTTGCCGGCATGTGTCATGCTTGTCTTCACCTGCATGTGTCATAATGATTCCTTGTTTTTATGAAATTATGGGGTGACGTTCCATTTATAAATCGTTTAATTTGCAGGGACCGACACTGGTTCCGTGGTCTTCTTTGGATTATGAATCAGAAAAAAGCTGAGGCAGAGCGTGATGCCCAGCATGATCCCGTATATGAGAAAAAGCGTGGATAATCCATAGACTGTTGCTATTTTCCCGCCCAGGGCCGTTCCGATTCCCCCTCCGCCCATGAAGCAGAAGGCCACCAGGGACATGGCCGTCCCGCGTGCTTTCTGTGCAAATTCAGTGGCCCGGGTCAAAAGGGTGGAATGGGTGAAAATGAACCCAAGTCCCAGAAGACCGATACCAGGGATGAGCAACCCGAGGGACTGCCCGGAAAGATAGATCACCAGATCCGCTGTCAGGGCAAAAATCAATCCCAGAGTCAATATAAATCGCGGACCGGTTTTCGGGACAAGCTTTCCGCCCAGGCGTCCGCCCACAATGGACATCACTCCAAAGGCCGTCATGATGGCCCCGATGCCCAGATAATTGAACGAGTATGTTTTGGATATATAGGCGCCCAGAAAAGAAAAACTGCCGATGATGAATATGCCCTCAAGGAGGATCAGGATATAGGTAAAAAGGCTATTCCTCTTGGTCAGCAATTCCATGTAAGGCCCTAAGAACCGGCTCTGGGGATTCCGGGTATCGGGCAGGTGTTTATAGTTTTTCAGGATCAGGATCAGGGGAATGAAAGAGAGAACCGCATAAACCACAAACACCCCCCGCCAGTTCAGAAAATAGGCGATGGCCCCGCCGGTGATCATGCTCAACCCCTGTCCCAGAAAGGCGATGCCCATAAAGGTGCCGATGGCCATATGGCGTTTTTCAAGCGGCACCAGGTCCGCGATCAGGGCCATGCAGATGGGCATGATCGCGGCGGCAAAAATACCGGTCAAGGCCCTGTAAACGGAAAGTCCGTTCAGACTGCCGGCCAGGGCGCACAAGCCCGTGGCCACGGTGAAAAACAGGATGGCAAAGGTGATGATCTGTTTTTTTCCAAACCGGTCGGCCAAGGGGCCGTAGATGATCTGGAAAATCCCAAAGGGGATCATATAGGCGGAAATCAGGATTCCTGCATTTTCAACCGGAATGCCGAGGCTTTCGGCAATGGCCGGGAGAATCGGGGAGACTACCCAGTTATCCGCCATGACGATAAATCCGAGTAGGCCTAAGAGGATGATTATTTTATTGTTGTTCATGATATATGTTCCTTTTTTAATTTTTGAAATTTTAAATCATCATATTAAATAAATAGCCGACAAACATGATGCCCGAACCCACCACTCCGATAAAGACGGCAATCAGCCTGGGTTTCAGAACTTTTCTAAGAATGACTATCTCAGGCAAAGACAGGGCGATGACGCTCATCATGAAGGCCAGTACCGTTCCAAGAGCTGCCCCTTTGCCCAAAAGGGCTTCAACGATGGGGATAATCCCGGCGGCATTGGAATACATGGGGATGCCAATGGCTACGGAAAGCGGGACAGACCACCAGGCATCTTTACCCATGATGGACGCCATGGCGCCTTCGGGGACAAATCCATGGATACCGGCACCCACGGCAATTCCGGCTATCACATAGGGCCATACTTTGCCGACAATCTCTTTGACGGCATCCCAACCATATCGGAACCGATCATTCCAGTTTAATTTTTCTTCTTCCAGGGATATGGAGGGAGCATTGATATTGGTTACCCAGTCTTCTACGTGGGCTTCAAGTTTTAAACGGCCGATGATCCATCCGGCAAAAATCGCAATAAAAAGGCCGGTCCCCAGATAAATGGCAGCGATTTTCCACCCCAGAAGGCCATAGAGGAGTCCCAGAGCAATTTCATTGACCATGGGGGCGGAAATCAGGAATGAAAATGTAACTCCCAGCGGGACACCGGCAGTCACAAACCCTATAAATAAAGGGACGGCAGAGCAGGAGCAGAAAGGGGTCACGATCCCCAAAAGGGCAGCCAAGATATTACCCGCAAATTCACTTTTCCCGTTAAGATACGCCCGGGTTTTTTCAGGGGTGAAAAAGCTTCGGATGATGCCCACCCCGAAGACCACAAGAGTCAGAAGCATCATGACCTTGGGGGTGTCATAGAGGAAAAATTCCACCGACGCCCCCAGGTGGGACCCGGCTTTAATGGGCAAAAGGCTGTAGGTGAGCCATGCGGACAGCCCGGGCAGGCTTTTGTAGATTGTCCACCAGAGATACACGCCGAAGGCCCCCATGGCCAAGTTTAACGCCATCATTTTTTTCGATTTTTTCTCATCCTGGATGAGATCGGTGATTTTAGAGTCCATGATTATTCCTTTTCAAATTGTAGAGGGAGTTGTTCCCGTCGTCAAGGGAATAGTTGGCCCATAACCCATCCTTTACACTCGTTACCAATCCGGCATCTTCAAGGATTTTTAAATGTTTGCTGGCCGTTGACTGGGCAATGTTGAGGGTCTCTTTGATTTCACAGACGCAAAAGGGTCTGGCTTGGAGCATTTTTACCATTTTCACCCGGTTGGGGTCTGACAAGGCTTTCATAACTCTGATAAAGTCTTTCATGATTCTTATATCCTTTCTACCGTTGTTCCTACTGATGTTTGATTTCCGCATCAGCCGCCAGGATCATCTCCCGGAGCCTGGCAGCGGACGGCACCGAACCAACGACCTTGACCTTTCCGTTGATGACCAGGGCCGGAGATCCCATCACCCCGTATTGTCCGATTTCCCTGATATCTCGGATTTGTTCAAGATCCGCTTCAATCCCGGTTTCGGCAATCAGTATCATCAGGTCCTGTTCGAGGCGGTCGCAATTGGGGCAACCCTGGCCCAGGATTTTTATTTGGCATTCTTCTGTCATTTCTTTTAATGCATCATCAAGGCCGACAATGCCGGTCTGGTGCTTGCCGATTTTGATTTGATGGACCTGAACCATATATTCTCCTTATTAAATCGTTAAAAAGGAATATAACGATATATCAACCTTGTGTCAATAGAAAAATACAAAGCGCTGTTTCAAGCCCTGGGGTTTGAAACAGCGCTTTATGATGGATATCTTAACCGTTGAATGATGGATCTATTGGGTGATATTTCCAAAGACACGGATAGGGATTTTTCTGCCTGTATCGGCCCAGATGGTGATCACATCTGCATAAATTCCCGGGTCTTTTTTGATATTTTCAACAGTCAGTTCATAATAGGGAGATTCGGTACCACCCGGGTCGTTTCTTTTGATTTCAAACCGGATGTTTTTATTGTCTTTTGCCGCTGCCTGCTTGATTTTGAAATCCATTTTCCGTTCTGCCGGTGTGAGGGTTATTTTTGAGGATATGGGTTGTCCTGCTTTTCCGCTCAGCTCTATATGGCCGGGGTTAAGGAGAACAGAGGCTTTAACCTGACCCAGGAGTTCAAGCCTGATAAAGGGTTGTAGCGGGTCATTGGTATGAACTTTCATTATTTTTCTGACGGTTTGTCCGCCATACCCGTGGGTAGACAATGAAATGGTAATTTTTCCTTCGCTTCCAGGAAGGATAAGCTTCTCGCTTGAAGCTGCCGTGCACCCTCAGTCGGTGTCTACTTTGATAATTTCCAAGGGGGCATCGCCTTGATTTTTGACGATATAATCATGGGTAACCATATCCCCCTCCCATACGCTTTCAAAATTAAAGACCCCTTGCGGCAAAACCGCTTTGGGTTTCTGATCAGCCGAGGCAGGGCTTGAAAAAACAGTTAGAAATGAAATCAGCAGAAACACTGTGAGGATGATGGATTTTTTTTTCATGTGGAAATCTCCTTGGAATCAAATAGTATGCAATTGATTTTTATTATGCCCGGATTTTCTATAATATGTCAAGCCGACCAGGCACAGGGCCAGGTTAAAGCGTTTCATATAATCGCCGAGTTTAATCTTTTCTTCAGTTCCGATCTGCGTACAGTCTCCCGGTTCTTTGGCACCTTCGGCCACCTTGGCGGCAAAGACCATGCAGGTGGGCTGGCCGCAGTCCCGGCAATTGGTTTTGGGCAGAAGTTTCAGGATTTCAATGATCCCGGGTCTTGGCAGACCGGTATAAGAGGGGGGTGATAGTGTCTTTTTTCTCCCAGGCAGCGTTGATTTCATTTTTCAGCCATTCAACTATTTTTTTGGCTTCTGCTTCATCACTCAAGGCATTGACGGCGATCTTCCTGCCGTGGACCGTGATCAGCTTGCCCTGAGCCCGGAAGGTGACGGCGGGCGGGTCGTTCAAGTATTCAAAACCGCCCAGGACGGCGTTCAGATAGGGCAGGGCCTCTGACGTCCTGCTCAAGGTGGGCAAAACAGTGAACCCCTCTGGCATCGGCCTGGCATTTGGATTTAAAGATTTCAAGGGTATACTCATTGAGCAGCATATTTGTTTTCCGATGTTATAGGTTTGTCACAAACGGATTAATGATAAAATAAAGGCCCAGAGGCCCGACCAGAAAGAAAGATCAAAAGGATGCCGGACATGGAGCATTTTTCAACCCGTGGGTGATCCACTGGTTGACGGTTAGAAAAATCTGATCCAGCATAGCCCTCCTAATCCTTATTTTTCGGCGGGGCAGGAACCCCCATTTTTGTGAGTTGAGCGACAATATCTTTTTCGCTCATGAACCCTTCATGACGAAATACTTCCGTTCCGGAGGCATTGTAAAAAACCTGGGTGGGTATGGCCCTAATCTTATATTTCGGGGCCTGTTCCCGGTTTTTCCATACGTCGATGAAGACAATGGCGGCCTTTCCCTGGTAATCGGCTTCCACTTTTTTCATGACAGGCGCCATCATTTTACAGGGAATGCATTCTGTGGCACCGAGATCGATCATGGTCACCATCCCTTTTACCGGGAGAGCCTCAAAATCAATCTGATTCCCCTGGGCATTGGCCCCGTCAGGAGTGCCTGCTGAGACATAATTGTAGAGCGGTGTCTTTACAAAGCTGATCACTGCAAAGGCAATAAAGCAGAAAATTATTAAGCGTTTCATCATGGGGGTGCATCTTCCTTTAAAGGTGTTATCCGCAGCAGCTTGCCGTTATCGGGGTCAAGGCCATGCCGGGTTTGACGTCGCAGGTATCGAAAACCGCAGCCTTCACCCTGGCGATATCTTCGTCCTTGAGACGGATGCACAACAGTCTTCACTCATTTTATCGCTCCTTATAAAAAATTTTTTATGGTAAAATGATTATAAAAATTAATGATTAGGGTTTTGTTAAACCGCCTGCTTTATTTTTTCAGCCAGGCTTTGACATCCTCTTTTTTGGGAATCTTTCCCACACATTTGACTTCCCCGTCCACCACCACGGCCGGGGTTCCAAAAACGCCGTAACCGGCTATTTCCATGACACCGGTGACTTTCTCGATTTTTGCATCCAAGCCGGTTTCGGCAACGGCTTCAGTTACGATGGTTAATGTCTGCTGACATTTGGGGCAGCCAGGCCCCAGTATTTTGATATCCATGATAGTCTCCTTAACATTTATGGGTTCATTTTTATATTATCCTATGAAATCAGTTCTTATTTAAAATCTCGTTCCGATTAATCCTGGTAGCCAGCCGGATTTTTTTCAGAACATATTCTCAAAATGGAATATATTCTCCTGCATAAAGTCTGTCAATCCTTTTTCGAAATCAATCGGCGCTTTATGATGAATGAGATGATTAAGCTTTCAGTGAAGGAATTATTGGGTAATATTTGCAAAGACACGGATGGAAATTGTTTGTGATGTATCCGTCAAGAGAACAATCAGATCGGAATAACGACCAGGATCTTTTTGTATATTTTCAACTATGAGTTCGTAATGGGCCGGTATTGCCTGGTCGTTTCTTTTGATCTCAAAGCGGATATTGCTATTATCTTTTGCAGTTGCTCGGACAATCTTAAAATCAATTTCTTTGTTTGCTGGAGTAATAGTCATTTTGGACATGATTTTCTGCCGCGCCTTTCCCTCCAGCTTAATAAAATCGGTACTGAGATCAACAAAATTTTTCACATAACCTTTAAGCTCAACTTTGACCAATGGGTGTAGAGGGTCATTGGTATAAATTTTGGTTATTTTGTTTAGGGTTTCATCGCCATAACCCTCGGTTGATAATTTAAGGGATATTTTTCCCGCTCTTAGCGGAAGGATGAGTTGCTCACCTGAAGCTGCAGTGCAACCACAATCGGGTTCAATCTTTATAATTTCCAATGGAGAAGAGCCCTTATTGATTATTATAAAATCATGAGAAATTATATCGCCTTCCCAGGCTGAACCAAATGAGAACACTTGCTCCGGCATAAATGCCGCAGGCCCCTGCCCTGCTTGAACACTACCTGGAAAAATGTGTAGAATTGAAATCAGCAGAAACAATAAAAGAGTGATAGGTCCCTTTTTCATATGGATATCTCCTGGAAGTTAAATATTATAGGATGGAACAGAAAACAAAGTTAAGGTTTGGTGATGGAACTACTGGGTAATATTTCCAAAGACACGGATAGGAATTTTTCTGGAGGTATCGGTCCAGATGGTTATCACATCGGCATAGCGTCCAGGGTCTTTTTTTATGTTTTCAACGACCACTTCATAATATGGAGAGGCGCCCTGGTCATTTCTTTTGATTTCAAACCGGATGTTTTGCCTGTCTCTTGCGGTTGCCTGGGAAATCTTAAAATCCATATTTTTGTCTGCCGGTGTGAGGGTTATTGTGGCTGTTATGGCCGCCCCCGCCTTTCCCTTCAATTCGATATGCTCCGGGGAGAGGTTAACAAAGGCTTTGACCTGGCCGATGAGTTCAATCCCGATCAAGGGTTGGGCCGGATCATTGGTGTGGACCTTCAATACTTTCCTGATGGTTTGTCCGCCATACCCATGGGTAGCCAATGAAATGGTAATTTTTCCTTCACTTCCAGGAAGGATACGCTTCTCACTTGAAGCTGCCGTGCACCCTCAGTCGGTGTCTATCTTAAGAATTTCCAAAGGAGCAGAACCCTTATTTTTCAGAATAAAATCATGGGTTACCATATCGCCTTCCCATGCGGATTCAAAATTGAACACTTTTTCCGATAAAACAGCTTCGGGTTTCTGATCGGCCGGAGCAGAGCCTGAGAAAATGGTTAGAAATGAAAACAGCAGAAATATCGCAAGGGTGGCAGATTCTTTTTTCATATAAATATCTCCTGGAAATTAAACAGTATATAATTGATTTTTATGATAGTTGCTTTTTTTATAATATGTCAAGCCAACCAGGCAAAAGGCCAGGACTAAAAACAGGGCATCCCTGAGTAAGGTCAATTTATCCATGGGGCCTTCTTCCGGATTTGTGGAAAAACAACCACAACTGATATTCAGACCCCGAGCCAGATTGAACAGGATGAGCCCGATAAAAACGGTCATCAAAACAGCAGCAAGGCCAGCAGCACCCGTCATCCAGCGATTGGACAGAAGGCAGGCGCCCAGAATCAGCTCAACCCACGGCAGGATCAGGGCGGTCAGGTTGACCAGTTGTCCGGGCAAAACCTGGTAGTTGAACACGGCTTGGGCAAAGGCCCCTGGATGGAGAATTTTATCAAGGCTTGCATAAATAAAGACTGCCCCCAGAATCAGCCGGGTTAAATGATAGAAAAATCGATAAAATGAATTCAAATTATTGCCTCCTTATTTATCAGTCGCTTCAATGGGCAGGTTATTTTCTACCCAGACCGTCCAGCCGTTTACGAGAATTTTTACATGGGTAAAGCCCATGTTTTTAAGAAAAACCGCCAGATCATGGCTCAGGTTACAGGATTCTCCGTCACAATAAGTGATGACAGGGGTTTCGCGATCCATGTCTTTTATAATCTCTGAAAAATAATCATCCACCGCATGCCAGGGAAGGTTTCTGGCTCCTTTGATATGCCCTTCATCAAAAAGCTCCTGACCTCGTGCATCCAGGAAAATTGCCTTGTTCTCCTTGAAGAGGGTTTCCGCTTCAGACAGGGGGATGGCCAGGGAATCGCCGTTGTCCTGGGACAGTCGTTCTTCTATAGACCAGTTTTGAATAAAAGGAATGGAATCGGTCCGGGCGAGATTTACAGCCAGGGCTGCCACCAGGGATAAGAGGATAATGAGACAGGCCTCGCGGACAGTATCCATTAGGCTCTGTCTTAAAACATCAGACTGCTGCATGGGGTCTCCATATTAATAAAATGGGTTAATAATAAAATAAAAGCCCAGAAGCCCGACCAGAGTTCCGGCTCCTCTGCGAAACCAGGTGCCTGCGCTAAACCAGGCCGTGTTTTCCATGAGTTTTCGGACGGCTGCGGCGGAACTGCCGGCAATGGCAATGGGAAGGCAATGCCCGATACCGAAAAGAACAATCAGGAGAATACCGGTCATGACTTTTTCCTGGACCGTGATGACGGCCAGGATCGGTGCAATGAAACCGAAGGTACAGGAGCCGGAGAGGATGCCGTAGGCAAGTCCCAGGATAAAGGCTCCGGTCATTCCTTTGAGTTTCAGTTTGTATAAAAGGCTGCCGGACATGGAACATTTTTCCACCCCCAGCATGCCCAGGGCCACCCAGATCAGGATGGCACCGATGAGAATCTGCCAGTAATTCCCTACATCCCCCAGCATCCGTCCCAAAAGGGCGCAGATAATACCGATGACGGCAATGGTCAGAAACAGCCCCACGGTAAAAAGAACTGAATATACCCCTGCCTGCCGCGGCTGGACCATTTTGTCCTGGCCCCCGACATAGCCCACAATCAAAGGAATGGAGGCCATGTGGCAGGGGCTGAGAAGCACACTGATCATACCCCAGATGAAACATCCGACTGCCGCCAGGACTGTGCCGCCGGTAATCCACTGATTAACAGTGATAAAAAGCTGGTTCAGCATATCATTTACCCCTGATCCTTTTTTCCAGATGGAGGAGTGACCCCCATGGTTGTGAGTTGTGCCATCATTTTGCAGGGGATGCACTCAGTGGCTCCCAGATCTATCATGGTCACCATCCCTTTTACCGGGAGCTGGTCAAAACCAATCTGAGTCCCATGGGCTTTGGTTCCGGAAGATGAGTCTGCCGTGGCATAATCATAGAACTGTGTCTTTACGAGGCTTATGACTGCAAAGGCAATGACGCAGAAAATAATAAACCGGATATGTTTCATTATCGAACCCCCTTCTGTTCAAGGTCTGATGTACAATAGCTTTTCATCATTATATACTCCTTATCAATTTCGATTTAAGATTTCCTTCCGGTCAATCCCCGGTAAACGGGCAGTAATTTTTTTAATTTCAGGATCATCGTTCAGCCAGTGCCGCAGGTTTCCAATGAGGCTGGCGGCATAAGGGCTCTGGCTACCGTCTGAAATCTGATAATTGACCCAGAGCCCATCCTTCTGATAGAAAATGAGTCCTGCGTCCTCCAGTATTTTCAGATGTTTGCTGGTGGTGGACTGAGCTTTTTCCAGAGCGGTCTGGATTTCACAGACACACATGGTTTTATACTGGAGCATTTTTAATATCCTGACCCTTGCCGGGTCGGAGAGGGCCTTCATGACTTTTATAAATTCTTTCATGCCGAATTCCTTTTGTTCATTATATTCTGAATATGGAATATATCCTCCTGTCCAGAGCCTGTCAACACTTTTCAGGATCAATTCTTCTATTGACAAAAAGCATAGCTATATTGTAAACATTGTGTGAATTTTTAGCAGGTTTTTAAAAATTAGAAGGATCAATTGATGAACAATGCGGAATTACTCGGGCAACTTGAGGGAAAAAATCGTCAAGTACTCGAAGGCGGTGGTGCCGAACGCATCAAAAAACATTATGAGAGCGGAAGACTCACTGCACGGGAGCGTCTTGACTGCCTTTTAGATCCAGCATCTTTCGTGGAACTGGATCGTTTTAAACTCCACCGCTGCACCGATTTTGATATGGCTGAAAAGAAAATTCCCGGAGACGGTGTCGTGACCGGTTGGGGATGTATTCACGGTAGACAGGTATTTGTTTTTGCTCAGGACTTCGCTGCCTATGGCGGGTCTCTGTCTCTCACCCAGTCTGAAAAAATCTGTAAAATTATGAAACTTGCCATGAAGGCCGGGGCTCCGGTCATCGGACTGTGTGATTCAGGTGGAGCAAGAATTCAGGAAGGAGTCATGAGCCTTGCCGGGTATGGTGATATCTTTTTACTAAACGTCATGGCGTCGGGTGTTATTCCTCAGATAACAGCCATCATGGGACCTTCGGCAGGCGGAGCGGTTTACTCACCAGCCCTGACCGATTGGATTTTTATGGTGGAAAAGACAAGTTATATGTTTATCACGGGACCGGATGTCATAAAGGCCGTTACCCATGAAATTGTGAGCAAGGAAGACCTGGGCGGTGCCATGGCCCACAACGCCAAAAGCGGGGTGGCACACTTTGCCTCACCCGATGACCGCACCTGTCTTGCGTCCATTCGGGAATTGATGGGATTCCTTCCCCAGAATAATACAGAAAAACCTCCGGTAAAAGCCTGTGCCGATGATCCTGCGCGGCGGGATGAGACCTTACGGGATATAGTGCCGCCTGATCCCAGAAAGCCCTATGATATGCGTACCATTATCTGCTCAAACCTGGATGATCTTTATTTCTTTGAAGTCCAGGAGCACTGGGCGAAAAATATTGTGATTGGTTTTGGCCGTCTGGACGGCATGCCGGTGGGTGTGATTGCCAACCAGCCGTCGGTGATGGCCGGATGCCTGGATATCAATGCCAGTACCAAAGGCGCAAGATTTGTGCGATTCTGCGATGCGTTCAATATTCCTTTAATCATTTACGAGGATGTTCCGGGTTTTCTTCCCGGAACTCACCAGGAACACGGCGGTATTATCCGGCATGGCGCTAAACTGATCTATGCCTTTTGTGAAGCCACGGTTCCCCGTATTACCGTAATAACCCGAAAAGCCTATGGCGGGGCTTATATCGTCATGAGTTCAAAGCACCTGCGCGGTGATGTTAACATTGCATATCCGACTGCTGAAATTGCTGTGATGGGAGCTGAAGGTGCTGTTAATATTATCAGCCGTGAGAAAATTGAGAGGTCAGATGACCCTCAAACAGAGCGGATAAAAATGATTGGTGAGTATAAGGAGAAATTTTCAAACCCCTACCGGGCTGCCGAGCTCGGCTATATCGATGAAATTATCGATCCAGCCGATACACGGCCAAAGCTGGTTCAGGCCCTTCATATGCTGAAGACCAAGAAGGACACCAACCCTCTGAAAAAACACGGCAATATTCCACTTTAACAAAAGGGAGACCATTTATGTCCTGGCAATATGTACTCGAACTGATTCAAAACATCCTCATTTCTCAGACCGGTATTCCGCACATGACCTGGGGACACGGGATAATGCTTTTGATCGCGCTCTTTTTTCTTTATCTGGCAGTGGCCAAGGGGTTTGAGCCCCTTCTGCTGCTGCCCATCGGATTCGGTATTTTTCTGGTTAATTTCCCGCTGGTCCCCCTCATGGGGCTGAATACCGAAGGCCACCCGCATCTGATTCAATATTTTTACCAGTATGGCGTGGCATCGGAAATTATTCCCTGTGTTATTTTTCTCGGGCTCGGGGCCATGACGGATTTCGGGCCCCTCATTGCCAATCCCAAGATGCTGATTATCGGTGCCGGGGCCCAGCTCGGGGTGTTTGTCACCTATGTCGGGGTTCTGTTTTTCGGTTTTACCCTTAAGGAAGCAGCCTCCGTGGGGATCATCGGCGGAGCCGACGGCCCGACCACCATCTATCTCACCGCCAAACTGGCCCCCCATCTTCTGGGCGCCAATGCCCTGGCTGCATATTCCTATATGGCCATGGTGCCGTTGATTCAGCCACCCATCATGCGGTGGATGACCACACCGGAGCAGCGAAGGATCAAGATGCGGCAATTGCGGCCGGTATCAGCCCGTGAAAAGCTTCTCTTTCCCCTCATCGGCTGCGCCCTGATTGTTTTACTGATTCCTATGGTGGCGCCGTTGATGGGCATGTTTATGTTTGGTAATTTCATGCGCGAATCCATGATGGTCAAGCGACTGACTGATACAGCCCAGAATTCTTTGATGAATATTGTGACGATTTTTCTTGGGTTATCAGTGGGGGCCACCATGCAGGCAGAAGTCTTCCTCAACTGGAAGCCGCTTCTGATCTTCGGGTTTGGCCTCCTGGATTTTGTGGTCTGCACATTCGGCGGGATTCTGACGGTTCATATCATGAATCTTTTTCTTAAGGAAAAAATCAATCCTTTAATCGGTTCAGCAGGTGTTTCCGCTGTTCCCATGTCGGCCCGCGTGTCCCATGTCGAAGGGCTGAAAGCTGATCCCAACAACTGGCTCATGATGCATGCCATGGCTCCCAATCTGGCCGGTGTTATCGGTTCTGCAGCAGCAGCCGGTATGATGATTGCGATGTTTCAATAAGAGGAGGAATGCGGATGCGACTAAAACAGCTTTATATATGGATCATAACTGCAGCTCTTTTGCTGACCATTAACAGCAGCTTATGGGCTGCTTTCGGGGACGATATTGAAAAACCGAAACCCGTTTTTACACAGGAAGGGAATGACTGGGTGTCTGAACTGATCCCCAGAGGTAAAAGCACGCCCATCCAGATCCGGTTCCATGTGGATGGGGATGGTGGGATGCTGTTCAAGCCTGCAGACACTGATTTTACAGACGCCAATAGACCTAACATTAACTGGAAGAATTATCGTTCCGGATATTTTCTTTTGGATATTGTCCCTGCATCACCCGGAGGCGAGGTGACCCTCACCCTGTCCTCAAACTATTTTACGTCTGCAACGGATATCTGGGGATTCACGGATCGGAAAACCAGGGCCTGGGGCACCATCGGCATCATGGCTAACCCCGGCGAAGATGGGATCACCGCCATCAGCTCTGTTATTCGTGATGGAAGTGTTCTGGATGAAGATGGAATGGCTGACGGAAAAATCCAGATCATCATCGGCCCCCGGGACAGTTTCTGGGGATACGCCCTGGGTACTCTTGTCATCCGGTTTTTTGGCGTATTTCTTGTACTGAGTATCCTGATGATCGGGATGATGCTTTCCGGGAAAGTATTTAAATCCATGGATGCGAAAAAGAAAGCAGCAGTCCCGGCGCCGATGCCTGCTCCTGCTCCGGTGAAACATGAACCCGAGGCGTATGAGCCGGAAACCGTTCCGGTTGAAGAAATCCCGGAGGATGTGGCATCGGCCATCGGTCTTGCCATTCATCTGTTTACCAATGGCGGCAGAGCCCTTCGTTTGTCCGATTCAGGCATGAAAGCGGCGGCTATAGGCCTTGCGCTTCATCTGGAAAATGAAGGCCGGAACCTTTGTCCGTCCGATATGAATTTGAAGGCGGCAACCATAGGGCTGGCAATGCATTTACAAAAAACGTCCGGTGCTAAATAATTACCGGTTGAAACCAAATCATGGTCCGGAGCAGACAGGCCCTGGGTCATGAAAAACAATAAAAGTGAGGATCCCAAAATGACAGTTTATAATTTTTCAATCAATGATCAGCCTTTTTCCGTTGAAATAGGTATGATCCAGGGCACTGTAGCCAATGTTACCGTAAATCAGGTTCCCTATCGTGTAAGAATTGACGGCTCAAGCCAGGTTTCATCTCCGGCATCATCCGCACCGGCTCCGGCACCAAAACCGGCACCAAAGACAGAAGCGCCAAAACCCGCAGCAGCCAAACCGGCTGCTTCAAAACCGGCAAGTGGGAAATCTGCAGCTTCCGCATCAGGCCCTGGTGAAAAAATAACTGCGCCTATTCCGGGCAAAGTCATGTCCGTCATGGCAAAGGCAGGCGACAGCGTCTTCGCCGGTCAGGTGCTTCTGGTCATTGAAGCCATGAAAATGGAGAACAATATCATGAGCCCCATCGACGGCACTGTAAAAGAAGTATTGGTTTCCAAGGATGCCGACGTTGCAACCGGCGATCTTCTTATAGTGATCGGATAATCACATCTGATTAAACCGGGGTGGTGGTCATCATCACCCCGGGCCTTACATTTCAAAAAAAATTCCAGTCCGGTAGTCCGGTATTTTTAAACATTTTATTTTTTTTGCTGTTATAAATTGTGTATGTTTATTCCCATTAAAGCGATTTTCGATCACTTCAGAGACTGAACATCTATCAATCCTTATAGAGATTCCTGATATTTTTTTTGGGAGGAAGAACAACGATACTGATCCTCCTGTTTTCAGGGCTTAACGGATTTTTTATAACAAATGGAATTGAGGATGCATAACCTGCAACCATTGCAATACGTTCCGGAGGAAGGCCGCTGGTTTCAAGAACCTTTCGTGCCGCCGATGCCCTCTCGGTTGAAAGTTCCCAGTTGGTATATTTTGTAGTTGAAAAATTAACAGCATCGGTATGTCCTTCAATAACGACCATATTGGGAATATCAAACAGTGCTTTGGTCATTTCTTTAATTATTTTTTTTGCACTCTCGCTTAGCTCTGAACTTCCGCTGGCAAACAAAGGATTTCGCTCCTTGTCAACGATTTCGATTCTTACATTGCCATCAACAAGCTTTACAATAATCTGATCTTTCAGGCCCGAGAGCATCTGGTCGACAATTTCGCGCAGCTCCTCCTCAAGCTCCATGGACTTGGTCATGGCCTCAGATTGTTCTGTAGGATCCTGAGGGGGAAGATCGATATCGGTACTGGGCGTTGGTGGCCCACCCTGTGTGAGCGTGGCGTCTTCACTGAAATATTTGGAAAGGGCGGCTTTTGTTTCAGGTTTGACCGAGTTAATAAGCCACATGAGCAGGAAAAAGGCCATCATGGCTGTTACAAAGTCGGCATAGGCTACTTTCCATGCGCCGCCGTGATGACCGCCATGGCCCTTTTTTACCTTCTTTATAATGATGGTGGTGCCTTCTTTTTTTTTCCCGCCTTCAGCCGCCATTGTTCATATCCTGTATTCTGTTGTTATTTCTTTCCGCCGCCGCCCTTTTTGATGTTTTGCTGAAGTTCGTTAAACGTCGGCCTGTCATTTCCAGCTATGGCTCTCCTTCCAAACTCAACCGCCATCTGAGGTGATGTGGTCTGCATGTATGCAATGAGAGACAACTTTACCATCTGGAAAGCCACACCTTCTTCTCGTATCATATGGGTGATGTTTGTAGCGAGGGGACCAACAAACCCATAGCACATCAGAATACCAAGAAAGGTCCCGACAAGAGCTGCACCTATTGAATGACCCAGAACTTCAGGCGGTTCGCTGATTTTTCCCATGGTGACAACAACGCCTAAAACTGCGGCAACAATTCCCAGTCCCGGCAGGGAGTCGGAAACCGTATTAATACTCTGTGCACCAACAAGCTCGTGTTCATGATTAACCTCTATGTCGATGTCCATCAGGCTTTCTATCTCATGGGGTTGCACAGATATTGAAACAATGACGTTGAGATTGTCACATATAAAGGCAAGAAGATGGTGGTTCTTGATTATTTCAGGATATTTCTGGAAAATCTGACTTTTATCCGGAGCTTCTAGATCTTTTTCCATGGAGAGCAAGCCTTCCTTTCTCATTTTTGAGAATATGTCAAAAAGAAGGGTCAACACCTGAAGATAGAAATCTTTGCCGTGAGCTTTTGCAGTAAGAAGTTTACGAAGACTTGCAAGAACATTTTTTATCACTTTTACCGGAGAAGCAATCATAAAAGATCCTAATGCTGCACCGCCGATAATTACAAGCTCAGCCGGTTGATAAAGAACCCCTAATTGCCCGTGCTCCATGAGATATCCACCAATAATTCCTCCAACAACGATCACAGCTCCAATGGCTATAAACAACATGAAAACCTCACTTTTAAGAAGTGCCCCCTAAGATTGGGGATATTTGCAAATTTTCAAAAAACTATGACAAAAACCTTCTTCCTTGTCAAGTTCTTCTAAGTTCAGGACTGTAATGAATGAACAGGATGTTCTATAATTTTGATGCCCACGGTACTTTTACTTCATCAATTGAAATGGGCTCGGCCAATAGCAGCACATACCAAGGCCGAGCCCATCCCACAAGACAAGCATTATTGAGTTTATTTGGTGCTCAATGCATTAACTTTTTTCAAATCCAAGCCTGTAACGACAGCAATTTCTTCTTTTGTCAGCTTGCCGAGTTTGATAAGATTCTGGGCAATGCCTTCCAGATCCTGGCTTTTTTTAGCTCCCGGTTTAGACTTTGCCGAAGTTGTCATTTCATCTGTTTTTGTAACTTCGGCTGAAAGTTTGACAAATCGAGTCTGACGAGCGGCAAGTTTATCTCTTAATTGCTGGAAATGTGTTCCGACAACTTTGAGAACATAAGACATAATAATATGTCCTATGCGCTCATCTTTTTCAAAAAGCGAAACCAAATCTTCCTTTTTAATTCTCAACATACGACATGTTTCAGAATCACAATATCCGGTAAGATAATATTGATAAGGCGGTACAAAACAGCTCCATCCGAATAGATTGACTTCTGAAATAAAATGAATTTCTTCAGGCTCAAGTGCCTTTGTCTTTTCATCAGATTCAAAATTAAGATCAACTTTCCCTTCGGCCAGCACCCAGACATGATGGGACGGTTCGCCTTCAGCAAACAATCGATCTCCTTTTTTAAAAAGGACTTCTTCGCAGCATGTTTGAAATTGGCTTAGCTGTTCATCTGTTAAATTCTGAAAAGCCTCAACTTTTTTTAATAAATTAATATATTTCATGCGCCTTCTCCCTGTAGCATTTTAATCAAGCAAGCAAATAGCCCTTTTGTACTTGTCCTTCCAACACATGCCGTTTGAGAACGGTTCTCATCTTTTCAGGGGTCATTTTTTGATAAACAACTCTTTCTTTATCTGCAATTTCTACTGTAACATTCGGTTCGGTTGCACATTTACCGAGGCAACCACCTTGAACGACCTGGATATCATAACGGGAAATATTCTGCAGTTCTTCCATAAGTGTTGTTATTACTTCGCCAGCTCCGGCTGCTATTCCGCATGAAGACATATGTACCGTAATTTTGGTCATCTCTTGCTGAATATAATCCTTGGCCCTGCTCATTGACTGTTTCAGATTATGAAGCCGAATACCCACTATTGCAACCAGATTGGTCTTGAATCGGTAACCAATTGCTGGATCTTTTTCAAAAAGCTTTTCCAAATCGTTTTTATTCCATGTTATCAATCTTAGATCCGGTGATACGCAGTAACATGAAAGACGATAGATATAGGGCGGCACCAAACTTCCCCATCCAAATGTCCGTCCCCTGATAATAATTGATATCGTAGCATCTTCAGAATTTTGGCGTCCGGGAAGATCGACTCTTAAGGCTACTCTTCCATTTTCAACCAAATAAATATGGTCGGCAGATTCATCTGTACGGTATACACTATCTCCGTACTTATATTCCTGAACGCGACCCAGCTTTTGAAAAACCGATAATTTCTCATCATCTATTCCAGCAAACAAATCAGTGCTTTTTAAGAAGTCTATGTCAATCATTGCTGTTCTCCCTTTTGTTTTATTAGTTACAGCAAATTACGTGATTTTTGAAATCGAAACAAAATGTTCCTGAAGCGCTAAACCGCCTCCTGAAACATCCCAGATATCCAATCCGCCAGGCATTAAAATATTATCTGCAACACCGATTTCTTTTGTCCGCGATTCAGGTGGAATTCCGGAACCGAATCCGTGAACCATGAATACGGCTTCCGGATGAATGAATTCAGTCAAGAAAACCTTAATTTTTCCGGATCGGTCTTTATTTTTTATTAGAACAATTTCATCATTTGAAATATTTAGTTTTTCAGCAACTGTTGAGTTCAACCAAAGCTTGTTTTCAGGCATTTGTTCATGAAGAAGATCATTGTTGCGAGTAAAAGCAGGTGTATGAACAGAGCATCTTCCTATTGTTAATCTGAATTGACCTTCAGACTGTTTTCCTTTTGGAGCATAGTTTAACAATGAGGGAATATTCTGTTTTTCCATCTTCTCACTAATGATTTCAATCTTTCCGGAAGGGGTATTAAATTTAATATTTTCTTTCTTAAGATAAATCAGCTTTTTTGACAATCCGACAAATCCAGTTTTATCAAAATCCTCTATTTTTACTCCGGTTTCCTGCAACTGATATGCCCATATTTTCTCTATGGAGTTGAACATTAAGGGTACAATGTTAAGGCGTTTTGCCATTTCTGAAATGATCTGCCAGCTTGGAAGGGTATCAAATTTCGACTTTGAACATTTTCGAGCTATGAAAAAACACGGGTGCAACCCATTTACCTGTTTAAGAATATCATCACTTTCCAGATATGGGGATAGCGGAAGAATCAAATCTGAATGCCAGGCAATATCAGACCAGCAATACGGCATACTGACGAGAAAATCGAGGTTTTCAAATGTTTTTTTAATCGCTTCAGGATCAGGATAAGATGAAAGCGGATCACTGCCACAGGCAATATAGGCTTTTATCGGATAAGGATTCTGGGTTTGAATGGCTTTAAAAGCCAAATGCAAAAGCCCGCCTTTATCTTCAAAGTGCGGATACATCCATCCTAAACCATCTGCCCGGTTTTCTTTGATTTTTAAGACCAGGTTTGTAAGCTTTTTCAGCCCTTTTCCTCCCGCATCTTCAGGCGTTGCAGCTATGGCAACTCCGCCTTTTGCCCCGATGGAGCCAAGAAGGGCATTGATGATAAATGCAGTTCGGCATACATAAAAGGAATCTTTGTATTTGGCCGCCATCTGTCCCGGATACCATATGACAGCCGGTGCGGCTTTGGCGAGTGTTTTTGCAAGAGCAATAATGTCATCGGCTTTAATTCCGGTTTCAGCTTCTGCAAATGCGGGTGTATAGGGTCGGACAAAATTTTGTAGTTTTTCCAGATCGTTTATGAAAACGGCGGCCTTTGCGGAATTATAGAGCTTTTCTTCAAGGATAACATGAATTACAGCCAAATTTAAAGCATAATCCGTGCCCGGTTTTATCATTAAAAATTTATCTGCTTTTCCGGCGGTGATATTGGATCTCACATCAATAACCGTCAAATGCCCACCTTCTTCCAGGCCATCTAGAAGATCATTGACATCCTTAATTTCTATAGCCCCAAACATATTTCGGGCTTGAAGAACGACGTGTTTCGAATTTAAAAAATCATAAACAAAATGGTTACTGTCAAATCCAAAAAGTGAAAAAGATGCATTGCTGACATTTGATAAACCTGCTGAATTTTCGTTGCAGTAATTCGGGGAACCAAGACCGGACATAAATGCCTTATGCAATTCGTTTAGAGATCTATCACCGTCGGACCAAAGAATGCTCTTGGCACCATGTTTTGAGCGCACGGATTCAATTTTTTCCGCAAAATAATCCAATGCTTCTTTCCAGCTTGCTTTTGTCCATTTTCCTTCACCCCGATTTCCTTTTCGGATCATCGGGAACTGAGGTCTTTCATCGTCCCTAATCATGGAGATAGCGCCTGCGCCGCGAGGACATAACGCACCATTAATCCCTGAAGCATAGAGATTCCCCATAACAAATCTGGATTCTTCGTTTTCAACTTCTACCTGAACGGGACATTGCGCCGGACACATTCTGCAAATATTATAAACAATTTTTTTGATCATTGCTTTCTCCCGAATATTTCAGACTTTCAATCATTAGGTTTGATACCCCAATCTTTATTCACCATGGTTGATTTTCCAAATGAATCTCGAACTTTCGCAGCATCTTCATTGGGTTTTCCAAAACTTAAGGCATGGACACTACAGGCTGTAACACATGCAGGTTTTAATCCGGCATCGATTCTATCCATGCAATAATCGCATTTCACTATCTTACCGCTGGTTTCATCCACTTGCGGAAAATGCCATGGGCAAACCACAATACAAGATTTACAACCGACGCAGAGTTCCTTATTAACATATACAATCCCGTCTTTTTCTCTGCGTATCATTGCACCGGTTGGACACACTGAAACACACCAGGGTTTTGCACAGTGAAAACAAGGAGCAAAAGCAGCTACAATTCTTCGCCCTTTAACAACTTGTGTCGGTCTCACTGTAATAAGAACCCCGAGTTTTGCCCCGGGTGGTAAAAATTTTGATGACTTGCAATGTACTTCACATGCTTTGCAGTTGATACATCTTCTCGTGTCAAGTCTGAATATATAATTACTCATAATTTCTTTTATTATCGGTTATTAAAAGTTCAAGGTAATAAATATTTTCCAGCGATTTCAGCCAATTGATAAAGAAAACCCGGTACTGCCCCAAGAATCAGTAAAATTGCAGCAAACACTCCACCCCATATAGCACTTTCGGGTTTCGGAAGCTCGTAACGTGATTCGGTTTCTGATGTATACGCATGTCGTACAAGGTTTAAATAATAATAAATAGAAACCGCTGTATTAAGTGCTGCGATGATTACCAGCCAGTTATAGCCTCTGTTCCATGCGGCTGTCAAAAGAAAAAGTTTCCCCATAAA
>JAIFMF010000073.1 GCA_020048635.1 Desulfobacula sp. | reverse complement strand
CCGGTATAGAGCATGATGGCCGTATCTTCTTCAGGGATGAAGGTTATCTTGGGCGGATTCGGGCTTGAAGCGGCAACAATGTCGTCAAACATGAAATGGCCTGGATCATGTTTTTCAGCTTTTGGAAGTTTGCCCAGAAGGCCACCGATAAAGGCCTTTATTTTTGGAAGATAGGATTTGATATTGCAGACAACAACGGTTTCAATCCGGGTGCCTTTTATGGCCTCAAGCGTGTTTGCATAAAACATGGGATGATCCATGCAGAATACTATTTTTGATTCAGAATCCTTGAGCTGGTATCTCAGTTCTGCCGGCGTGTATACCGGGTTGCAGTTCACAGCCACGGCCCCGGCTTTCAGGATTCCAAAAAGGACTTCGGGGAAATGGGGTATGTTGGGCAGAAAGATAGCAATTTTATCCCCTTTTTTAATGCCTTTACTCTCAAGAAAGTTTGCAATTCGGTCTGCAGTATCTTTGACCTGGGCATAGGTTCTGAACGCACCGTTAAAAATAGTATAGACATTGTCCGGATATTTTTTAGCCGCATTATCAAGGATTTGAGTAAGAGGATAGTGGTAATTGGTTACGTCGTGTGCCACGCCTTCGGGCCAAAAAGGGGTCTTCCATGCTGAGTCACTCATCTTTCTTTCTCCTTTTATTCAGGGTTTCTGCCAGGGATAAATCGCTTTATCTTATTTTTTAATTAAATGTTTATACATTGCCTGATTGTTTATACAAGTATCTTTAAAGGAAAGAAATGCTTTTTTTGGGGTAATAAAATTTGGGTTGCCTGCCATACCTCCTTTCATATATAGTATCCTAATTTTCAACCTCATAAAATAAAGGTGAGATGGTGCGTTTTAAAATAGTCATTATTGCAGTAATGCTTTTATGGATGAGCGGCCCTGCCATCTGTGAAACCATAAATTGGAAACAGTACGATGACGGAATGCGGTTGGCCGTAAATCAAGGCAAGAAAATATTCCTGCATTTCAGAACAGACTGGTGCAAATACTGCGGGCAGATGGATCGAGAGACCTTTGGTAATCCCGCAGTCGTAAAATTTTTATCAAAACATTTTGTTGCCGTTAAAGTTGATGGCGACAGGGAAAAAGCTGTCGGCAAAGACTATAAAGTGACAGGGTATCCGGATAACCGGTTTCTCGACAGCAAAGGCAAAGAAGTGCACCGATTGCCCGGCTTCGTTGAACCGGAGGCTTTCTTGTTTTTCCTTGAATACATTCAGTCGGACAGTTACAAAACTATGGATCCCATGCAATATTATAAATCCCGATGATGTTTAACCAGTTGATAAACAAAACACGCAGTGATAATGGATAGATTTTAAAACTATGAAAGGAAAATTCAGATGAAAAAAGCATATCAGAGCTTTCTGGTTGTACTATTTTGGCTGGTATTGTTTACCGGAGCTTCTTTTTCTGAAGATATGTATGTGGCCAGTGTTACAGAAATTTCCCTGCGTACCGGGCCCACTGTGGAGAACAAAATCATTGCCATGTTAAAAACCGGGACCAAACTTGAGATCGTTGAGTACCAGAGCGACTGGTCTCATGTCAGAGTACCTGGCGGGAAATCAGGCTGGGTATTATCACGGTTCATAACCCAGAAAAAGCCAGAGGTGCTTTTTTTAGAGGAATTAAAAGAAAAAAATCAGACCCTTTTATCGAAAATAGCGCAATTAGAGGAAGAAAACAAAACCCTCACCGTTAAAATTGCAACCTTGGTTGAAGTAGAGGGAAAATTTAAAAAACTGCAACAGGACTCAGCGGATTTTTTAAAACTGGATGAAAAATACAATGACATGGTTCAGCAGAATGAGGCACAGAAGGCCTTGATCGAAAAGCTCGACACCCGTATGGACAGTGAACCCAAACTCTGGTTTCTCATTGGCCCCGGTGTTTTTATTGTGGGGTTGTTTTTTGGTTTAAGTACCCGGAAAAAGAAAAGAAGCAGTTTGTTATGATACAGAAAACCGATTTTTTAGTGATCGGAAGTGGAATTGCCGGTTTAAGCTATGCTCTGAAGGTTGCAAAATTTGGTAAGGTCACCATTATCACGAAAAAACAGATTAAGAAAACCAATACCGCATTGGCTCAGGGCGGAGTCGCAGCAGTTTTCAGTGATCAGGATTCATTTGACCTGCATATTCAGGATACACTGGCGTCGGGAGATGGGCTTTGTAACCCGGAAGTCGTTGCTATGGTGGTCAAAGACGGGCCTGAAAGAATCAGGGAACTTGTAAAATTCGGAGCCGCATTCAATAAAGCAGGTCATGGTGAATATGATTTTTCCCTGGGCCAGGAAGGCGGACATTCGGCCAAGAGGATTGTCTACGCCCATGATCTCACAGGCAAAGAGATTGAAGATACTCTGGTCAGGAATATTGAGGCTGATGAGAACATCACTATTCTGGAAGATCATGTTGCCGTCAACCTGATCACGTTTTCCAGCAGCATTCGGAGCGGGCTTCTGGTCACCCAGCATGAAAATGTCTGCTGCGGGGCATATGTTCTGAACAATCAAACCGGGAAAATAGAAACATTTTATTCAGGAATTACCCTTCTGGCCACAGGGGGTGCAAGCAAGGTCTATCTGTATACGTCAAACCCGGATATTGCAACCGGCGACGGCATTGCCATGGCCTACAGGGCAGGGGCGTCCGTGGCAAATCTGGAATTTGTTCAGTTCCACCCAACCTGTCTTTTCCATCCAGAGGCAAAAAATTTTCTGATTTCCGAAGCAGTCCGGGGGGAGGGAGCTATTCTGGTCGATTCCAAAGGCCGGCGGTTCATGGATAAATATTCCCCGGATCAAGAACTTGCCTGCCGGGATGTGGTGGCAAGGGCCATTGACAGTGAACTCAAAAAAACCGGTGCGGATTCGGTTTTTCTTGATATCACCCATAAGGACCCTGAATTTGTAAAGAAAAGATTTCCCAATATATATTCCAAATGCCTTGAATACGGCATTGATATGACAAAAGAGCCAATCCCGGTGGTCCCGGCAGCCCATTATATGTGCGGCGGTGTGGCCACGGATTTGAACGGGAAGACAGATATTCACAGGCTTTATGCCGTGGGAGAGACTGCCTGCACAGGTCTCCATGGCGCCAACCGTCTGGCCTCGAATTCTCTTCTTGAGGCGCTTGTCTATTCCCACAGGGCCTATCGGGCATCTGTTGATGAATTCAAAGCGATTGCAAACCAGATTACAGTCGGTCTGGATGTTTGGGATGAAGCCAGTACCACGGATAGCGATGAAGCCATTGTTGTCTCTCACAACTGGGATGAAATCCGTCGGCTCATGTGGAATTATGTGGGTATTGTAAGGTCTGATAAGCGCCTGCAAAGAGCATTGAGAAGAATTGTCAATATTAATGAAGAAATCAATGCATATTACTGGGATTTTAAGGTAACATCGGATCTGATTGAGCTGCGAAATCTTGCAACGGTTGCCGAACTCATCATCCGATCCGCCTTGATGAGAAAGGAAAGCCGGGGACTGCATTACAATATCGGGTATCCACAAAAGGACGATGTCAATTTTTTGAAGCACACCATTCTTAAGAAAACTTTATAAATTCAGGCGTATCCCTGTTTATACCAATTCAGTGCTTGACCCCGATAAACAGGGTTACGATTCCAAAGGTCATCTGTTTGAATCGGATATCTTTGAACCCGGCTTCTTTCATGATGGCTGCAAACTCAACCGGAGTGGGAAATTTTAAGACCGACTCCGGCAGATACTGATAGGCATTCGGATCTTTTGAAAAAAAAGATCCGATCAGGGGAAGCAACCTTTGGAAATATAAAAGATAGAATGACCTCAGCAACCCCTTCTGAGGTGTTGTCAATTCCAGAACAGCAAGCCTCCCTCCTTTTTTTAACACGGATAGAAATGCGCTGACGGCACTTTGGCGGTTCATGATGTTCCGAATGCCGAAGGCAATGAGCACAGCATCAAAGATGTCCTGCCTGAAAGGCAGATGAAGGGCATCCCCATTGATGAGGGCTATACTTTTGTTGTTCTGTTTTTTTAGTTTTTTTTGGCCCAGCGCAAGCATCCCAAAAGAAAAATCAAGGCCTAAGATTTCTGTCTGGCCTTGTAATTGAGAACCGGCTTCCAGGGCAACATCGCAGGTTCCACAGGCAATATCCAGGATTCTGCTGTTCTTTTTAAGTCTTACAGCTTTTACCATCTGGGTTCTCCATACCGTATCCTGGCGTAGACTTAAAAGTCGGTTCAGAAAGTCGTATTTCGGGGCAATACGGTCAAACATGTCTTTAACAAAATCAAGTTCCTTGTTCATCGTTGACAACCTGAATTATTGATTTATTTTAGTTTACTTGCCAAGGCAGGCTGGAAAAGTATCATAACAAAGGGAAGATTACAATTATAAACAAACCCTGTACAGGGACAGTACAATTGGGACCCATATGACGGAAAAACGCGATTATTATGAAATCCTCGGCGTAGCAAGGGATGTTTCAAAAGCAGATCTCAAGAAAGCCTATCGGAAACTGGCAATTCAATATCACCCGGATAAAAATCCGGATAATAAAGAGGCGGAAGAAAAATTTAAAGAAGCATCCGAAGCCTATGAAGTTTTAAATGATGACAATAAACGCCAGATTTATGATCAGTTCGGCCACAGGGGGCTTGAAGGAGCGGGGCATTCTGGGCCCAGCGGGTTCGAAGATATTTTTTCAAGTTTTGGTGATATCTTTGAAGATTTTTTTGGTTTCGGCGGAGGCGGTGGTCGCGGGAACAGGGTTCGAAGAGGCTCTGATCTCAGGTACAACATGACCATAGAATTCATGGAAGCCGCCTTTGGTACGGAAAAAACGATTTCCATTCCCAAACTTTCCACTTGCACTGACTGCAAAGGGTCTGGCTGTGAGGAAGGAACACGTTCCGAAACCTGTTCCCAGTGCCGCGGATCAGGTCAGCTCATTCAAAGCCAGGGTTTTTTCAAAGTCAAAACTAGCTGCCCCTATTGCAAAGGGAAGGGGACCATCATTCCCAACCCCTGCAGAAAATGCAGGGGCGCAGGCCGGGTCGAAATCACACGGAAGGTCCAGGTTAAAATTCCTGCCGGTGTGGATGTGGGTTCAAAACTCAGGCTTACCGGTGAAGGAGAAGCCTCCCCAAGCCCTGACGGATCATCCGGAGATCTCTATGTGGTTATCAATGTTAAGCCCCATAAGTTTTTCCAAAGGGATAATACCGATATTATCTGTGCCATTGATATCTCTTTTACCCAGGCTATCCTGGGTGATGAAATCACCATTCCTACCCTTGTGGGGGAAAAAAAACTGACAATCCCGAAAAGTACCCAGTACGGGGATGTTTTCAAGCTGAGAGGAGAAGGGATTGCTTCGTTGAGGAACGGCCAGAGGGGAGATCAGATTATCAAAGTCATTATCAAGACGCCCAGCCATGTGAGTCAGAAACAGGTTGAACTATTGAAGCAATTTGATGAGTTGGATTCCAATAAAATATCCAACAAGCTGAAAAATTTATTTAAAAACCTTTAAGGCACTTAAAGGATAGACATTTATGTTTGAACTCAAAGTAAAAAGCCATTTTGCAGGTGCACATCAGTTAACCATGGTGGGGCAGAAATGTGAAAATCTTCATGGTCATAACTGGAATGTGGAAGTCTGTGTTACAGGAGATAAACTGAATTCAGCCGGGGTTCTGGCGGATTTCGGAGATATAAAAAAGGCTGTCAGAAGGGTTGTGGACGAAGAGCTTGACCATAAATTCTTAAATGATCTTGAGATGTTTAAGGGCGTTCAACCCACATCAGAGCGCATCGCAATATATATCGCGCAAAGAGTGCAAGCCATTTTAAGCCGGGAGGTTTCCGAAGCGGTCCGGGTTTCAAAGGTCATGGCCTGGGAATCCGATGATGCCTGCGCCACTTATTTTCCATAGAACGGTTTCCAGGTCGGTTCAGGCAGGCACTGATTTTGACTGGCTGAGGTCAATAATGCGCTTTGCCGGAATAATACCGGTGGCCGCTGCAGATACAATATTTCCCGCAACCCCTGGCCCATCGCCGGCAACATACATTCCTTTGATAGCAGTCTGAAGATGATTGTCGGTTTCTATCTGGGTGGCAAAGAATTTGATTTCAGGTGCATAGAGAAGGGTCTCATCGTTTGACACACCGGGTATGACGAGATTTAACGATTCAAGACCTTCGATCAGATTTGTCAGAATCCGCTCCGGCAAAGCCATGGCAATATCACCGCACACCACATTGGTCATGGTGGGGTCGATATACCCTTTTCTGATCCTGTTCCAGGTTGAGCGCCGCCCTCTTTTCAGATCACCGAATCTTTGCAAAATAGGTTTCCCGCCGCCGATAATGGTTGCCAGTTTACCGATGGACTCTCCATAGGCTTGATTGTCTGTAACCGGTTCCGTGAGGACGACCTTGGAAAGAAAAGCAAAATTGGTGTTGGATGATTTCTTATCTGAATAAGCATGTCCGTTGACACACACAAATTCCTTGTAGTTTTCAAGGGAGATAAACCCTCCCTGATTGGTACAGAAGGTCCGGGTCTGATCATCATAGGTGGATGTCTGGATAAAAAATGTAGGGTCATATATGATATTGCAGAGGTCATCCATGATATCATTGTGAACCTCAACCCTGAGCCCGACTTCAATTCCCCGCTGACTCAGGCGGATCCCGTGTTTCTGGGCAAGAGAGGACACCCAGTTGGCTCCGATTCGACCCGGTGCAAGAATAACATTGGCGGCAGCATATTCGCCGTTTTCCGTGATGACTCCCTGTATGTGCCCGTCTTTTTGAACGATGTCCAGAACATTCTCACGGGTTTTTATTTCAAGTCCTTTTGACTGGATATAATCTGCCATTCCGGCAATATAAGTGGGCAGAAGATCAGATCCCAGATGTTTTTGTTTGATTAGAAGAAGGTCTATTCCAAACCGTTTGGCTTCTTTTCGGATTTGTTTTGCGTCTTCCATGTTGGTGGGAAATACCTTCCCGTCCATCTTGAACCGCGTGAATATTTTTTCCGTTTCATCAATCAGCTCGTTCGCAGCAGTCAGCGGCATAAACTGGGTCAGGTCTGTTTTGCCCAACCGGGGAA
This sequence comes from Desulfobacula sp., assembly GCA_020048635.1. Classification (GTDB taxonomy): domain Bacteria; phylum Desulfobacterota; class Desulfobacteria; order Desulfobacterales; family Desulfobacteraceae; genus Desulfobacula. Next base: position 3,918 of record JAIFMF010000073.1, on the reverse strand, counting down.
TAAAATTGAGTTTTCCGTCTGAATAAAGACCTGCTCCGCCTATGCCGGAAAGGATATTGCAGGGATCACATTGAATGCATTTTTGAAAATTATGATTTGGACACTTCCGTTGATGGGGGTGTTTGCCTTTTTCGATTAATAATACTTTCAGATTTGAATTTTCCGTCAGGTGATACGCTGCAAAAAGTCCTGCCGGGCCACCCCCTACAATAATGACATCATACACTCTGTGCCCCCTGAAAATTTCAGATCAGAATCCGTCTAAAGCGCAATTACGGAGTTGTCGATGCCTGGGAACGGAGAAGGCAAATATGCGTCGGCATTTTCATCATTCAGCCATTTTTCGTTATCCACAAGATATCTGAACTGATAGGCTTGGTCTTTACTCAGATCAATGTTGTAAAGAAAATCCCCGTTTTTCAGTTTTTTCATGGCCGGTGCATCCAGATCCCAGTTATTGAATTCTCCGATGATTTTAACGGATCGAGCAGAGCCAATGTCCTTTTTTAAGACTTTGAAAGTGACTTTGCAAATGGGTTTTGTCTTCAGATACTGTTTTGTAAACATTTTTTCCTCCATATGGGTGTTATAAGATTTTTTCAAGGATTTCATAAGTTTACAATTATTTTGATATCTTACCGGTTTTTTGTAAAGTGTCAAGAAAAAGTTCAAGTACTTGTGAATTCACCTGTATGCTGTTATAGAGAATGCTTTGACATCATGAAGAATATGAAAGGCTGGAATGAATAGTTTAGGTATGCGGCCAAGAGGTAAATTCATCGTTTTTGAAGGTATTGACGGGTCTGGGAAAAGTACTCAGATCAAAATGATCGCAAAACGGATACAGGACCTGAACCTAAAGGTTTACCCCACCTTTGAACCCACGGCCGGCCCGATTGGATCTTTAATCCGACAGATGCTTTCAGGAAAAATTAAAACCGATCAAAGAACCCTTGCCTCTCTTTTTGCTGCAGACAGGATGGATCATCTGGTAAATGAGGTCGATGGAATCCAGAAAAAAGTTGATGGGGGAGAGCTTGTCATCTGTGATCGATATTATTTCTCATCCTATGCCTATCACGCCCAGTATATGGATATGGAATGGGTCATCCATGCGAATTCGCTGAATGCAGAAATCTTAAGACCGGATCTCACGGTTTTCATTGATGTTGAGCCTGAAAAATGCTTTGAGAGAATAAAAAATAATCGTAGCGATTTTGAAATGTATGAAAAAATTGATATTATGAAAAACGTCAGAATCAATTATTTAAAGGCGTTTGAGCATTTTAAGAATCTTGAGAAAATTGCAGTCATTGATGGGAACAATTCCATGGAACAGGTGGCGGATGCTCTTTTTCATGAAGTCATGAAAACCATTAACCCTGGGTAAGAAAAGGCAGATTGATATATGGGCTCGGAAAATAGAAAAAAAGTGTGTGTGATTGACGGACAAGGCGGGGGAATAGGGGCTGCAATAATCAAAAAACTCAAGGAGAAATTTGAGGAGAAGATCGAAGTCATTGCTCTTGGAACCAATGCCATTGCAACGGCACAGATGTTGAAAGCAAGAGCCAATAAGGGGGCTTCAGGAAGTAATGCCATTGTTCATACAGTAAAAAAAGCCGATGTCATTATTGGTCCTCTTGGCATTATTATGCCTCATGCCATGATGGGGGAGGTTACTCCTCTGATGGCGGAAGCGGTGTGTTCGGCTGATGCAAAAAAAATTCTCCTCCCCCTGACACAGGAAAATATTGAGATTGTAGGAGTGAGTGGCCTGCCGCTTCCCCAACTGGTCGATGAACTTTTGGATAAACATTTATCTTTTTTATTATAGAAGAGGAGTAGAAACGATATGTGCGAAGCAAATGCATATTTACTTGAAAATGATAATGAGACCCTTTTAATGGAGGCTGTCGATAGGGTAGAACCGGATGAAGGCGGTATCCGGCTGATATCCATTTTTGGTGAACAAAAATTCATCAAAGGTCGGATTCATGCATTATCGCTGGTGGATCATAAAGTCTATATCAAGCGGTAACGGATTGTTCCTGAAATATGGGTTAAAACTATTTTTCGACCAATACAGAATTAAAATTAGGTTAGCCATCGAAACGAAATCAACGGCTAACCTAAGGTTATGAAAGATTAGTTGAACTACCAGCCCAGCGTCAGGTAGTCATGCATGGAGTTGGCTGCAGCCCTGCCGGCACCCATGGCAAGGATGACTGTGGCGGCTCCGGTTACGATATCGCCTCCTGCCCACACTCCCTTTTTGGATGTTTTCCCGGTAACCGGATCTCCAATAATATTTCCCCATTTTGTCAGGGCAATATCCGGTGTTGAATTGGTCAAAAGAGGGTTGGCATTCGAACCTACCGATACCACAACCAGATCGCAGTCAATTCTGTATTCGGATCCATTGACAGGTACAGGCCTTCTTCTTCCTGATGCATCGGGTTCGCCGAGTTCCATTTTCAGGCATTCCATACCAATGAGACGTCCGTTGGCATCGCCGAAAAACTGTGTCGGGTTGGTCAAAAGAACAAATTCAATTTTTTCTTGTTCAGCATGATGAAGTTCTTCCGCCCTTGCCGGCATTTCTTCACGGGATCGTCTATATACAATTTTGACGGATTCAGCGCCAAGCCTCATGGCCGTTCTTGCAGAATCCATGGCCACATTACCGGCTCCGAGGACGACAACATTTTTTCCGCGGGCAATGGGAGTGTCGTATTCAGGGAAAAGATACCCTTTCATGAGGTTGGTACGGGTCAAGTATTCATTGGCTGAATAGATGCCGATGAGGTTTTCACCTGGAAGGCTCATGAATTTTGGCAGGCCGGCGCCGACGCCGACATAGACTGCATCATAGCCTTCTGCAAAAAGTTCATCAATGGTGACGGAGGCACCGACTACAAAATTGGTTTCAATTTTGGCGCCCATTTTTACCAGGGCTGAAACTTCGGATGCAACAATCTCTTTAGGGAGTCTGAATTCAGGGATCCCATAAACCAGAACCCCGCCTGCTTTATGAAATGCTTCAAAAATAGTGACATCATGGCCTTTCAGCAACAGATCGCCGGCAACGGTCAGACCTGAAGGACCGGAACCGATAACGGCAACCTTTTTGCCGGTCTTCTGGCCCACGGCAGGAACTTCACCCGTGCCGTTTTTGCGTTCATAATCGGCTGTAAATCTTTCAAGATACCCAATGGCTACGGGGGCATCTTTTTTGCCCACGATGCATCGACCTTCACATTGCGCTTCCTGGGGACAGACTCGCCCGCAGACAGCGGGAAGCGCATTTCTTTCCCAAAGCTTGCTGATGGCCCCTGAAAAATCATTTTCAACTATTTTGCTGATAAATCCGGGAATGTCAACAGATACCGGACAGCCCTCTACGCATGCGGGCTTTTTACATTGAAGACATCTGGATGCTTCCTTCATTGCCATTTCCGGTGTCAGCCCCAAAGGGACTTCTTCAAAATTTCTTCTTCTGACATCCGGGTCCTGTTCCGGCATTTTAGCACGCGGCACTTTTTCTTTATTCTCGGCCATTTATTCCTCCATATATACAACGATGATATTTTTTTAAGCTTTACAGTTTTTATAGGCTTCCAGACTTTTTTTCTCATCTTCAAGATAAGATGCAAGTCGTTTGGCCAGCTCATCAAAGTCTACCTTGTGCCCATCAAATTCAGGTCCGTCTACACAGGCGAATCTTGTTTGACCACCGACAGATACCCTGCAGCAGCCGCACATCCCTGTTCCATCTACCATGATGGGGTTCAAGCTGACAAAGGTGGGAACATTTTTTTCCTTGGTGATCAGGCTGCAGAATTTCATCATGGGAATAGGACCGATGGCCACCACAAGGTCTATTTTTTCCTTTTCGAGGACATCTTTCAGGACATT
>JAIFMF010000084.1 GCA_020048635.1 Desulfobacula sp. | reverse complement strand
CCTTCTTTGCCCCAGGCTTTTTCGCTGGTGAACTCTTTCAGATATTCTTTGATACCGGGGATCTGGTCTACATGGGCTTTTTTTACATAAAAATAAAGCGGACGGGAAACCGGGTAGGATCCATCGGCAATGGCGTTAAAAACCGGCTTCTTACCTTCAATGGTAGACCCCTGGAGTTTGTCGGCATTCTGATCTAAAAAGCTGAAACCGAAAATACCCAATGCTTTCTGGTTGGATTCCAGTTTCTGGACAATCAAATTGTCGTTTTCACCGGCTTCGATATAGGCACCATCTTCACGAATGGTATGGCAAACGGATTTGAATTGTTTTTCATCGGCTTTTTCCATGGCTTTGATAAACTCGAATTTTTTCCCGCCGTTTTCCATGGCAAGCTCAACAAAGGCATCGCGGGTTCCGGATGTAGGCGGCGGTCCCAGGACTTCAATGGCGATATCCGGCAGTTTTGCATTGATGCTTTTCCAGGTTTTATAGGGGTTTGCCACCAGGGTCGGGGTTCCGTCCGGGTTGGGGACTTTGGCTGCCAGGGCAAGGAAGATTTCCTTGACGGACAGATCCATCAGGGCCGCTTTCTTAGAATTGGCAATGACGATGCCGTCATAACCGATCTTGATTTCCACGATTTCTTTGATGCCGTTTTCAGCGGCCTTTTCAACTTCCGATTTTTTGATCCGTCTGGATGAATTGGTGATATCCGGGTGCTGAACACCAACCCCTGCACCAAAGAGCTTATGCCCCCCGCCGGACCCGGTGGATTCGATTTTCGGGGTCTTGAATTTTGTGGCCTTGCCGAAATTTTCCGCCACAACCGTAGCAAAGGGGTAAACGGTGGAAGAGCCGACAATCGAGATATAATCTCTGGATTCGGCGGCGTGAACATTGCCAATGCCTGCGATAAATAAGAGGACCAATACATTCAATACTAGTTTTTTCATTTCATCTCCTGTTGTTTTTAGGTTAACTACCATCTTTTTTCATATTTCTTTCTTAAAAAAACAGCCGCTGAATTCATGACGACCAGGAACAGCAACAATACCATGATGGCGGCTGAAGTTTTTTCCATAAAGCCTCTTTCAGGGCTGTCTGCCCATAAAAAGATCTGTACCGGCAATGCGGTTGAGGGGGCTGTAAACCCTCCGGGGATGTCCACAATAAAGGCCACCATCCCGATCATCAGAAGGGGTGCGGTTTCACCCAGGGCCCGGGCCATGCCAATGATGGCGCCGGTCAACATTCCCGGCATGGCCAGGGGAAGTACATGATGGGCCACCATCTGGGTTTTGGATGCACCGATGCCGAGCGCTGCCTCACGAATGGAGGGAGGAACGGATTTCAAGGCAGCCCGCCCGGCAATAATAATGGTGGGGAGCGTCATCAGGGTCAGCACAAGGCCGCCGGTCAGGGAGGAAGACCGGGGCAACCCGAAAAAACCCAGAAAAACCGCAAGACCCAGTAGCCCGAACACAATGGAAGGGACGGCCGCAAGGTTATTGATATTGACTTCAATCACATCGGTAAACCTGTTTTTCGGGGCAAATTCTTCAAGATAAACAGCCGCAGCCACACCAATGGGAAAGGATAGCAAAAGGGTGATGATCAGCGTATAAAAAGAACCGCAGGTGGCCCCCCAGATACCGGCCAGTTCGGGTTCCCTGGAATCCCCTGCCGTAAAAAAGGTGGTATTGAATTTCTTTTTAATCTTACCTTTTTCTGCAAGCCTGTCGATCCAGGAAAGCTGCACATCATCAAGCCTTCGTTCGGCTTCCGGCAGACTCCGGTTGATATGGCCTTTCATGAGCATGTCCACATCATCATCAGCCGGAACCCAAAGGCTGATAGCCGTGCCGATTTTTTCCGGGTGAGTTTTGATAATATCCATCAATTGATAGGAAGCGCCTGAACTCAAAAGAGAAAAAAGTTTTTTCTTTTCTCTCCGGTCGGTCACTTCCGGAAACAGTTTAAAAAAGGATGTTTTGACAAGTCCGTTAAAATCAGCCCCGGACAAATTGTTCGGATTCAGAACCAGAGGATCAAGCTCGATTTCAAGTTCAATAACCGTCTGCTGAAATGCTGTATAGCCTGAGCCAAAAATACTGATAAACAGAGACGCGAGGCAGGCCAGACTGAAGATGACGGCTAAGAGTCCCATCATCCGGAATCTTTTTTCCGATTTATACCGGCGGGCCAGGCTTTTTTTAACAAGATCGACGGTGCTGGCAGTGCCGTTGGCTTGGGTGGTTTCTTTATTCATATTGCTCCCTGTATTTTTTGACCACATAAAGGGCGATAATGTTCAGGATCAGTGTGACCACAAAGAGAAGCAGCCCCAGGGCAAAGGCAGCCAGGGTTTTGGGGCTGTCAAATTCCTGATCCCCCACGAGAAGGGTCACAATCTGAACCGTGACCGTGGTAACGGTTTTTAAAGGATTCAGGGTCATATTGGCGGAAAGCCCGGCTGCCATGACCACGATCATGGTTTCACCGATGGCCCTTGAAACCGCCAGCAGCACACCGCCGACAATGCCGGGCAGGGCAGCCGGCACAACAATATGCCGTATGGTTTCGGACTGGGTGGACCCCAGGCTTAAGGCCCCGTCCCGCAAGCCTTGGGGAACGGCGTTTATTACATCATCGGCCAGTGAAGACACAAAGGGAATGATCATGACCCCCATGACAAGCCCGGCTGCCAAGGCGCTTTCACTGGAGATATCAAGATTGATGAGAGCCCCGGTATCCCGGATAACAGGCGCCACCACCAGGGCGGCAAAAAAACCGTAAACAACGGTGGGGATTCCGGCCAGGATTTCCAGCAGGGGTTTGGCAAAGGCCCTGAATTTTTTATTGGCATATTCGGAGAGGTAAATGGCCGACATCAACCCCACAGGAACAGCAACCGCCATGGCAATGGCAGACACCAGGAGGGTTCCGGTGAAGACCGGAATAGCGCCAAAGGCTCCGGATGATCCCACCTGGTCCGTCCGGATGGCCATCTGGGGACTCCACTCCAGCCCGAAAAGAAATTCCTGGATGGGAATGATCTTAAAAAACCGGATGGACTCATATAAAACCGAGAGGACAATCCCGATGGTGGTAAAAATGGCCAGGATGGAACAGGCAATCAAAACATAATAGATCACACGTTCCACATGATTTCGGGCCCGAAGTTCCGGGCGGATACGATGCCGGAGGATTGAAATGCCAGCAATGCCGGCGGCCATGATCAAAACAAAAAGTGCCCCGCGGCTGACGGAACGAAGATGGAGATAATAATCGGCAGCAGTCCGGAGATCTGCGCTCTCTTCCCCTGATACCATATTTTTATCCACCAGGTTTCTGACATCGTTCATGACCAGGTTCAGCCGGTCCGAAGGAAGGGTTTGAACAGATTCCGGCAATTTTGATATGACCATATCCGTTATTACCGTCGATTCACACATCATCCAGAAAGAAAAGATAAAAAGGGATGGCACGGCACACCAAAGGGCCGTAAGCGTACCGTAATAAACCGGACGGGAGTGAAGTGTTTTTGGCCCCCCGGTTTTATCGGTAAAGACAAGCGCTCTTTTTCTGCCCAGATAATATCCGGCTGAAGTCATCAGGAGCAATATGATCAATATATATAGGGGATTCAAGTTTACCTCTGCTAAAAAATAGTCGGTTTCAATTGCACATACTATAAACCGGATTTATTAGAGTAGGTTTAACAATGTGTTAGAAAATGGTTAGGATATTATTTCCTGATCTGTTCTCTCGGTATCTTCCCGGGCAGCCGGCAAATAAATAACAAAGGTTGTGCCCTGCCCCGGCTCGCTGTACACCCTGATACTACCGTTATATTGTTTTACAATGCCGTGGACAACGGAAAGTCCCATCCCGGTGCCATGGTCAACAGTCTTGGTCGTAAAAAAGGGATCAAAAATTTTTTCAATGATTTCAGGCGGCATGCCATGCCCGGTGTCACCCACCGTCAGGGTCACATATTCTCCCGGGATCAGGGGGTCAGTGGTTTGCAAAAACTCCTGGTCAATCATCGTATCTTCAACCCTTATCTCAATGGTCCCTTTTTCATCTTTCATGGCATGATAGGCATTGGTGCAAAGATTCATGACGATTCTATGCAGTTCGCCTTCATCCCCGATGACCAAAGACGTACTCTTAATTTCCTGAAGGATATCAATACTGGCAGGGATGGACGCCCGGATCAGTTTCAAAGCTTCCGTTACAACTTTGCCCAACAAAACCGGTCCTGTTTTTTGTTCTGTCCGGCTGCTGAATGCGAGTATCTGTCGGATCAGATCTTTGGCACGCATGCCCGCCCTAAGGACCTCTGTAATATTTTCATATTCGATGGATTTCTTATCCAGGGTTGAAAGCGATAATTCCGAATATCCGATAACGGCTGCCAGGATATTATTAAAATCATGGGCAATCCCTCCCGCAAGGGTTCCGATGGCTTCCAGCTTATTTTTCCGGTTGAGTTCTTTCTCCAGTTTAATTCTGGAGGCTTCGGCGCCGATCCTCTCCTGAATTTCTTTACTGAGCTGCTCATTGGCCGTTAAAAATTCAAGTGTGCGCTCCTTTACCCGCTGATCCAGCTCCAGGTTAATCCGGATCACCTTGTTTTTTTCCTGTTCGAGTTTGAAGCTTGAAAAAAACCTTTTTCTCATATTTAATTCAATGGAATACCCTGCCAGCATGCACAGGATATTGGCCGACACAAAGAAAAAATTATTGTTGATCAACATGATGCGGGGCGTGTCCACAATCCATATGGCCCCGATTTCATAACCGGCGACAATAAGCCAGGAGCACGTTACCGCCCAGAGAAACCGCATGGGGATAAACGTATAGAGGGTAATAAAAATCAAGATAATCCCGGCATAATAGGAATACGTGGCCGGTGGGTCGGCAAGGATCACCATGAGTTCGATGCCCAACCCGCCTGCAAGACACATCAAAAAAAGGCAGGGCTGAGCATATTTTTCAAAAACCGGCTGAAAAGAAAATATGAAAACCAGCATGGCAACCGGACAGATTACAGCATACCGTATGACCCAGAAAATATATTTTTTATCCGGGACAATCATCGCATCAAGAAATCCGAAGACAGCATAGAAAAAAACGGCGATAAGTATTGCAATCCTTAATCGGATCAACGATTCCCTGAAATGGGACTTGATAAATTCAGGTTCCAGGTTTTCCCATTCCCCGGTAAAAGATAAGGTAAGAAAATGATACGTCATCCGAACTCCTTTTCTCTGCAGATACCAGATAATCCTGTTTGGCTGTTTATGAATTACAATAACTGAAAGACAATTCAAAATCAACCGGTTAAGATTTCTCTGTTCAGAGCCTATTCCTTCAGACCGATCATGAACAGCTTTTCCTGTGTCTCAGTCAAAAGCGTTGTCAGCTCTGTGGCAATTTCTTCAGAACAGGTTTGGACATTTTTCGCAAACCAGTGAGTGGACTTTGCCGCATCCGTGATCCGGAAAATACGATCAGACACATCTTTGATATCAAGGCTCGTGGCCTGGGTGCTCTGTGCCATCCCGCCGGTTACAAGGGCTTGTTCCTCAACAGCGGTTGAGATATGCCGGCTTGCCTCCATGAGTTTTTCCAAACGGGTTTCGATCATCCGGGTATTTTCAATGATGGTCCGGCTGACGTTTTGGATGGATTCAATTTTTACCGCAATATCCTCATTGGCAGTTTCAGTCTGATGGGAAAGCGCCCGAACCTCTCCTGCCACAACGATAAATCCTTTCCCGGCAGAACCGGCGCGAGCCGCTTCAATCCTTGCATTCAGGGCCAGGAGTTTGGTTTCCCCGGCCAGATTTTTGACGATATGAACGATTTCATTGATCTGTTCCGAAGCCCTTGTCAGCTCCAGGATATCCTGTCTTGATGCCGTGGCAACGGCATTGATATCTGAAATCAGGCCGGTCTGTTGTAATACCTGGTCACTGATATTCTCTACTGCTGATTGAAGCTGCCGGGTGGAGTCGGATACGGTTTGAGTCTGTTCCACCGTTCTTGCCGCGGAATGAGTCGCTTCATGGATCTGGTTCTCCATATCAGAAGCCAGCAGGCTCAGCTCACCGGCCGTAGTCTTCATGGCCGTTGCTTTTTTCTGGAGACCGTCAATCAGTCCAGAGCTCTTTTGAACCAGGTCCTGGATCAGGGATCGTTCATTTTTTTTCCGGAGGTCTTCGGCTTTCAGGTCTGTCAATGCTGCCTGGAAATTTTCCAGGGCGCCTGCCAGGATACCGATCTGATCTTTTTTTGCTTGGAAAGGAATCAGCACGGTTTCACCCTTGTTTATTTTTTTTATGGCCAGGATCAGGAGTTTGAGGGGCCGTTCAACCACAAAAAAGGCCATCAGATGAAGCATGACCAGGTTGATCACAATGGCCAGAACAGCTATAAATCCAATGGTATTTCTTTTTTCCTCCCGGTAAGACAATAGGGCTGCTTCCTCTTTCTGAATACCTTCCACTTTGTAAAGGATCTCATTTCTGACGGTTTCTGCGGCCATGGCCTCGTCTGCCAGAAAATTGTTGAGATCCAGCACCTTCTGTTTTAATGCGTCTGCTCCTCCGGAAACCGCTGCCGCCTCCTCAATACGGGTTTTTATGCTTCCCAGGTCCTGTTCAGGTGTTTCGCTTTTAATAGTCAGCCGCAGGATTGAATCGGAAAAACTCCCATCGCTGTTCATCAGTCCTTTTGAAACGATCACCGAGCCGGTGGCCGTATCTATCACAAACCCGCCGCTGGCAAGATCCCGCCGCCCGGTCCGGTCAAAAAGGCTCCGGTATTGATCAGGCCCTTTTAAGGTGTCTTCTTTTTCAACAGAAAAATCAGTCCTGATCCAGTCTAAAATCGATTGGGCAGCATCTGTTTCAAGTAATTTCGGAATTTCAAGATATTTTTTCTGGAGATCAAAAATCCCGGATCTTAAATTTTTGTTCATGGACGCATTCATTTCAAGCAACGCATTGGTTCTGGCGGCGATCTGAAAAAAAGCCGTGATATTCACATACAATAAAAGGCCGATACACAGATTGGAAAAAAGGCCTGCGCCGATCATCATCTTCAGCCCTACGGAAAACCCGCGTCCGGCCTTGCGGTCCTGAGAAACACCAGCAGTTGAATTCATATTGATCACCTTTTTGTGGAAAAAATTAATCATTTTCGGAAAAACATTGGAAAGATAGCCAAATCGGGTTAGAATTCGGTTAGGAAATCATTTAAAAACAGTAAATCCTTGGCCCTGCTCTTGACGCAACGGCCGGAGAAACCTCATAGTGTGCCGGATATTTCAGGAGGAGAATAGAAATAATGAAAATCGGGACTAAACTGGTTCTGGGGGTAACCCTGGCATCCAATCTCTGCATTCTGCTGTTGCTTTATTCGATCCGGTACTGGGATCTGAAGATGACTGAAAAATCAGAGGATCTTTTACAGATTCAAAAAAGCCTGAACATGGATCTTCGGGCATCGGTCACAACCCTGCAGGAACGGCTGCTGAACCTGCCCCTGCTTCTGGAGAGCGATACAGGAAAAAGAGCCGAACTCTGGCTGAAAAAGACACAGCCCGTCCGGGAGGAAAAAACCATAGAAGGTCATGACAATTTTCAATCCCTTTTTACGCGGACCGAAAGAAGAGACCTGGCCAAGGGCAAATATATCCTGAAGGCCACCCGGGACGGGATCACCATTACCCGCGGGCTAATGGATATAAACGGAAATTTTACCGATACCCTTTATGAGATGACCATCAAAAGCGATTCCCCCTCATCAGACCTGGCCCTGATTCAGACCGGCCTGGACAGCCTCCTGTCGGAAGAAAAAACGGTTGAAGATATTCAACATACGCTTCAAAACATGAAAGCGACTATTTCAGAAGACCTTCTCCGGGCAGAGAACAGCAGAACCCGGATTCTGGACAGGCTTGAATTGATCGATATCACGGAAACAGACCTGGCGGGCGCCCGGGTTAAAAGAGAAACCATTGTCGTCCTGATCAGCGGGGTGACCATCTTAATGAATATTCTGATCATTTTTTTTCTCACCCGGTCCATCATTACCAAACCTGTAAAAACGGTTGTCAACAGCCTGAAAGAAATTGCCGGAGGCCAGGGGGATCTGACCGGCACCCTTCCCGTCCGTTCAAAAGATGAGATAGGAGAGCTGGCCCAGTGGTTTAACGTATTTATAAAAAAACTGCTGTCCATTATTTCTGAAGTCCGGCACCAGATGGAAAATCTGAATCTTTCGATCCGGGAGTTTTCCCCGGCATCGGAAGCCCTTGGAAAAAATGCATCCATGATGAGTGCGAAATCAGAGGATGCGGCTTTTTCCACGGAATATACGGTTAAAAAGATCGAAGCCATGGCAGTGTCGGCGCAAAAAGCCCATGAGATGGTCACCGATATAGCCCAATCCTCTTTATATGTATCATCTGAAATAGAAGGGATCGGACGGTCCACCGGCGATGTATCCTCTGCGGTCTCTGCCATTGCCTCATCCATAGAGGAATTGAATGCCTCGCTAAAAGAAGTGGCCCGGTTTACGGACCGGGGAACATCTGTTACGCTTTCCTCCACTCAAAAGGCCGGTGACGGCACCGCCATGATCCGAAATCTGGGCCGGTCCGCCAAAGAAATCCATGAAGTCCTGGATTTGATCCGGGGGATTGCCGGTCAGACCCATCTCCTGGCGTTGAATGCCGCCATTGAAGCGGCCGGTGCAGGTGAATACGGCAGGGGATTTGCCGTGGTGGCCAATGAAGTCAAGGAACTGTCAAAACGGACCAGTGATGCCGTCGCCATCATCAAAGAAAAAATTCAGGTGATGCAGACCGGCACGGATGTGGTCACCCAAAGTATTCATGATATCGTGGACGTCATTCAGGAAAACCATGAGATCATGACTTCCATTGCCGCCTCGGTTGAAGAGCAGACCGCAACACTCAATGAAATATCCAAAACCATTTCAGGAACCTCACTCTTTGCCGAAACCGTATCCACCTCACTGAAAAATGCGATCAAGCTTGAAAAAGACGTATCAAAAAAACTCAACGACATGTCCCACACTGCCCGGAATATTGCCAAAGATGCAAAGGATGCATTAGGCCAGACCCTTCACACCCGCAAAAACGTCGCAGATGTGAGCGAAGCCTGTGCGGCAACCGTTGCAGACACCCGGCGCATTGAAACCCAGATCCAAAATCTGACCCATCTGTACCAGGTACTTCATGACATCGTAATCCGGTTTAAAATCAAATGAGGCCAAACAGATTCTTAGCAGTGTGATCATCATTTCCAAATAATCATCTAATAAACTGACCCTGATGAAGTTAAAAATAAAAAACAGGGAGGTGAATTAAAAGATGATGCCCCGTTCGAAAGCAACCGGAGACGGACCGGTAATGACCCCCGGCATGGACCTGCCGTACCTTCTCGATATCATGGAGATCAAAAACAGTTCGCCGGATGAATTTCTCCGGTCTCTGCCCTTTTCATCCGGGGATACGACGGCAGGCGTTGAAAATGAATTCCAGGCATCAGTCCTGGGAAAGAAAAAAGATCTGGACCTTGCCCTGACCATTGAAGACTCCAATTATTATAAAAATATGATCCGGAGGGCTGCCTCCGGCGATATCTCCGGAAAAAAAATCGCCGCCCTTGAAAAATACCTGAACCAGAGCCGGGATAATGTCTGGGAAAACAGTTGGGTAAGATTCCCGAGAAAAACCCTCAATCCGTTTGCCAACCTGGTGTTCAATTCAGATTTAAAATCGGACAAAACCGATCCCGGGTCCGGCCCGAGGACCGATGCGGACAGTTTTATGCTGATGAAAGAAGGAGAGGAATTCATCCGCATCCCGGTGAGTTATCTTTTAAAACTGGCCCTGGCCGATGCCGTGGGATCGGACAGCGGCGCTCATTCCTTTATCCGGATCACCGGGGAAAAGATGATGGCCCATTTTCTCAATGACAATACATCGCCTGAAATTTTTTCCTTTTACCCGGTCAGCGCCAATGCTTCAAAAAGCCTTGGCTCCGGGGTCGCAGGAGAAACCCTGATCCGGTTTGTGTTTACCCAGGCCCTGGTACAGTATGCCCGGGAAAAATTTCATCTCAGGGATCACGGACAAGAGGTCCGGGTCTTTTTTTCCTCATCTCCACCCTTGAAGCAGAAAGAACTCAATGATTGTATTTCAGATTCCTTTTACCGGGATCTGTTTATGAGTCCCTGCCTGTCCGGCTGGACAAAAGGACAGGAAAAACACCAGTATATGAAGCTCTGCCACAAGGTCCTGAGCCGCAGCCACATCAACGGCATCTCAAAGCTGAAGGAGGCCGGAATCATTACCTCCAATCTTGTGGTCCTGCCCAATAATTCCAATATCAGCCTGGCCAATAACGGGACCCATGTCAGCATGGGGAGCAGAAAGCTTAGCAGGCTTCTGTCCGACCCGGGGTCAGGGTTTACCGCTTTTCATGAAAAATACCTGGGAGATCTGTCCATCAAAATTGTAGAGCATTTTTTATGCCTGTTTCCCGGCACCTACAGCGCATCCCCGTTGCGATTGGATTTTGAAGATTTTCATCCTGAAAAAGCGTTGGGGTTTCTGCCCCATGAAATCGATTATACCCATCTGCGCATGATCTGGCGAAGATGGAAGCGAAAGGCCGATATCCGTATCCTGGGAAATTCCATCACACCCTTTGGCCCTGCCTGGCTGGACCGTCTCATCAGCAGGGTTTTTCTCCTTCGAGGGGATTTTATCCCGGATGCAAGGCTCATCGATTATTTTGTTTCCGTCATGAGCACGGATCAGAGTCCGTCTCTCAACGGGACACCGGGTAATGGCGACCAATTGAAAAAAGATCTGGCCCAGATGGGCGTATTTGACGAACAGATGCCGCTCTATCAGCTTGTCAGGCTCAGGGAATTTTCAAAAATGGGTTTTTGCGGATTTGAACACCGCTATTACAGCATCTTTGACGATATTCTCTCTGATATGGGGGCCGCAGTGGATTTCCAGAACCTCCTGACGGCGCTCTCGTTTCAGTATATCCTGTCCGGAAAGGTCAACCCGTACAGGTTTTTTTCTGCAGCGCCGTCAATATCCCGACCTTTTATATCAAAACCCGAACCCGCAATGTTTTTCTTTTGAATATTGTTTCAAAAATCTCAAAAACAAGAATGAGCAGACGGTATCCGGGATATACGCGCGTGCGGGTCAAAGATTACAAAAAGGCCCTGATTGAAACCATAAAAACCGATGGCCGGGACCTGATCCGGTCCATGAACCTTGACCATATCCTGTCCGATCTTGAAGACAGACTTTTTTCTTCCTCTTCCACCTGCACAAAACTGGTGAACGGAATCCTCAACACCGGCAGGCACCAGAACCCCATGAAATTTACGGGAGAACAGTTTAATGAAAAAGCAGAAGCCTATTTTATCAATGGATTAAGGAAAAAACAGATGGCCGACGGATTCACGGTATTGGCAAAAGAACTGGAGACCCTGGGGTTTCAGGACGGCTCCGGGGCGCCCGCGGTTAACGCGGCTGTCCGCAGCATACTTGGAAATCAGGATCTTGATCTTTTCGTGGCCTCGGTAAAACAGTCGTTTCTTGATGACACCCTGCCCCTGGAGGACATCAGAAAACTGATTTTCCTGATCATTCTTTATACCGGCAAAGAGGCAAGGCCATGCGATTAAGGGAGAATTTATCCATGCTTCATCCCCAGAGGCACCAGTATATTGAAAGGAAAACCGCAGCCGTCAGGACGGAGACCCTTATCGGAGACCGAATGGTCCGGACCATTTATTCCGTCGTCCGGGAAAACGCCCCCTTTTTGTTCAGTCTTCTCTTGTCGGCCCGGTCATCGGCTTTTTTCGGATATCTGAATTATGACTGCCCGGTGCGGTCAAAAATTTCAAACCCCTTGAAAATGTTAAACCGCCTGGGCATCTCCCCGGATGAAATTTTCGGGCAGGCCCAGGATCTCACTACCTATCGCAAATTGTTTGAACGAAAAATCCGGTATTGGGATGTCAGGCCCATGGATGAGGATGCCGCCTGTGTGGTGTCGCCGGCCGATGCACGGGTGTTGATCGGATCTTTCTGCGAGACCGAAGACCTGTTTATCAAGGGGAAATTCTTCAATTACCGGGAATTGATCGGATCTGACAAACCCGAATGGTCAGCCGCTTTTAAGGAAGGCGATTATGCCGTGTTCCGGCTGACGCCTGAAAAATATCATTACAATCATGCCCCGGTTTCAGGAAAAGTAGTGGATATCTACGAAATAAACGGCCGATACCATTCCTGCAACCCGGGAGCCGTGGTCGAGTCCATCACCCCGTTTTCAAAAAACAGGCGGGTTCTGACCGTTATCGACACGGATGTGGAAAACGGAACCGGCGTGGGCCTTGTGGCCATGGTGGAAATCGTGGCCCTGATGATCGGCAGGATTGTCCAGTGCTACAGCACGGAGCAGTATGATCCCGCAGTGCCGGTCACAAAAGGACTTTTTATGGAAAAAGGCCAGCCCAAAAGCCTTTTCAGACCCGGCAGTTCGACAACCGTTCTCATCTTTCAGAAAAACAGACTCCGGTTCTCAAGCGATCTGCTGGAGAATTTGAACCGGAAGGATGTCCAAAGCCGTTTCTCCATGGGATTTGGAAGACCCCTGGCGGAAACCGAACTCAATGTCCGAGAAACCATAGGGAGGGCTATATAATGGATCACTTCATGTTTATTTTTACCCTGTCGATTTTAATTCTTACCCTCATCGTCTGGGGGTTCAAAACCCTGCCCAAAGAAAAATGGCAGATCATGGCGGTTCTGCCAAAGGAAAAATCCCTTCACGGGAAATGGGCAGGGCTGAACCTGACGTATTACGGTCTTTTATGCGCCAATGCCTATACCTTTGCCGTGGTGATCTTTTTTATCCTGGGCGCTTCGGCAAAAATTCCCCTGCCCCTGCTCTGCCTCTTGATCCTGATGATTCTTGCCCTGTGCATGCCCGCATCAAAAATCGTGGCAAAGATTGTAGAGAAAAAAACCGGAACCCTTACCGTGGGCGGTGCAGTTTTCATCGGCATCCTGATCAGCCCCTGGCTGGTGCATGCCGTGAACCTGGCCTTTGGCCGGTTCCATGATGCCGATATCAACATCACCATCTTCCTTGCCGCCGGCTGCATATCCTATGCTTTTGGAGAAGGGCTTGGACGGCTGGCCTGCATCAGTTTCGGGTGCTGCTACGGTAAACCCGTCCACCAGTGCAGCCCTTTTGTCCGGCGGCTTTTTTCCGGTTTTTATATGGTTTTTTCCGGCAAAACCAAAAAAATTGTATATGCATCAGGCCTGGAAGGTGAAAAAGTGATTCCGGTCCAGATCATGACGGCCGGGCTTTATTCCGTCACAGCCCTTCTCGGCACATGGCTGTTCCTGAACGGGTATTATGCTGCGGCTCTCCTGGAATCCCTCATCGTAACCCAGGTCTGGCGTTTTGTATCTGAATTTTTCCGGGCCGACTTCAGGGGAAATTTAAAGATCACGCCCTACCAGATCATGGCCCTTCTGGCCATTGTCTATGCCGTTGCAGTCTCCCTTTTATTTCCAGCGCAGGACGGCCTGCCGAATCTTCAGACGGGACTTAATGCCTTGTGGAACCCCTGGATGATCTTTCTGATCGAACTCGTCTGGGCAGCTTCATTTTTTCATACCGGCAGAAGCGTGGTCACGGGCGCTGAAATTTCATTCCATGTCAATGAAAGCAAAATCTGATCATCTTATAGGAAAATACAAATGAAAGACGAAGACATATTGATCCATATCGGATCTATCTGTGAAAAAGCATATACGGTTACGCCCGAGGAGCCCATCAGTAGTATCAAGGAGCTGTTCGATCTTGATAAATCCATCGGGGCCGTGGTCGTGGCAGAGGATGAGACCATCAAAGGCCTTGTCATGAATATTCATTTAAACGACAGGCTCAGCCATCAGTACGGGTTTTCCCTGTTTTATCATAAACCGGTGAAACAGATCATGGACACAGACCCTTTGATTATCGATGCCGGCCTGACCATTGAAGAAGCCGCCCAAAAAGCCATGGACCGGGAGAATTCAAAACTCTATGATCATCTCATTGTGACGGAAAACAACCGCCTCCGCGGAATTGTGGCTGTCCGGACAATCCTGATCACCCTTGTCCGGTCCCAGAAAAACCATGCCCTGATCCAGAAAAAATACACGGACCGGCTGGAAACGGAAGATAGGGAAAAACAGCAGGCCATTCAAAAACTCCAGGAATCCAAAAAAATGCGCCAGCTCGTCATCGACGCCATTCCCCATGCGGTTTTCTGGAAAGATAGAAACAGCAATTATCTGGGCTGCAACAAGAAATTTGCAGAAGATGCAGGAGCGCTGAGACCTGAAGACATCAAAGGGCTGAGTGATTTCGACCTCTCCTGGAGCCGGAAGGAAGCAGCGCTTTTCAGAAGCCAGGACCAGCGGGTGATGGACAGCAATCTGCCGGAACTGCATATCCGGCAGGTACAGACCAATGCCAGAGGCGAAAAATATTATCTGGACACCAATAAACTGCCTCTCCACGATAATGCCGGAAACGTGGTCGGCATTCTCTGCTTTTACCAGGATATTACCCAGCGGCTTGAAAATGCCGATGAAAGACTCCGCCTGGAAAAGCAACTGGCCCAGGCCCAGAAGATGGAAGCCATCGGAAGGCTTGCCGGCGGTGTTGCCCATGATCTGAACAACATCCTCGCAAGTGTTATCAACTATCCCTATCTCATCATGATGGACCTGCCCAAAGACAGCAAACTCATGCGCCCGCTGAAAATCATACAGGCGTCGGGAGAAAGGGCAGCCGCCATTGTCCAGGATCTTTTGACCCTGGCACGGCGGGGGGTCACCCAAAAAGAGCGGCTGGATCTGAATATGATTATCAATGAATATCTCCAGACACCGGAATCTTTGACGCTGAAAACAGAGCACCCCCGGGTCAACATCAGGAAACAGGCTGATAGCCGGGATTTGTTCATTGAAGGCTCTCCGGTCCACCTGATGCAGACGCTCATGAATCTGACCAATAACGCCGTGGAAGCGATTCCAGGTTCAGGTGAGGTTGTCATCACAACCCACAGACAATATATTGATAAGCCCCTGGATGGCTACGATACGATCAATGAAGGAGATTATGCAGTCCTCTCTATTTCGGACAATGGCATGGGCATAGCAAAAGAAGATATCGAAAAGATATTTGAGCCGTTTTATACAAAGAAAAAAATGGGCAAAAGCGGTACCGGGCTCGGCATGTCCGTGGTCTGGGGAACGGTCCGGGATCACAACGGTTATATCGTGATTTCAAGCAAACCCGGCAAAGGAACCATCATCAACATCTATTTTCCGGCCTGCCGGCAGGGAATCGAACAGGCCGTGAATACTGCCCCGGAAGAGGATCTCATGGGCCAGGGACAGTCCATCCTGATTGTCGATGATGTTCCGGATCAGCTTGAGATTGCCTCCAATTATCTGAGAAAACTCAATTACCGGGTGCACACCTCAAAAAGCGGGGAACAGGCCATCGAACATATGAAATGCAGGACAGCCGATCTTCTAGTCCTGGACATGATCATGGAACCGGGCATGGACGGTCTTGAAACCTATATGAAAGCCCTTGAAATCAACCCCAGGCAACCGGCCGTGATCGTCAGCGGATTTTCCGAATCCGAAAGGGTCAAAAAAGCCCAGATGCTGGGTGCGGGCGCCTATCTGCGAAAACCCTATAATTTTGTCAATCTGGGAAGGGTCGTCAAACAGGAATTGCAGCGGGCAGGGTAAGCCCTTTGTTATGGACACCCTTTTATCGGACATAATTCCGAAAAAGTCTTGACTATTCCGGAATCCATGTCAGAATAGTCTCCATGGAACGATACCTCACAAAATACATTCAAGAAGATTTAGACAAAAAAATTATCCTGCTGACAGGGCCGCGCCAAACAGGAAAGACAACGCTATCGAAAATATTGAAAACCGATTTTGATTATTTCAACTATGATAGTGCCGATGACAGGTTAGGCTTAACAGAGAAATCCTGGGACCGGTCAAAACCGCTGATTATTTTTGATGAGCTGCACAAATTAAAAAATTGGAAATCCTGGCTAAAGGGGATTTACGATACAGAAGGGATTCCTCCATCCATACTGATCACCGGCAGTGCCAGGTTGGATACTTATAAAAAAGTCGGCGATTCTTTGGCAGGCAGATTTTTTCAATTCAGACTGCATCCGCTGGACCTTAAAGAAATCCACACCTTTTTAAAACCGGATGATCTTGAGGCTGAGCTGGATAAACTTTTGATTGTTGGCGGGTTTCCCGAACCCTTCTTGAATGGAACAACCCGGTTTTATAACCGTTGGAAAAAATCCCATCTGGATATCATTTTAAAACAAGACCTCATTGACCTTGAAAATGCCCGGCAGATCACTCAGATTGAAACACTGATCCAATTATTGAAACACCGGGTCGGAAGTCCCATTTCATACAGTTCCCTTGCACAGGATCTGCAATGCTCGGATAAAACTGTAAAAAGATGGTTAACCATACTGGAAAACATGTATGTGCTCTTCAGCGTGCCGCCTTTCCACAAAAACATTGCCAGGGCCATACAGAAAGCGCCAAAATTTTATTTCTACGATACTGGCCAGGTTCTGGGTGACCCGGGGGTTAAACTGGAAAACGCTGTGGCATGCGCAATTCAAAAGGAATTACATTTCCGGGAAGACTGTCTTGGAGAAGAGGGCAAACTGTATTATCTGAAGGATAAGGACGGCAGAGAGATTGATTTTTGCATAACCGCAAACAACACCCCTTCGCTGCTGGTGGAGGTGAAATGGAAGGACAGCAGTCTCAGCCCGAATTTTGAAACATTTGGAAAATTCTTTCCCAACATTAAAATGATTCAAATTTCAAAAATACTGGACAGAGAAAAAACATACCCAAATGGAGCTGAACTCAGGACTGCCTCCAAATGGTTGTCAGAATTAAAACTGTCTTAACAGAGGCTTAAATGCCCTCACGGCATTGATGATATTGCTGGTCTGGCCCATCTGAGTCAGGATATTTACTACCAGGGATAAGCGATTCAAGATTCTGTTTTGATTCTTCAAGATCATCAAAATACCGGCTGCGAAGTTCCATCATGAGAAGCCCTGTATAGTCCGGAAAAAGGATATCCAGGATGGGTCCGACCGGAACGCTGCCCCACCCCACCGGCATGTGGGAATCCCCTTTTCCAAAGGGGAGCTGATGGGTCTGCTGCTTTTCCCAGTGATGCACCGCACCCCCGAAATTGTCATGAATATGGGTATGCGCCACCAGGGTCCGGAGGTTCAGAACCGCTTCTTCAAGATCATACCCGTGAAATAGGGAGGTCATATAAAGATGCCCCATATCCAGGTTGATTTTGACATTGGGGCGATTGATACACATGACCTGGTGTTTCAACTCGTCAGGGAACTCTCCGTAAGTGTATGGGCTGTCACCCAGGTAGGGTCTTGCATTTTCAATGGCAATGGTCACATCCGGGTATTGTTCTGAAATAGATTGCAGCAAGAGGGCTTCCCTTTCCAAAAGGCCTTCCTTTTCCTTTTGAGAAAGACCCCGGGCCGGGAAAGAAAAAAATTCTTCTTCAGGAATAAAGCGCCCGGCATGGTAGACCACAATTTTGGCACTGACCTGACGCGCAACTTCTAGGGAAGACAGAAGCACGTCGGCATGGAGATCGGTTTCTTTCTTATCCATCAGGTTAAGGGGGTTGGGAGAATGAATGGAATAAAGAAAGTCAAAGTTGTTTAAAATATTTAAAATTTTATCCAGCCGCTTTTGAATCAGCTTTCCGTTCAGGATCACATCCAGCCCGTGGACCGGCAGCTCCACTGCGGACAGGCCTATTTTTTGGAAATGTTCAAGATCTTGCCTGAATTTTGAAAGACTACCGTCTATTCTGACTTCATCAATTTTACTGCCGATGGTGAACATAGAGGATTTCCTTTATTGA
>JAIFMF010000022.1 GCA_020048635.1 Desulfobacula sp. | reverse complement strand
AAAGGAGAGGCCTCTGACCTGTTTGCCCATCCATCCCGTGCCGATAATCTTGCAGCCATATTCGGCAACCTTGATCAAACTGTCTTTGGAGAACCGGCCTATCCCACGATTGAGAGCAAAGCCGCGCACTTGCTCTATTTTGTGGTAAAAAACCATCCTTTCACGGACGGAAATAAACGAAGCGGCGCATTTTTATTCGTGGATTTTTTACACCGAAATGGTTGCCTGTTGTCTGAGAACGGAATACCGGTCATCAATGATACGGGCCTGGCAGCACTGACACTCCTGGTTGCTGAATCAGACCCGAAACAAAAAGACATTCTGATCAAATTGATAATGAATTTGTTATGCAAGAAGAGTTAAACCACCCAGAAATGAATTTACAAAAAGGTTTATATCCCAATAACAAAAATACATCGGATAAAACCGGTGATTTTCATGTTGGGCAAGGAGATGGGGCTTATCCAATTCTTTTTCAAACCTTTTGCAAGGACTGAAAAGCGGTTGACAGCCTTTAGGCAATCATTTAAGGTTTTTCCTTTTACACACAGGGGAACAATCCTGAATGCGGCTTTTTTTTATCATTGTTTCGCAATTTCTTTCCGGGTCCATCTGGTTTGCCGCCAATGTGGCCTACCAGGGACAGGGCATCCTCTTATCCGCGATCCAGTTCGGATTTATCTGCGGCACCCTGGTATTTGCCGCTTTGAATCTTTCCGACCGGTTTTCACCGGCAAAGGTCTTTTTCATCTGTTCTCTCATCGGGGCCTTATTCAATTTTTCCGGGATTTTTCTTTCAAACCATTTTCCAATGCTGCTGATCACCCGGGTCATCTGCGGCATCAGCCTTGCCGGGATTTATCCGGTGGGGATGAAAATTGCCGCCTCCTGGTATCCTGAAACGGTTTCCAAGGCTCTGGGCTGGCTCGTGGGGGCCCTGGTGCTGGCCGCCGGGTTTCCTTATCTCATCCGGGTGCTGGACTGGCAGGGAATCGGCCGAACCATCCTGGCGGTCACTTCGGTTCTGTGTGCAGCCGGGGGGATGATCCAGCTTTTCCTGGTCAAAGACGGCCCCTACCTGCCCAAGGCCAGCCACCTGGACCTTACGGTAATCCGGGACGTTTTCCGTCATCCCGGGTTCAGGGCTTCCGCCTTTGGTTATTTCGGCCATATGTGGGAACTCTATGCCGTCTTTGCCTATGTCCCGTCCCTGATTGCAGCCCTGGTTGACAGCCATGCTGCCGCGCTGTCCTTTGGCTTTTTTGTGGCTGGGTTCATAGGATGCGCGGCAGGCGGCCTCATTGCCTTGAGAACCGGCAGCCGCAGGGTCGCAATGACCTCCCTGTTCGTCTCCGGTGTCCTCTGCCTCATCTCTCCGCTGCTGTTTTACCTGCCGGTCTGGGCGGCCTTGATCCTTGTTTTTATCTGGGGGGCGGCCGTGGTCGCAGATTCTCCCCAGTTCTCAACCCTGAATACCCTTTTTGCACCCAGGGACTATGTGGGATCGGCACTGACCATTGTCAACTGCATCGGCTTTCTGATCACCATTGTCACCATCGAGCTTCTGGATGTCTGGATCAAGACCCTGGGAATCAGAACAGCTTTTCTTCCCCTGGTTCTTGGGCCGGTTTTCGGCTGGATGTCACTTAAGAAATATCGTGGAAAGGAATAAATTATATTTAAAAGGAAGATCAATGAAAACAAAAGAATTATTAAAAACAGCAGAAACCAAACTGCTCAAGGTCACCAACCGGCCCGACATCATTATGCAAAGCGGGCAGGGCCTCACACTCACGGATACGGAAGGCAACGAATATCTGGATTTCATCGGCGGATGGGCCGTGAACTGCCTGGGTCATTCGCCCAAAACCATTTCCGATATTCTTTCTGAGCAGTCTCGGACCCTCATCAATGCAAGTCCTTCTTTCTACAATGTGCCCATGCTGGAATATGCAGATCTGCTGACCCGTCACTGCTGTTTTGACCGGGTGTTCTTTACTTCAACCGGTGCGGAAGCCAATGAGGGGGCCATCAAACTGGCCAGAAAATACGGCAGTCAATTCAAGAACGGGGCATCCGACATTATCACAACCCTTCGCGGGTTTCATGGAAGAACGCTGACCACCATGGCCGCATCAGGCAAAGAAGAATGGGAAAAGCTGTTTGAACCCAAAACCAAAGGGTTTATCAAAACCATCTTCAATGATATTGAATCGGTTCGGAAAACCGTCACAAAAAACACCTGCGCCATTATGATCGAACCCATCCAGGGCGAAGGCGGAGTCAATGTGGCTGATCCGGACTATGTGACGGCATTGCGGGAACTATGCGACAAAGAAGATATCCTTCTTATTTTCGATGAAATCCAGACCGGCATGGGACGAACCGGAAAGCTCTTCTGTTATGACCATTACGGCATTGAGCCGGATATCATGACCCTTGGCAAAGGCATCGGAGGCGGATTTCCGCTTTCGGCGCTGCTTGCAAAAGAAAGATTGAATATTTTTGATCCCGGTGATCAGGGCGGCACTTATACGGCACAGCCCCTGGCCATGGCTGTGGGGCTGGCAGTTCTCAATGAGATTTTGAACAAAAATCTGGTTACACACACCCGAAAAATGGGTGATCTGATGATGAAAAGGCTGACCAGACTCTCAGAACGATATGAGATTGAAAATATCAGGGGAAAGGGGCTGTTGATCGCATTTGATCTCATGAAAACAAAAGGAGCTGATGTTGTCGCCAAATGCCTGAAAGAAAGGTTTCTGATCAATTCTCCCAAAGAAATGTCCATCCGGCTGATGCCGCCGCTGGTGGTGACTGAAGATGAAATCGAAAAGGCAGTATCCATCTTTAAAAACAATCTTGCCGAAAGGTAAAAGGCCTATGCTTGCAAAAGAATTGAAAATAAAAGCGCATTATCATTCAGACAATCTGCTGCAAAAGATAAAAAATGCATTGGAGAAGACCAGCAAAGACATGGACCGGCTTGAATTAAAAGATCTTGCCCCTGTGGATCAGCTTCATACGGGTGGGGCAGTATCCAGCATCGAGCTTTTCAAAAAAGCTGGTTTTTCACCGGATGAGCGAGTCCTGGATGCAGGCTGCGGCATTGGCGGATCTTCCAGGCTCCTGGCCAAAGACTTCCATTGCCGGGTCACGGGTCTTGATCTCTCGGATGCGTTTATCGAATGCGCCGTGTTTTTGACAAAATGCACCGGGCTTGAAGAAAGGGCCTTGTTCCAGGAAGGTTCCGTGACCGCCCTGCCCTTTGATGATCACTCTTTTGATGCGGTTTTGTGTCAGCATATTCTCATGAATATCGAGGATAAGGCAAAAGCCGTAAAAGAATTTTACCGGGTGCTGAAACCGGGCGGAAAACTGGTTCTCCATGAAATCACCCAAGGCCCGGGCCGAGATATGGGCTATCCAGTTCCCTGGGCATCCAAAGCATCCCTGTCCTTTCTTGAGTCCTGGAAAGCGCTTGCCGGAATCATTGAACAGGCAGGATTTAAAAATCATTTTATTTCCGATGAAAGCATGAAAGCCGCTATCTGGTGGGAAAAAGTCAGGAAGGCTTCCGTAACTCATACCCCACGGCTGGATACCCTGGGGCCCGGCATTGTCTTTGGGAAGAAGGCCGCCTTTTTCGGACAAAATATGGCCGCCAACTTTAAAAATAATGCCATTTGTCTTGTTGAAGCCCTTTTCAAAAAAGAACAGGATGCTTAGTATCTTGAATTATAAACCATGAAAAAGGGGGGAAATTGAAAATCAATACAATTGCCGCGATTATCTTTTCTGGACTTTTTATATTCTCAGGTTGTGTGGTGATGGATGACCGTGACCGTTATGACCGCCACCCGGACAGATCTTATCACAGACAAGGCCCGCCGCCCCATGCTCCGGCCCATGGATACCGTTACAAACACCATGACGGACATGACCTTGAATATGATTCGGATATAGATGTTTATATCGTTGTCAGGGATCCTGACACCTACTATAGTGACAATCTCTATATCCGGATGTCTTCAGATGGCAGGTGGCTTGTGTCTGCAAGCCTTGACAGAGGATGGCGTCTTGCGGACAGGGGTGATGTGCCCCATAAACTGAGAAATTATAAAGAAAAGTATAAACATAAGAAAAATAAAAAATCCGATCATCATGATGATGATTAGATCATTTACCCATAAGGAGGTCCCATGATTTCACAGAAACTGCAGGATGCTTACAACCAACAGATCAATCGAGAATTGTTCTCCGAATACCTTTACCTTTCCATGGCTGCATATTTTAACTCTGCCGGGTTAAAAGGGTTTGAAAACTTTTTCCTGGTTCAGGTTCAGGAAGAAAGACTGCATGCCATGAAAATGTACCAGTTTGTCAATGACCGGGGAGGAAGGGTGTATTTAAAAGCCATTGAGGTCCCGAAAACAGAATTCAAAAACTCCCTTGAAGTATTTGAAATGGCCTATGAACATGAAAAACTGGTTACAAGCCTGATTCATAATCTCATGGATCTGGCCATCAAAGAGAATGATCATGCTGCCAGGATCCATCTCAACTGGTTTGTTGAAGAACAGGTGGAAGAAGAATCTTCAATGGAAACCATTGTGAACAAATTAAAACTCATCGGCGGTGAAGGCCACGGCGTGCTGATGATGGACAATGAACTGGCCCAAAGGGTGTTCACCCCTCCGCCGGCAAAATAAAAATCTCATTTAAAATATAAAAAGGCTGATACCCCATTCTATGAAGGATATCAGCCTTTTTCCCTTTTATATTATTTGTAGTTATCCGAGAAACGCCGACAATTGATCTTTAAAAATTCCCGCTGTTATTTTTTCAATCAGCTTATCAATCTTTTTTCCTGCATTTTCAATTTCATTATAAAGTGACCCGTCTTCCCCGCTGCTGTTTCCCTTCATATTCCCCAGATGATGCCCAAAGAGCTTTTCAATGGGTTTTTGAGCTTTATCCGCCAGCTTTTCATCAAGCTGCTTAATCATTTCAGCCATCTTTTCAAAAAATTCATCCGGTGTTACAGCAGTCTCAGGAGCGACTCCTCGTTGATCGGCTTCAATTTCCGATGTCATTGCATAAGATTTCTCATAGGTAATATCAGCAGCATAGGCGGCAATGGAATCATATCCCCCCATGGAAAGAGCAGTTGCAACGGCATCATTCATATTACCCTGGGCCATTTCGGAAATGACCCCATCAATCCCTTTTACAATGGCTTCAACATCCTTAAGCTCCTGCTCGTTCAAATCCCCTGCAATTGAAAATGTAAAGCTTTCCCCTGAGGCCAGGGTGATTTCTCTTTGAGTCTGTGTCACAGCCACCTTTCCGGCATCGGTTTGCAAAATCCCTTTGCTGTTATACAGGAATGCGTCCAGTTTTGAATAGGTGTTGGATGAAAGGGTAACCAGATCGCCTTCCCTGGTTTTGATGGTCAATCCGGCATCAAGGCTCTCATAGGCGCTAAAAGACTGTTTTTTCACATAGTGTGAAAATTGAGAGTCAGACAAGGTGCTCTGCGGATATGATGGCACTGCCGTTAAAGGCTGGCTCTGTATGCTGCTCATATTGTTTCTCCTTAAAAATGGGGAATGATCACATATTCCAGGTGGTATGCTTATCGGCAGTCCGTCAAAATTAATTAAAATAAATTATTTAATGAACCGCTTATTATTGATATAAAATTCTCATGGATTCTTTTTCATTTACAAAAAAAAAATTTTTATCCCTTTCCATTGAAAGCCGGAACAGGCAGATGGTTGCATGGTTATCCGGATTCTATCAGAAACTAATCACCAACCGGATGAGCCAAAGGGGTTTTGAACTTTTTTCCCGGCAATACAATGAAGTTCTAGAATGGGCCGGGATGGCGCCTTTTATCCCGCCTGATACAGACACAATAAGATTATGGATCGAATGCATTTCCGACCGGATTCATCTCCATCGCTCGGCTGAAGGCCGTATCCTCCGGGATTATGATCTACTTGAAACTGTTCGGACAGGCGATGTCGGATTATCTCCTACCCTGACGGATATCAACTGCCATATCGCCCTTGACGGGATACGAAGCCTTTATAATGTGGGCTCCATTTTCAGGATAAGCGAAGCTGCCGGGTTTTCTTCCGTCATTCTTGGCAACACCCTGGGAAAGGATCATCCCGGAATAAAAAAAACCGCCATGGGAGCTGAAAAATGGGTCAAAGAGGAAATTGTAACCGATCTTGCCGGCTGTCTGTATGGAAAAAAGAAGGCCGGCTACAGGATCATTGGAATCGAAACCATAAAGAACTCCCGTTCTTTTTGTGATTATCCCTGGCAGGAGGACACCATAGTTGTGTTCGGCAATGAAGAATACGGAATTTCATCCCATGTCCTGGAAGCCTGTGACGAGTTCGTCCACATTCCCATGTTCGGGAAGAAAAATTCCATCAATATTGCCACAGCCGTGAGTGTTATTTGTTTTCAGGTGAGTACATCGGTTTCTATTTCAAGCCGAAAGCTCTCAATTTCAATGATGTCGCCGGGATAAATTTTCTTTTGTTTTTGTGTTTCAACCCTCCCGTTTAGCCTTACACGCCCTTCCGAAATCATATGTTTTGCTTCCCCTCCGCTGGCTGCAAGGCTTTCAAATTTTAAAATTTTGTACAGTTCTACCGGTATTTTTGTTAATTTTACACTTCTTGTTTCCATATTCTCCTGAATGTAAAGGGTCTTGCAATAATATAAAGATACATATATTGAATGGAAAAATATATACCAAGGATGTTCTTATCATATGAAAATAAAAAAACTGATGCTGATTTATGGGGTATTTTTTTTCCTGATCTTTCACTCACAGGGGTTTTCATTTAATTCAAAGACTGAATTTACCCTGTCCGGCAAAACCATGGGGACCTTTTATACCATTAAATTTTTGTCGGATAAGAATGAAGATGTAAATTCATGGCAGACCCGGGTGGATATCTGCCTCAAGGATATCAACAAAACCTTTTCAATGTTTGACCCTGAAAGCAGGCTTTCCCGGTTTAATCGCGAAAAGATCAACACGGATATGAGAGTCCCTTCTGATTTTTACTCCGTTCTCCTGACATCCCAAAACCTTTATCATCTGACCCAAGGGGCATGGGACGGGACGGTGAAGCCCCTTGTGGATCTCTGGGGGTTTGGAACAAAAAACAGTGAAAATAAAATTCCAGATCCTTCAGAGATAACCCTTGGGTTATCCAAAACCGGATTCCATCATATCCGGCTCTCAGAAAATCATACGATCTCCAAAGATGCAGATGTTACCCTGGATTTAAGCTCCATTGCAAAAGGGTATGGCGTGGATGCCGTTGCTGCTCTTTTTCTTTCCTCAGGCATTCATGACGTGCTGATCGAAATCGGGGGAGAGCTATATGGAGCAGGAAAAAACAAGAAAGGAGAGCCCTGGGCCGTAGGTATCAGCAGACCGGATAAAGACGCGTCAAAACAGAATCTGTATAAAATTGTCCGGTTAAGCAACCAGGCCATTGCCACCAGCGGCAATTACAGGAATTTCTTTGAACTGAACGGTAAATCCTATTCCCATATCATTAATCCGAAAACCGGGTTCCCGATGGACAATCAGATCGTCAGCGCATCCGTCATCTCAAAAGACTGCACCTTTGCCGACGGGCTTGCCACAGCTTTGATGGTCATGGATGTGGAAGAAAGTCTCAGGCTCGTCAACAGCCTTGAAGGAACCGAATGCATGATTTTAAAAAAAAACGGAGGGGGGGATATCGAAAGCCATATGTCGAAAAATTTCCAGCGGTCCCTGTCTGATTGATCCCTTAACTTTACCCCCCTTTATACTTTCTGCCCTGGAACGTATCCCGCTTTTCAAGCATATCCTGGATCATATTAAAGGTTTCCCTGTATTGGGCGGCCCATAGGGGAGCCCTTAATTCATCCGGATGGGGATCTCCCGTGATCCGCTGGATAATGATATGCTCCGGAAGCAATTCAAGAAAATCACAGACAATATCCACATACTCTGCCTGCGCCAGGGGGGCATACTCCCCCTGCAGCCACATTTTTTCAAGAGCGGTTCCTTTAACGACATACAGCAGATGGATCTTTATCCCGTTTATACCGCTGTCGGCTAATATTTCCGCCGTCTCCAGCATCATCTGTTTATTTTCACCCGGAAGTCCCAGGATCACATGGGTACAGATCTGAATGCCTCGGTTCAGAGTCAGATGAACAGCACTGGTAAAATCCTGAAAGGTGTGCCCCCGGTTGATCCGCTTCAATGTGTCATCATGAACCGACTGAAGACCGTATTCGATCCAGACAAGATTATTTTTTGTATAGGTTTCGATCAGGTTCAATTTTTCTGAGTCAATACAATCGGGCCGGGTGCCGATGGCCATGCCCACCATGCCCTCACAGGAAAGGGCTTCATCAACCATTGCTTTTATATGACCAACCGTGGTGTAGGTATTGGAATAGGATTGAAAATAGGCCAGAAATTTTTTGGCCTTGTATTTCTTCGTACTCCCGATTTTCCCGGCCTCGATCTGTTTTGTGATGGACAATCCCTTTTCTGACAGCCCCGAACCCGAACCCTTTTCATTGCAGTAGATACACCCCGACCGGGAAAGGCGCCCGTCCCGGTTGGGGCAGGACAGTCCGGCATCAATGGAGATTTTCTGTACCCGCTCGCCGAACAGGCGCCTTAGGTATGCATTATAATCCGAATATCGTTTTTTCTTATCCATGCTTCCTGCCCACCACCCCAATAAAAATAAATTCCCCTGATTGTACAGATCGGTATTTGCCCCAGGCATCGTTTCAAGCATACGGGTATGTTGAGATTTGTGTCAAACAAAAATTGATTTGAAAATGGCGCCCCCTTTTCTGAATTTATTTTAAAACACAGGGCAGCTTAAAAATATTTCTCGTTAAGAATTGTTGCAATCACATCGCCAATATTGACATAAAATATCTATTGGTATAATAATTCACCACTGGTATAAAAATTATTCAGGAGTTGAAAAAAAATGGAAAGCCAAAAGAAACTTGAGTCCGAGATGACCTTCACAGAGGTTCACCGAAGAAAACAGATCATTGACACTGCCATTGCAATCATTTCCAGAGAAGGGTATCAGAAGACCACAATCGCGAATATTGCCAAAGAAGCTGGCTTTACCAAAGGCGTGGTTTTTTATTATTTTAATAATAAAGACGAGCTGGCAGTCCAGATCAGTCAGGTTCTCCTTGAGGAATTGAGATCCCATACAAGGGAACACATAAAAAATATTACGCCGCTTTCAGACAAACTCAAGGCTTATATCCAAGCCTATCTTGAATTTATCAAAGAGAACAGGGATAAATTTTCCATTCTTATGGAACTCGGGATGAACCTGAATCTCAACACAAAAGATCCCTTATTCAGTTCACAGACTTTTTTTGAATGCCGGGAAAGTCTTGCCCAGCTTTTAAGCAGAGACGGTAAACTGGGAAAAATATCAGAAATCGACACCGCCTCACTCACTGCTGTACTCCAGGGGATGTTGGACGGACTGGGCCTACAGTATATTTCAGACAGCCACGCGGTTGATCTGACCGCATGCCAAAAAATTATCCTGTCCATGGTCGATTCTTTTTTTCAATCCTGATGATCGTTTCTTACATTCCCGGCATCCTTGATGATCAAATAAAGAATTTCATACCTCTGAAATCATTTTAAATTTTATTTTAATCCATACAAAAATTCTTCTTGACAGACATTCTTTTTGTCAATATGTTGACCTTGGGTATAATTTTTATGTTATGGTTATTTATTATTCTTTTGAATAAATTTTTAACCTTCATGTTTGGCTTGATTTTGGAACAAGCTGGGAGTTTTTATGAACGAAAAAAAAATGAGCTACCTTTGGCAATATGTCAGCTATTGGGCATCTGTCTATCCCGATTTGCCAGCAATCCATTTTAAGGACAGGCATTTCACATGGAAAGAATTTGATATAAAGACAGACACCCTTGCCAAATCCTTTTTACATATCGGGTTAAAAAAAGGAGATATTATTGCAACCATGCTCCCGGCCTCGCCGGAATATCTTTTTACCCTGATCGCAGCCGACAAAATCGGTGCTGTTATCTGTGCTCTGGATGTAAAATATAAATCGGCTGACCTGAAAAAATTTCTATCCCATTTACACCCCGCCGTGTTGATCAGTTTAAGGCATCAGGATAGCTCCGATACTGAGACTATCCTGCATGACATTATGAATGAATTCGACATTGCCCCCCAGGTTCAATACGTGACAGTGGGTGAACGAGGGACAGGTTTATCATTTGAAGATCTGCTGGTATCAGGCCCAACTGAAGATGAAAACCTTACACATGCAAAAACGGATCAGAACAAAAACGATGATCTGCTGATTGTTTTTACCGGCGGAACCACAGGCACTCCCAAGGCCGCCATGCTGTCAAAAATCAATGTTGCCGGTATGGCCGCAGCAGAGGTGTCCATTATTAACAGACACCTTGGATATGAGGATGGGCCCAAAAGAATCAAATCCATTGTCTCGCTCACGCCCAGTCATGTCGGTGGAACGGTTGAGTTGATGGGAATGGGGATTACCGGTGGCATGGAAATGTTTGTCAATGATACCTGGAGCCCTGTCCATATTTTCGAAACCGTTGAAAAAGAAAATATAGAATGGATCGGCGGCGTTCCCACCATGTATGCGATTATGCTCATCACACCGCAATTAAAGGATTATAATCTTTCTTCTTTAAAGCTGGCCGTTCTGTCAGGGGAAAAGACAGAGACTGAATTGCTGGAGCAGATCCAGACCCGGATATGTCCGAATCTCATTATCGGGTACGGCAGTACCGAAGCCGGAGCCGAGGTGACCTTTACAGAGCCCGGAGACGATATTCAAAAAATTGTACAGGGCTTTGTAGGACACCCTCTTTCGGGATACAGCATCAGAATTGTGGACCGGGAAGACCATGATCTGCCGGAATATGAGGAAGGTGAGGTCCTGGTCAGAAGTGACTTCACCATCAAAAAGTATTTTAAAATGCCGGATGAGGATCGACAGGGATTTACGCACGATGGGTATTGCAGAACAGGGGATCTTGGCTATTTGACCAAAGAGGGCGAATTATTTATCAAAGGCCGGACAAAACATATCATCCGGGTCGGCAGCTATACGGTGATGCCAGCAGAGATTGAAGAGGTGGTCACCCAGGATTCTTCCGTCGGCATTGCAGCGGCCATCGGGGTACCGGACAAAATTCTCGGAGAAGTTGTGTGGCTAATTGTCAGCCCTGCATCCGGATCAGCCATTGATCCGGACCATCTGATCAACCTATGTGAAACCCAACTGGCCAAATTCAAAGTTCCCAAACGCATTATCATTAAGGATGACCTGCCTGTCACCCATATCGGTAAAATCAACCGGGCTCTGCTACAAACTGAAATCATAAAAAAAATAAAAGAGGGACTGCTATGAGCGATAAAGTGCTGTATGAAAAAAATGGCCCCATCGGTCGTATTACACTGAACCATCCGGAAAAATCCAATCCCATCACCAAGGAAATCCTCAGCCTGCTGATCGAAGCTTTTGAACTCAGCCGGAAGAATGAAGACATGTGTGTCATTTATTCAGCCAAAGGAAAAAATTTTACTTTTGGTGCTGATCTGAAATACGGCTACGATCTTCTGACAAATAAGGAAAAGGCATCTGATGCCGTTGATTACCTCTGGTCCTGGCAGGATCTGACCGTTGCCATGATGGGTCATCCCGGCATCATTATAACGGGATATCATGGCTGGGTGGTTGGCGGCGGGTTTGAGCACACCCTTGCCTGCGACTTACGCATTGCAGCGGAGGATACGCGAATTATGTTACCCGAACTGGATCTGGGACTTTTTTATTCCAATGCCTCCACCCGGCTTTTGCCACAGATCATCGGCGCTACAAGGGCAAAGGAACTCATGCTGACGGGCCGTGACATAGATGCCGCCGAAGCTTTCCGGATCGGTCTGGTGAATCAGGTTTGCAAGATAGAGGAACTGGATGACCTGCTGAATTCATATGCCGCAAAAATAGCAGCCAAATTTAAAGAAGGGAGAGCCATGGTCCTGTCCGGCCGGTCCGAAAATACAGAAAAAAGGATCAAACAATTTATTCTTGCACATGGCTCCGGTGAGGTATCATAAACAAATTTACCAATAATGAGTGGACAGGGTCTAATAAAATTTAAAACCGGACGCAATAAAAAGGTTATACCAGCCGGGTCAAAGCACAGATAAAACATTCATATCAGCATTTGACCCGAATATTTTAACATAAAACTATTTATTGGTTAAAGGGAGAGTGTCCTATGAAACATTTATTCAGAGTGTTAATTGCCGTTTGCTTCCTGTTTGGTCTGATTGCCGGCCCGGCTACAGCAGGAAATGTCCTCGTAATAAAAAAAGGAGAGCCTATCCATCTGGCAACCTGGCTTGCAACAAGCGGTCCTGTTTTAGTTCTTGGGGTTGATATCATTCGGGGCCTTGAACTGGCTATCGATGCCAAAGGCGGATCTTTTAAAGGTCACCCCATCAAACTGAGCAGCCAGGATGAAGGATGCACCCCGGAAGGCGGTCAGACTGCTGCATCCAGAATCGCATCAGACCCGACGGTCCTTATGGCCATTGGCGCAAGTTGCTCCAGTGCTGCAAAAGCCGGTATGCCCATTCTTTGGAAAATGAGGATACCTTCCATCTCTCCATCCACGACAGCCCCTTTCCTGACAGATCCTGAAAGTGGGCCCGACTTTGCCGGATACCTGAGAACTTGTCATAATGATAAAGTCCAGGGTGCAGTCGCAGCAGAATTTATCTTTAAAAAATTAGGACTTAAAAAGGCGGCAGCCATCCATGACGGAGGTATCATGACTCAATCGCTTGCCCAGGTATTTGCGGATACATTTAAAAAACTTGGCGGGACCATGACATCTATCGAAGCGATTTCTCCTGGTGATACAGATATGAGACCGGTTCTGACAAAAATTGCCAGTGCTGCGCCACAAATGATTTATATGCCGATGTTTCCTGCGGAAACCGCTTTTTGTGTCCGCCAGTCCAAAGAGATTTCAGGTCTGGAAAAAGTTGCCATCATGGGTTCGGATGGTTCCTTTGCTCCTGTTTTTCTTGCTGCTGCCGGTAATGCAGCCATCGGCATGTATCATTCCAGCCCTGATTTTACTGCCATGGATGCTTCTTATAGCTCTTTCCTTGAAAAATATAAGCAAAAATACGGCGTTGCCCCGGAAGCGCCTTACCATGCCCATGCTTATGATGCCATGTTCCTGATATTCGAGGCTCTTGAAAAAGCTGCTGTTGTTAAAGGCGATGCCCTTGAAATAGACAGAGACACACTCAATAAGGCATTGCACGAAACAAAAGGGATGAAGGGCCTCACCGGCACTATCACCTGCACTGCAAACGGCGACTGTGCTGATCCCAAAATAGCGGTCTACCAACTGACGGAGGCTGATTTTAAGGCCAATAAAATGTCAACGGTACCTTTCTGGAAACGATATTAGCTTAAAATAAACCGCACCCGGTACACAGTCAATCTGCCGGGTGCGATTTATTTCCTGTGTTAAAGAACAAATCAAGGGTGCCGAAAAGATAATCGGCAAAACAGTTGCTTCTCATTTACTTCCATATTTGAGCCTCAGAGTTCAATTCCGTTGACCAAATCTTCAGGCAGGGATATACTTTGCCGCCATGGATTCAGATATTAAAGACTATGATGTCATTGTGATCGGCGCCGGTCATGCTGGATGCGAAGCAGCCCTTGCATCCGCACGCATGGGATGTGCGACCCTTCTTTTGACCATTGATATGGATAAGATTGCTTCCATGCCCTGCAGTCCCTCCATCGGCGGAATGGCCAAAGGACAACTGGTGAAAGAAATGGATGCCCTGGGAGGTGAAATGGCTAAAATCACCGATTCTTCCGCCATTCAATACAAGACCTTAAATACAAGCAAAGGCCCCGCGGTTCACTCAACCCGGACCCAGAATGATAAGGGGCTATATTCAAGAAATATGAAGGCCGTGATTGAAAAAACAAAAAACCTGGATTTAAAACAGGCCATGGCTCATGAACTCCGGATTGAAAACCATACCATAACGGGAATAACGGATCAGACCGGGTTTGAATATGCTGCAAAGGCTGTTGTCATTGCAACAGGAACCTTTCTGAAAGGAACGGTTCATATCGGGGCGACAAAAATCCAGGCTGGACGGGCCGGAGAATTTTCATCCATCGGCCTTGCCCAGAATCTTGCCGATCTCGGGTTTAATGTTGGCAGGATGAAAACCGGAACCCCGCCACGGCTCCATGCGGATACCATTGATTTTTCACAATTTGTCGCTCACCCGTCGGACAGCACCCCAAAACCGTTTTCCTTTTCAACAAAAACCATCACCAACCCCTTGGTACCAAGCTTCATGGGCCGCACCAATCCATATACCCATGACATTGTCCGGCAGAACCTGCAATATTCAGCACTTTACGGCGGCCATATCAAGGGCCAGTCCGCGCGCTACTGTCCTTCTTTTGAGGACAAAATCGTCAAGTTTCCCGAACGGGAAAGCCACCATGTCATCCTGGAATATGAGGGCCTCCATACAAAAGAAATTTATGCATCAGGCCTTGGAAACAGTCTGCCGCTGGAAATCCAGTACAGGATCGTCCGATCCGTAAAAGGCCTGGAAGAAGCAAAAATCATGAGACCGGCCTATGCCATTGAATATGATTATATCAATCCTCTGGAACTTTGCCTGACTCTTGAGACCAAAAAAATAAAAGGGCTGTTTCTGGCCGGTCAGATCAATGGCACCTCCGGTTATGAAGAAGCCGGTGCCCAAGGATTATGGGCAGGCATTAACGCTGCCTGCACAGTGCAGAAACGCCCTCCCCTGCTTCTGGATCGTTCCGAAGCTTATATGGGCGTCATGGTGGATGATCTTGTAACACGGGGAACCAACGAGCCTTACAGAATGTTTACCTCAAGGGCGGAGTACAGGCTCCTCTTGAGGGAAGACAATGCCGACCTGAGATTATCCGGCATCGGAAACGAACTGGGTCTCATTGATAACGACACCTTGAAATTCTGCGAAGAAATAAAAACGCAGACGCAAAAGGAAGTCCATCGGATCAAAACCTTTGTGGTGAAGCCCACTGAAGCCATGAATGCATTCCTCTTGGCCAGAGGAACAACCCCCATCACCAATGGGGTTAAGCTTGAGCAGCTTTTAAAACGGGCTGAACTGGATTATGCCTCCCTAAAGAATATCTTCCCACCTTCGGAGCCTGTGCTTGAAAGGGCTGAGGAGCAGGCTGAGATCGAGATTAAATATGAAGGCTATATCCAGCGCCAGTATAATGAAATCAAAAAATATAAAGATCTTGAAAGAATCCGGATACCGGATGATTTTGATTATTCTAAGGCCCCCGGCCTTTCAAACGAGCTGAAGGAAAAACTCTATCGGATTCTTCCCACATCCCTTGGCCAGGCATCCAGAATTGATGGGATGACGCCAGCAGCCATATCCGTTCTGATGGTTGGTATTTCAGCCTTTCAAAATAGAACCGGAAACTTGACTTGAAACAATTCAAACTTACTATAAAAGGCACAAATAATTAAATTGATTGGATTTATGAGTAAAAGGAACATGATATGGCTGATGATGACTATTACAAAATTTTAGGTATTGAAAAAAACGCCGACGCTTCTGAAATAAAAAAAGCTTATCGAAAACTCGCCATGAAATATCACCCCGATAAAACAGAGGGGGATAAGGCAATGGAAGAAAAATTCAAAAAAATCAGTGAAGCTTATGCTGTCTTAAGCGATCCTGAGAAAAAAAATCAGTATGACACATACGGGTCTGCCGGATTTCAGCAGCGATTTTCACAGGAAGATATTTTCCGAAACTTTGATATGGGTGACATTCTAAAGGAATTCGGATTCGGCGGATCCATGGGGGGAGCCTCATTTGGAAGAGGCGGTCAGCGCAATGGTTTTTCAGGTGCCGGCGGCAATCCGTTTTTCCAGGGTGCCGGACAGGGCGGTTTTGGTCAACGACAAAGGCCCCCGGCAAAAGGTAAAGATATTGAATATGAAATCCCCCTGACGATCCATGAAATCATGAATGGTACAAAAAAGACCATCACCATCAGCCAGGACGGCAGTACCAGAGCCATTGAGGTCAATATTCCCAAAGGGCTGGCCGAGGGCAAAAAAATCCGGCTGGCCGGAAAAGGTCAAATGAGCCCCAATGGCGGCCCGGCAGGTAATCTGTACATCCGGTCCCATTTTATCCCTTCAGACGGTTATGCCGTTGAAGGCAATGATGTGCTGGTCTCAAAGCAGGTTTCGCTCAGCACTGCCCTGCTCGGGGACACCCTGGAAATTGTCACACCGGACGGGACGACCCTCAATCTTAAGGTCCCTGCAGGAACAAACCATAAGGCAAAAATGCGGATACCCGGCCGAGGAATTCCTGAAATGAAAGGAAATGGTTGCGGGGATCTCTTTGTTGTGATTAATATAACCATGCCAAAAGAATTAACCGACAAACAAAAAGAGATTATCCAGCAACTTCAAAAAACAGGATTATAACTTATAAAATGCCTGAATTCATTCCCTTGATATCTGAGCAGGAAATTCATGAGCAGATTCAAAAAATAGGACGACAGATTTCCGCTGACTATAAAACAAAAGATCTAATTCTTGTCGGTATCTTGAAAGGATCATTTATTTTTCTTGCCGACCTTTCCCGCAGAATCACCATTGATCATGAGATTGATCTGATCGGTGCTTCTTCCTATCAGGGAACGTCCTCCACCGGAAATCTTGTATTTACCAAAAAACCGGATCTGAACCTCAAAAACCGGGATGTTATTCTCGTTGAAGATATCGTGGACACCGGCCAAACTCTGATCAAGATCATTGAGTCCATCACTTCATTAAATCCCCGGTCCATTAAAATCTGTGCATTGATTGACAAACATGAACGACGTAATGTAAAAATTGATGTGGATTATTCATGTTTTTCGCTTGAAAAAGGGTTTATTGTCGGGTATGGACTGGACTATAATGAGAAATATAGAAACCTTCCTGCCATCTATGACCTGAAACTTTAGGAAATCTGAAACTTCAGAATAAGGGGAACCCAATGATTATTACCTGTGGAGAATGCTCAACAAGTTTCAACCTTGACGATTCTCTTGTCAAAGAAACCGGTTCAAAAGTGCGTTGCAGTGTCTGCAAAAACACTTTCACAGTCTATCCATTGCCCCGGGAACCAGAACAAGCCGATGGAGAAAATCCTGACTTTATTCCCGAAGAAGCTCCGATCTTTGAAGACACATCTGATTTTAACATGGAGGACACTGATTTCTCGCTAAAGGATTCTGAATTGGATTTTGAAAGTCAGGATCTAATTCTGGAGGATTCTGAATTTACAACTCAGGATCTGGAACAGAAGGACAATGACTTTGATGGAATCGAATTTGAACCCATGGCATATGAGGCTGAAGAACCTGGGCTGAGCATGGAAGAAGGCGAAACAGAGAAAGATAATGAGTTTGAACTGGAGTTTGATGTGGACGATGACTCAACCGATGGTCTTTCCAACGCGCCTGACCCGAAAAAAGATGACCCACCCCTTGAAATGATGCTGGAATTCGAAGACAAGGAGGAAACGCCCACCCTTGAAAGGGATGAACCGGAAGAAGAACTCGCAGAAATCACACCGGAAGATGATTTCTCAGACTATGATGCGGTTTTAGAACAAAAGAACGAACCGGAAGACAATTCCGATGATAAAGAACCTGTGAGAAAAGATACAAATAAAGAAGAAACAATAGAAGAAAAACCGCTGATCGAGGAATCAGTTGCCTTAATGGACTTGCTGGAGAAAAAGTCCATAAGAAAGAAAAAACCTCTGGTCAGCCTTCCTGTTCTGCTGTTTCTCTTAATCTTTCTTGTGGCTGCCGGGGCCTATGTTGCCAGCATCATGACCGGATATAAAATTCCTTACCTGCCTGACGTCAAAATACCGTTTGTCGAAAAATATCTGAAAAAAACCGCCCCTGCAGCCACGGATATAAAACCGATCCCCAATGAAAACAGTGTGAACGGCCGATTTGTTTCCAATTCCGCTGGTGGAACTCTGTTCGTAATTACAGGGCGTGTGGACAACCCTTCAACTCTTTCTTTCAGCCATATCGAAGTTCAGGGAGCCTTATCCACAAAAGAAACACCGGTGGCAAAAACAAAAAATGCATTCTGTGGAAACATCATAACAGAAGAAATGCTGAAAACAGGAGATATTGCTGAAATCAGCAAGCTCCTTGAGGTCAAAGATGGAAATCA
Organism: Desulfobacula sp.; assembly: GCA_020048635.1. GTDB lineage: Bacteria > Desulfobacterota > Desulfobacteria > Desulfobacterales > Desulfobacteraceae > Desulfobacula. The sequence goes on along the minus strand of JAIFMF010000022.1, from coordinate 24,840 downwards.
TAATTCCAATGTGAATATAAAACCAGGTGCCAGTGTCCCCTTTATGGTTGTATTTTCCGACCTCCCTGAAAAACTCCAGAACTTCAATGTCAAGGTGGTGGGGTTTGTGAAAGCATCCAGCAATTGAAAATACGTATTGACAATTAACATTTCTATGTGATATTTTTGTCGGGTTTTTGGTTCATGGCGACGTAGCTCAGATGGTCAGAGCATGCGGCTCATATCCGCAGGGTCCGGGGTTCAATTCCCTGCGTCGCTACCAACATGTTATAACGGCCGGTATTCATGGTGTTTCCATGACTACCGGCTTTTTTGTTTTAGGCTCTTTGTGTCTTTACACAAAAAGGCAATGGCTTCCGACAAAGACCGCTGAATTTTTCGGCATCAATCCTTTCAACAAATCTCAATTTGGCACCATTAAACCCTCCGCCTTCTGAGGGCCACCGATGAAAATAATCTCAGAATATATTCGCAGATGATGGCCCGGTCAAAACGGGTGTAATCAAATTTGATATTTTCAGAAAACTGATCTATAAAGGAATTCTTCACGAGTGCTCTCCTGATAATCGGATCAGGCTTATTCGCCAACCTTTTATAATGAGAGACGTGTGAAAAATCAAACAATGAATGAGGCTACAAGCAAGGGGCTAAGGAGTATCTGATGGACAAAATGAGCCATGAGCTCGATTATAAAACATCCGGGAATCTCCCCGGCATATTATTGCCATCCGCCTTTAGCTCATTGTCTATGGCCCTTTTTGAATTTCAGTTCGGTCAGTAATTTGATGTTCAGCATAAAAGAAAGGAACCCAAAAGGAGCAATTCCATATGTCTGTAAAAAATAATCAAAAGAATAAAACAAACCTTGATGAGGCCCTGCGCGCTCAGAAAGAGCGTGAAAACACCTATCGGGAACGGGCGTTAAAGCTTTTTCCCTGGGTCTGCGGCCATTGCGGACGTGAGTTTGACGGCAAGCGGCTGCGTGAACTCACCGTGCACCATCGGGATCACAACCATGACTACAATCCGCCGGATGGAAGCAACTGGGAACTTTTATGCATTTATTGCCATGATAATGAACATTCCCGTGACCAGGTGGCAGATGCCTATGATCAGGATTCACCCGGACGGCCGGGGAAAAAGGGTTCAGGGGTTCAGGCCTTTGCGGGTCTGGCGGATTTGTTGAAGGGTAAGCTCTCCTGAAAAGACTGAGGAGAAAGAGCACTTTTAGGCTTTTGGGCAAACCACAGGGTATGCATGCCCCCTTTTTGAGAATTGCGGGCGCGAACGGTCTTTTTTTCCGTATGAAATCCACATTGCCTGAGACTGAGGGTAAAGGCTTCATTCTCCCCGGCAGACCAGACCGACAGAATCCCGCCAGGGCGAAGAGCCCAAAATGCGGCTTTTAGACCGGAACTGCTGTAAAGGCTATTGTTTTCTTTCTGAGTGAGGCCTTCCGGGCCATTGTCAACATCCAGAAGAATGGCATCCCAGCATAATTTTTTATTCCTGATGGTTTTTGCCACGTCCTCCTGTTTCACCTGAACCCTGGGATCATCCAGCGGCATCCCGGATAAATGTCCCAGATATTCCCGATTCCAGAGGATCACGGCAGGGATGAGCTCGGATACAATGATCTTCGAATCTTTTGCAGTGTGTTTCAGCGCTGACGCCAGGGTAAATCCCATGCCGAGCCCGCCGATTAGAATTCTTAAGGCGGCTCTGTGGGTTAAACGGATGCAGGTCAGTCTTGCCAGCTCTTCTTCAGACCCGTGAGCCCGGCTGTTCATCAGTTCCACCCCGGCAGTGCGGATGGAAAACTCTTCCCCGCGTTTTTGAAGCGTTATCTCTTGTTCCTGCCCCGGGATGTTTACCCGGTCGATTTTTTCCCAGGCAATCATTTGAACCTTGAACCGGTAAAAGTCCATGAGGAAATGGAAATTGCGGCGTGTGAGCATCTATTTTGCAAGGATGTCCATGCCTTTATCATAGATCGATGTTTCCACCTTCATCAATCCGAGAACGGTATGAAAGAGGTTGTCATGGGAAAAGGGTTTTGAAGATTTGCCCTTAATAGACTGCCGGTCTATCTTAAACCTGTTGTCAAACCAGAAAAGAGCTGCAATATGTTTCTGGGAATCCGGTGCCATGGCATAGGGAAGGCCATGCAGGTAAATATTATATTCTCCCAAAGATTCTCCGTGGTCCCCCATGTACAGCATGGCGGTTTCAAATCCGGTTGAATTTTTTTTGAGCAGGCCGATGACCTGGGTCAGGAAATAATCTGTGTATAAGGTGGCATTGTCATAGGCATTGCCGATTTCTTCTTTTGTGCATTCATCAAATTGATTGGTCCTGCAGACCGGCGTGAATTTTTCAAACTCAGCCGGATACCGTTTATAATAGGCAGGGCCGTGGTTGCCCATCTGGTGCAGAACAATCAGAATATCGCCTTTCTGCTTTTCGTCGATAAATTCCTGCAAGCCCACCAGCATTCCTTCATCCCGGCATTCCCCTTCACAGACCGTATTCACTTCCGGATTGGTGTAATCCTGGTAGGGGACTTTACGGGCTGTATCCCTTGAGTCTGAATTGTTATCCCGCCACAGAAGATGAACATCGGCATGACCCAGCACGTCCAGAAGATTTTCAACAGCCTCCCCTTTGGCCTCGCTGTATTCGGCCCGGGGCAGAATGGAGAACATGCAGGGAACGGAAAGAGCCGTTGTTGTGGCGCAGGAATACATATTGGTAAAGGAGATGACGTTTTCTTTTTGTAGGAGGGGGGTGGTTTCTCTTGAATATCCGTTCAGGGACAACCGGTCCGCTCTGACGGCCTCACCAACCACAAGGATGACCAGTTTTCTTTCGGTATCGGTTGCTGATTTTTTAGCATCTTCACCAATCGAACGGATGGTGACACTGCTGCTGCTGAAGGTTTTGTTCAAATATTTACCGGCTGAATAGATATAATAACTGGGGTTGGTATAATAGCGTAAAGGCTTATGCTCCCGGAAAAAAGAAGTGTAGAACCTGCTGAACGAAAGAAGCATCACAATAATGACCAGGATGGAAATCAGGCAATCCCTTGTTTTTATCAGGCCTGCCTTTTTCCAGGGTGTGGGCTCAAGTTTGATTATGAAAACCAGAAAGGCCGGTAACACGCCCAGAAAAAAACAATAATACAGCAGTTGAGGGCTCAAAAGATCCAAAGTTTCATTCACATTTGTCTTCAGCATGTTGTGAATCATGGTATCGTCGATGACCACATTATAATGATTCATGAAATATGCGGCCAACGATGACAGCATCAGGAGAAGGATCAGAACCGGCTTTGTTGTGTATTTTGAACTGACGAGGGTTAAAAGAAGCATTATTAATGAGGTGAGCCCCACGGCCAGAGATGCCAGGAATCCGATATTTTTCAAGGTGACGGGGTAAACCTGGATGACATGCTGAAAAAAAGCAGAATTATCAAAAAGCACAAAAAAAATCGATGTGCCAAGGATTAATTTTGTTTGGGTCAGTCGCATTTTCATCCTTTTTTAAAACCCCCTTTGAAACCTTTTGTCACGGCATTCTAATATGACCATTCAAAACTCAAATACAAGGTCGACAGAGTTTATTTTACCTGAAAATGAGAGGATGATGAACGCTTAAGGGAAACATGCCTTGACATCAAAGGGGTTTTTCTTTACAAGGATTTATGACGCGCAGCAGCATATCACCCGTAACCCGGCGGTCGCCGATCCGGATACGGGAAATGGAAATTGATGACATTGCCCCGGTGTTTCATCTGGGCGAGATCTTGTTCAAGGCCGATGAAACACCCACCATGTACCGGACCTGGGACCCCTTTGAAGTGACCACCCTTTTTAACAGCGATACAGAATTCTGTCTCGTGGCCGAGGACGAAGATACCCTTGTCGGGTTTGCCTTGGGCACCACCATTACCAAAAATCATTCTGCCTGGAAATACGGGTATCTCATCTGGCTCGGCGTCTGCCGGGAATACCAGCGCGGGAAGGTGGCGGAAAAACTGTTCAACCGCTTCAAGGATATTATACTCAAAGCTGGCGGCCGGATGCTCATGGTAGATACCTCTGCGGAAAACAAGCAGGCCATCCGGTTTTTCAACAAAATGGGGTTTGGGGTTCCCATGCCCCATGTGTATATGACCATGAATCTGGATGCAGACCTTCATCGCATGAAAAAAAAGGCGACCGGCAACGGCGGACGGGCCGGGCTATACGGCCCAGATACCATTGAATCGGGACCCACCAGGAAGGTAAAGAAAAAAGTATGACCCTGATTGACCCCCTTCGCCTAAAAAAGTTACTTCTCCGGATGATCGACATCTACAGCCCATCTGGAAAAGAGGAGGCCCTGCTTCAGTATCTGAAAGGATATCTGAAACGCAGGGGATTTGATGTTCAGGTTCAGCCCGTGGACGATAACCGGTATAATCTCATCCTGGCCCCGGAGAACGGGGATATTGAACTGGCCCTGGTGGGCCATCTGGACACAGTCACGGCCTATGATCTTGAACACTATGCAGCCGTGGAGAAGGAGGAGGACGATATCCAGGGGCTTGGCGCAGCAGACATGAAGGGCGGATGTGCTGCCATGATAGAAGCCTATATGGCCTTTATCGATCAGGGTTCCAGGACACCGCCCATTGCCTTGTGTCTTGTGGTGGGCGAGGAGGAAACCGGTGACGGCGCAGCCCGGCTCATGAAAGACTACCGGTTCCCAAGGGCAATTATCGGGGAACCCACAGGACTTCTGCCTTGTTTCAAGATCTACGGATATATTGAAACCATGATCCGGGCCCATGGGAAAAGGCTTCACGCCGCCATGGCCGGACGCCGCGAGAATGCCGTGGAAACACTTCTGGGAAGACTGATCAAGGTGACCCATTTTTTTGAGCACACCCATCCTGAGTTGATTTATAATATCCGGGATCTGTATACCCCGTCCGCAGGATTTGCCGTTCCTGAATATTCAGAAGCCTGGATTGATATCCATCTGCCGCCCGGCGCCATTCCCGGAGAAATCATCACTGAACTGGAAGACATCGTGACCTTGAGAAGCAAATCAAGCAACGGAATCGAAGTTGTTTTCCGAACAGAGACCATTGATGCCGGGTATGAACTGCCGGAAAAGGGTCCGGCCTCGGACTGCCTCATGGCAGCGTTTTCCCATCATAATCTTCCCTGGAAAACCGATGCTTTCCGAAGCCATTCTGATGCCAACCAGATGTTTGCTTCCGGTGTTAGACCCATCCTTCTGGGGCCTGGACACCTTGAAAAAGCTCACACCCAGGATGAATCGGTTTCGTTCAGGGAGGTTCAAACTGCAGCAGAGATCTATCTTGATTTTATGAAACGGTTTTTTGCAGGATGAAAAATAATTCTTAATCCATCAACAGGAGGAGAACGTCATGAAAAAACAAATCGGCAGAACCAACGCGCTTTACCCGTCACTCACCACCATTCTTGGCACCACCATCAACGGACGGCCGAATTTTATCACCATAGCCCATGTGGGTATCATGAACCACGGCGATCCCCAGTATCTGTCCTTCGGGGTATCAAAATCCCATTATTCCAACCAGGGAATCATTGAAAACAAGATGTTCAGCGTGAATATCCCGTCGCGAGATCTTGTGGTGGAAACCGATTATTTCGGCATCATGACCGGAAAGAACACGGATAAGTCCTCGGTTCTGGAAACATTCTGCGCTGATGGTTATGAAGCCGCTCCCATGCTGAAACGATGTCCCATCACCATGATCTGCAAACTGGCAAAAACCATTGATTTTGAAACCCATGATGTGTTTATCGGAGAAATTACGGCCACCTATGCGGAAGAAGATGTCCTTGCCAATAATAAAATCGATATCTCCAAGGTAAACCCCCTTTTGTTTGACATGAGTTCCATAAAATACTGGTCACTTGGCGAACCCGTGGCAGGTGCCTGGAATGCTGGAAAAGCGTTGAAGAAAAAATAAAATGGATGATCTGATGAATTCAAAAAAATCCGATGAAATAAAGATGGGCAGAAAAGGAGACCGTCCTTATTGGGTTTTGATTCTTTCCATCGGGATACGGTCGGCACACCAGGTGGGGGCTGCCGTATTCCTTTCATCCTTTCTTTTCGAGATTCCTGCGGAACTGCCCGGCTCATATCTGATTCTTGCATCTGTAACCGGCGGAATACTGCTGGTTGCCGAATGCATCCGGCACAGGCAGTTTTTCAGGGAGGTGATCGGTGTCGGTACCATTGTTAAACTTATTTTATTAGGAGTTGCGGTTCACGGTGGGGTAGCAGGAAAGTTTCTGGTTGTGATCTCTTTTGTTCTTGCCTCGGTCTGCTCCCATATGCCGAAAAAAGCACGGCACCGTCTGATTTTTTAGATTTGGTCCAGTTGTAAAAAATCCATTACACAAAGGATAATCCCATTTAAAAATAATTCTTGACACAGGGCAATTGTACACCGTATACCGTATACGAGTTGGCAGTACATATAGGTAATGACCTAATTTGAAAAAAGGAGAAAAAAATGAAACGAAGTTTTAAGGTAAGAATTCAAGGAGTTACTGTTCTTCTGGTTGCCGCTATCCTGATGCTACCGATGATACCATCGCTGGCTTTCTCTGCTGATCCGATCAAGCTGACCTATGCAAATTTTCCGCCCGCATCCACATTCCCCTGCGTTCAGATGGAAAGATGGGCCAAAGAGGTCAAGGGAAAAACCGGTAATAAAGTGGATATCCAGACTTTCCCCGGTGGAACTCTGTTGCCTGCAAAAAATATTTTTGACGGTGTCATTTCAGGAGCTGCCGATATCGGCAATTTTGCCATGAGCTATCAGCCTGGACGATTCCCGGTATCCGAAGCCATTGATCTTCCTTTAGGGTTTTCAAGTGCCAAAGCAGCTAGTATGGCGCTTTATGACCTTGTTGAAAAATATAAACCCAAAGAGTTTGAAAAAGTAAAAGTCATTGCTCTTTTTACCTGCCCTCCTGCAAATTTCATGACGATAAAACCTGTAAAATCAATAGCAGACTTGAAAGGAATGGAACTCAGAGTTGGCGGAACACAGGCTGATATTGTTAAAAATCTCGGCGGTATTCCCATTGCCATGCCGCAATCCGACACACCGGAAGCCCTTCAGAAAGGAACCGTCAAGGGAAATGTATCTTCCATGGAAGTCCTGAAAGATTTTAATTTCGCTGCTTACACTCCCAATGTGACCATGGCCAATTTATTTGTGGTTTCTTTTGGTGTTGTGATGAACCTTGATAAATATAATGCGCTTCCTGACGATGTAAAAAAAGTCATTGACGGCCTTTCCAAAGAACAAAGCCAGTGGACGGCTGATTACGTGGACAACCATGTAAAAGAAGCCATTGATTGGTCAAAAGAAAAGGCCAATTTGCAGATTCATACCCTGCCACCGGCTGAATCAGCAGAAATCCCCAAGCTTTTAAAGCCGATCATTGATGCTTACGTAAAAAGAGTTACCGAACAAGGCCTGCCCGGCGATCAGATCATCAAAGATGTGATGGCCCTGAAAGCAAAACATGATGTGCCTGCAAAATAAACCGTAACCGACCATTACCCCCCTCTTTTTGAGGGGGGAATGTGTATCAAAAAAAATATTGAGGTAAAATGCATATTATCAAACAAATGCTCAAGGGCATTTATAATTTACCTATTGTCATAGGAGGGGTTGCGGTCCTTGCATTAATGAGCCTTGCGTCAATCAATGTCTGCCTGAGAGTCTTATCCATGCCTTACAGGGGAACATATGAAATAGTTGCATTTTTAGGTGCGATTGTAACTGCCTTTGCCCTGGGAGATACCCAAATGAGAAAAAGCCATATTATTGTGGATATCATTACCGATCGATATCCAGCGTGGCTGAAAAAAGTGGTTGATTTCATCGGGTATGCCGTTTCTACTACCTTTTTCCTTATCATCAGCTTTGTCTTATTCCGATGGGGAAGCCGGATTGCAGCATCGGGTGAAGTTTCAGAAACCCTGAAAATTGTCTATTACCCTTTTGTTTATCTTGTCGCAATTGGATTTGTCAGTTTATCCATCACCCTGTTTATTGATCTGATTCATACGGTGAGCAAAAAAGAAGATGGAGAAAGATCATGAGTGGTCCTATCGTTGGGGTTATGGGCATTGGCGTGATGTTCGCCGTTTTATTTTTCTTTCGGATTCCTGCAGCATTTACAATGATGATTGTAGGTTTTTTAGGAATTTCCTATGTGACTTCCTTTAATGCGGCCCTTGGAATGATCGGGCCGGATTTGTGGGGTATCTTTTCCAATTATGGCCTGACGGTTATCCCCATGTTTATCCTGGTGGGGGAATTTGTTCATTTTGGAGGATACAATAACAGCCTTTACGAGGCAACCTACAAATGGTTCGGGCATTTTCGCGGCGGGCTGGCAATCACCACCATCATGGCCTGCGCCGCGTTTTCCGCCATCAGCGGTTCCAATACAGCCACGGCGGCAACCATGAGCAGTGTTGCCATCCCTGAAATGAAAAAATATGGATATCATCCCATGGTCAATGCCGGTGCCGTTGCTGCCGGATCAACGCTGGGTGTATTGATTCCACCCAGTATTGTGCTGGTGATTTATGGTCTTTACACGGGCCAATCCATTGGAAAGCTTTTTTTCGGTAATGTGATTCCCAGTGCAATTCTGACGGCAGCCATTGCAGCCACCGTCTTTTACATCTGCACCGTTCATCCGGAATGGGGCCCAAAGGCGAAAAAGAGCACCTGGAAAGAAAGGATGGAAGCCCTTCCGGCAATTTTTGACATCTTTGTCCTGTTTGTCATTATCATGTTTGCGCTTTTTCTTGGCGTTGTCACGGCAACCGAGGCAGCAGCCCTAAGTTGCGCCCTGGGTCTCGGCATTTGTCTTTTCCGGAAAAAACTGTCGTGGAAAAGTTTTATCAAGGCCATTTCCGAAACCCTCCGCATTTCCTGCCTGGTCTTTATGATTTTAGCAGGTGCCACCATATTCGGAAGGTTTTTAGCCCTGACCCGGCTGCCCTTTGAGACCGCGACGATTATCAGTGCCCTGGCGATGCCGCATTGGCTGGTGTTTGCCATTATCATCGGCTGTTATATTATCGGCGGCTGTGTCATGGATGCCCTGGCGTTCCTGTTGATTTCCCTGCCCATCTTTTACCCCATTGTCATGGCCATGGGCTATGACCCGGTCTGGTTTGGCCAGGTGGTCTGTATCGTAACCACCATGGGATCGATCATGCCTCCGGTCGGCATCTGCTGCTATGTGGTGGCTGCCATGGCAGACGATATTCCGCTCAGTACGGTATTCAGGGGAAGTCTTTACTACATCCCCGCCTATATTATCTCCATCATCATTCTGATGGTCGCGCCTTACTGGACGGTGATGGTGTTGTCGGATCTGGTGAAATGAGCTTTTTTTATGGCCTTGCCCATCTGTCTTTGGGCAAAGCCAAATAAACTTTTGTGCCACTTTTGCTCCCGGATATTTCAGTAAAAACTATCCGGGAGCATTCACCATGCTGGTTTCAGCGTGCCTCTGCCAGGAAAATAGCCCGGACCGGTGCAGGATATCCTTCTACGGTTTTGTCCGGGTCATGGGGATCAAGAAAATTCTTTAATGATTCAGTCTGAATCCACCTTGTTTTTCTCTGTTCTTCAACCAATGTCTTAGCAATATCCACGCATCTGATATTTGTGAACCCGGCCCGCAAAAGCCAGGATTCCATGGCCAAAAGATCAGGGATAAAATACACATTTCTCATTTTTGCATACCGGTCCTTTGGAAAAAGACAAAAATTTTCTCTTGTTTCCAGAATAAGATTTTCAAGGACCAGCTCCCCTCCTTTTTTCATGGAATCATGGATCTCTCTCAGCATTTCAACCGGAGACGGCCTGTGATAGAGGACACCCATACAGAATACCGTATCAAAATAGTCGCCCATTTTCGGCAATTCATCATGGGGAATGGGAAGGCAGAAGACATTGTCCTGTTTTAAGAATTTTTGTATGGCGAGATACTGGAAATAGAAATAGCTCTGGGGTTCAAGACCCAGGACTATCAAAGGGTTATGGGCGGCTGCGCGGAACATGTAATACCCGTTACTGGAACCAATATCCAGAATCCGGCGACCTTTCAGATTTTTGATGTGGGGGAAAATCCTTTCCCATTTCATCCAGGATTGCCATTCCGAATCAACCTTGATTCCAAAGAAATTAAAGGGCCCTTTGCGCCAGGGGCAGAGCTGATCAAGACTTTGATAAAGTGCTTTTAATTCTTCAGGTTCAAGATCGTCCGGAGCACCAATGGTGACCATCCGATTTTCAAGGTCAATGACCGAAGGATCATGGCACTGTATTTTTTCAAAAACTTTACTGAATTTTAAAAAATTGCCCTTTGACTGATCCAGAAATTCTCTTTTTTTACGAATAAAGGTTTCAAGATCAGGCTGCAAATGACTGAGTTTAAACTTTTTGATGTTTTGAAGAAGTTTTTCCATAGCGTGTGGGATGTATCTCAGGGTTTGACAGCGATAAAGGATGCAAAATTGAACCATTTAAGCCAGATATCAGTAGTTTTAAACCCGGCCTGACTCAGTCTTTTTTGATGGGTTTCAATGGTCTCCGGGAAAAGAACTTTTTCAAGGGCCTCCCTTTTCCGGCTGATTTCAAGTTCTGAATAACCGTTATCAAGTTTGAATTTTTTATAGAAACGGATTTCAAGATCGTTCAATTCATCTTCGCTGTGAATAGTTTTTTCCGTTAAAAGAAGAATGCCGCCGGAATTCAGTCCCTGAAAAATACGGGCTATGACGGAATCCCTTTTTTGGGGATCGATAAACTGGAGTGTGAGATTAATCAGCACAACAGAGGCATTTTGGATTTTCACGTCCTCCAGAAAACCACAGACAAGATGGACAGACTCTTGCTCACGCTTGCCGTTAAGCCTCTTTTTATATTTTTCAATCATGGGCATGGAGCTGTCAACCCCTATCAGGGTGAATTTCCGGTCCTTTATTCGATCCAGAATCAAAAGACCAAGATTGCCGTTGGAACAGCCCAGATCGTATATCCGGCTCTTGTCCTGATAATATTCAGAGGTTATCTCGGCCTGACGTCTGATGCTTTCTCCATACAACGGTACGGAGCGGTTAAGCATGTCATCAAACACATTGGCAACTTCCCTGTTGAATTTAAAAGGTTCGGCCTTTTCTTTTTTTCCGGCAAATATCCTGTCTTTTCCCATACATATGTTCCCTGAAAATCAAAATTTTACAACCTTTATACCATTTTAAATAGAAGTGCAAGACTGCCCCAAACCCCCATTGTCTCATTATTCCTTGACTCAGGAGGATTCATAATGATATCTAAGATTGAAATCAAGACTCCAATGGATCCGGTGACCACCACATTAACTTTCTAAAGGAGAATACCATGGAAATTGTTGGAATCGATGTCGGATTTGGTTTTACAAAAGCCTATAATGGCAAAAATTCCGTCATATTCAAATCTATCATCGGCGATGCAACTGATATCCAGTTTCATTCGGTGCTGGGAGAGGATTCATCTACCGCCAACCTGCACATTACGCTCAATGATAAATCATATTTTCTTGGCAGTTATGCCGAACTCCAGTCCAATATCCGGGAGTATACCCTTGATCAGGAAAAATTACTGGACAATTATTTCAAAATTCTCGCCATCACTGCAGCAGGGCTTTGTACAGATACAGCAGCACCCATTCATATTGTATCCGGCCTTCCTGTCGGATACATGAAAAGGGACACAAAAAAATTAAAGGAATTGATCACCGGTGTTCATCACATCACCTTTCACCATCCTGACGGAAAAGATGAAACAAGAAAAATACACATTGAAAAAATCCATGTTATTCCCCAGCCCATCGGGTCGATTTTCAACCTGATTTTTGATGAACAGGGAAGAATCATTGACAAAGTGCTGGCAGGTCAGAAACTCGGTGTTGTGGACATTGGTTTTAAAACCACTGATTTCAGTATCTTTGATCATCTTCAGTATATTGAAAGAGGATCTTCCACCATGGATACCGGAATTTCAAAATGCTTTTCCGTCATTGCCGGCAAATTGCGGCAGGAAAGCAATATCAATATCGAATTGTTCAGGATGTTCAAATTTATCGAATCCGGAATCATTAAAATCCGTGGCAAGGAATATAATATCACCAATCTTAAAAAACGGGTTTACACCCATGCTGCGGCTGCCATTGTGTCAGACCTCAACCGTCTCTGGGAAAATGACTGGGATATTGATTCCATTATCCTTTCCGGCGGCGGTAGTGTGGAACTTGCAGAATATCTGACTTCAGGTATTGAGGGAAATATCATCCCCATTCCAAAGAATATTGATGCCCGGTTTAACAATGTCCAGGGGTATTGCAAATTCGGCCGGTATAAATGGGGGTATACAAAATATCTTTCAGAACAGGGCCCCTTAGAAAAACCGAAAAATGCCGGGGAGCTTGAAAATAAAGAACCCTCCGTAAAACCTGAACCAGAGGAGATCAGTACTGAAAAATCCTCCAGAGGTCTTTCCTGGCTTCGCCGGCAAAGCTGACGCCATGGTCTGATATGAACAGGGAAAATCTTAAACTCATCCTTTCCCGGATTGCAGCCGGTAATCTCACTGTTGAAGAGGGGCAAAAGCATCTTCAACATCTTGATTTTGAAAACATTGAATATGCACAAATCGATCACCACAGATCCCTTAGAAAAGGATTTCCAGAAGTCATATTCGGCGAAGGAAAAACCCCGGACCAGATTATCGGCATCCTTCAAAAAATAAGCCTTTCCGAGAATATCACGCTTGTGACCCGGCTTGAAAAAGAAAAGGCAGTCATCATAAAACCCTTGTTTAAGGATGCAGATTATTTTGAAGATGCCCGGCTTTTATGGATTAAAAAACATGACCCTGTCATTACCGGGTTTGGTAAAATTCTTGTGATTTGTGCCGGCACCTCCGACATCCCGGTTGCAAGGGAAGCCTTATTAACAGCCAAGGCCATGGGAAACGATGTGGACTCTATTTTTGATGTGGGGGTTGCCGGTATCCACCGACTTTTATCCTATCATGAAAAAATAATGGGGGCCTCAGTCATCATTGTTGTGGCAGGAATGGAAGGAGCTCTCCCAAGCGTTGTCGCAGGGATGGTGAAATCGCCGGTTATTGCCGTCCCCACCAGTATCGGATATGGAACAAGCTTTGGTGGAATTGCAGCACTTCTCGGGATGCTGAACTCATGCAGTTCAAATATTGCCGTGGTGAATATTGATAATGGGTTCGGAGCAGGATTCATGGCCTCTTCCATCAATCATATAGCGGCAGTCTGATAATAAGATTTCTGATCCAGTCATGATTTCTTTGGTCATCCCTTCTCCGGAGTATTAAAAAAAAGCCGACTACCAAATTTCTTTTCGTAGCTCAATGGCTTCCTGGTGCTTGGGATCAATTTTCATGATCTGGTTGAGATAATCATCCGCCTGAATGACTTTCTGCATTGATAAATATATCTTTGCGATATGGAATTTTGCACCCACATGGCTTCTCACATGACAGTCGACGTCAAGAAAATAGCTTAGGGCTTTTTCCTTATTTCCTATTTCAAAATAGATGAGCCCGACTTTATAGACGATATCATAATTTGAAGAATTTTCCCTTATGCTCTGTTCAAACAATTGCAGAGGAAATTGATGCTCTTTATTGGCCAGGCAGATCTCAATTATTTTTTCCTTTGTTGAAACCGATTTTTTGGAAAGAGCGAGGATTTTTGAAAAAATATCAACTGAAAGCTTATTAAATCCTTTTTCCAGGAGTTTTTCACCAACCTCCAGTGCCTGGTCAAAATACCGTGTACTCAGCCCCATGATTTCCATATAATACCGGCCTGCTTTTTCCAATTCATTTTTGCTGACATAATATTCTGCAAGATGGGCCCGGGTCAAAGTATCCTGTTTGTTTACCGCAGCGGCCTTTAAAAGACATTTTTCAGCTATATCGGGCTTTCCGACTGGAAAATGCAGCAATCCAAGCTGGCGAAGGAGCCTGGAGGCAGCCGGCTTGTGAACCAGCGCAATCCGGATCTGTTCTATGGCAGCGTCATAATCCCCGATTTCTTCGAAATCTCTTGCCTTGATCCGGTGCTTTGTTGCAGGATCCGGGTTATTGGCTTTTTCGATGACTGCTTTAATTTTACTGTCCAGGGAAGTAAGGGTTAACGGTTTCAAAAGGTATCCATCAATTTCCGTTTCCGCCACCTCGGTAACAATATCACGTTCAGATTCAGCCGTCACCATGATCACCTGCAGATCTCTGAGTACCTTATCATTCCGAATTGTTTCAAGCATCTCAATGCCATTCATCACCGGCATATTCCAGTCTATGATGGCAAGGTCACATCTTGACTGCTGCAGTATTTCCATGCCTTCTCTTCCGTTTTCAGCAAAGTTTAAAGACCCTCCGATTTTTAAAGTTTGCAGCATTTTCCGTATGGTGAGCCGCATGCTCTTCATATCATCAACAATAAGAATGGACATATTTTCAGGATCGATCATGATTTGGCTTCCCTTATAAATTTTTTGTATTCATTTTGAAGTCTCTGATAATTCTCAACAAAAGAATCCGGATTACCGTTCTTTGCATGCGTTTCCATTTCCAGGGCCGCTTTTTTCAACACCTCGGCATTCACATTGGCAGCCGCCCCCTTCAACGCATGGGAATTGGATCTGACATCTTCCATATCTTTATTATCGATCGCATTTCCAATTTTTTCAAAAAATTCAGGCGCCTCCTGAAAAAAGGAGTCCAATATAATTTCCACGGTTTCGCTATCACCACCAAATCTTTCCAGGAGTTTTTCTCTGTCATAACACAAATCTGTTTCGACAGGGGGAGTGGGTGCGCCTGATGCTTTTTTTTCAGTATCAGTTTTTAAAAATTCAATTTTTTCTTTATGCCCGTCAGGAGAGTCATCATGATCGATTTTCATATCTGTCAGATTCGAACTGATCTTCCGGGCCAGGTTTTCAGGTTCAACCGGTTTAGATATGAAATCATCCATACCGGCTTCAAAACATTTTTGTTTGTCACTATCAAAGGCATTCCCTGTCATGGCAATAATCGGGACGTGGGCAAGGCTCTGATTTTTTTCATTCTCCCGGATCCTCCGGGTTGCCTCAAACCCATCCATCACCGGCATCTGGCAATCCATCAGAATGAGGTCGTAGTGATTTGCCTGATGTTTCTCAACAGCCTCAAGTCCGTTTTTTGCCTCGTCGGTCTTATATCCATGCTTTCCGATCAAGACTCTGGCAGTCAAGCGATTGGTTTCCATATCTTCAACAATCAAAATCTTCCTGAAATGTTTTTTTGTTTCAATAATGCTGTAGCGGGTAATAATAGGAAGCATTGATCCACTGTCGGTGTATGGCCTTGCGATTACAGCTTTGATGCAGTCGGAGAGGAGTGTTTTTTCCACAGGCTTGCTGAGAAAGGCTGAAAATCCGATTTCCTCAAACCTTCTGGCATCCCCTTGTTTGCCAATGGAGGTTAACAGCATAAGCCTTGTCTGTTTTAAAATCTTATCCTGTTTTATTTCCCGGCCCAGATTTTCAGCCAGGGTATCGGATTCTTTGGCCTCCATGATCACTACATGAAACGGCTGATTTTCTTCAGAGGCCCGCATCAGCATTTCCATGGCCTCTGTTTCATTCAAGGCCAGCTTATAATTCATCTTAAGGTCACTCAGATATTGTTCAAAATTTCTTCCCAGATCTGATCCATCGGTGGTCACAAGAACCTTTATATCTGCCTGGCGCTGAATTGAAAAATCGCAGGGTTCTTCTTTCTCTTCCTGTTTTTTCAACGGCAGAGTAAACCAGAAGGTGGAACCAATCATTTCAATGCTTTCAACCCCTATCGTTCCATTCATTTTTTCGACGAAAAGCTTTGATATGGCAAGCCCCAGGCCCGTTCCCCCATATTTTTTGGTAATGGACATATCGGCCTGGGTGAAAGACTCAAAAAGGGAGCCTATTGTTTCCTCTTTGATGCCGATTCCGGTGTCTTCCACACTGAAATGAAGGGTTGCAAAAGATTTGTCCTCTGATTTCAATTTAATAGTGAGGGTGACCTGCCCCTGATCTGTGAATTTGATGGCATTCCCCGTGAGGTTGTTGATCACCTGCCGTATCCGGCCGATATCTCCCTGTAAAAAACAGGGCACATTCGGATCTATGGAATAAATGAAATCAATACCCTTCTGTCTTGCCTGGAGTTCAGGCAGGGCAACAATATCTTTTATTGCAATTTCCAGATCAAAATCCCGGATATCCAGTTCAAGTTTTCCGGCTTCAATCTTTGACAGGTCAAGGATATCATTGACAATGGTTAATAAAGCCCGCGCACTGTTATACACAATCTGTGAATATTTTTTCTGATCTTCATTGAGATCGGAATCCAGAAGAACATGCATCATTCCGATAATTCCATTCATAGGATTTCTGATCTCATGGCTCATATTGGCTAAAAATTCATTTTTTATTTTCAGCGTATTTTCTGCATTTTTTTCAATCTGATTTTTCTCTTTTTCGGATTCGGTGAGTAATCGGTTTATCCGGTCTTTGTCTGCTATAAAAACAAGCATGGAACCACCGAAAAAAACAAACATGGAAAAAAGATGGGTGAGTCTGAAATAACCAAGATTGATCATTTTTTCAGGCTGGAAACTTCCAGGATAAATGTTTGGCCCGAAAGAAAAGACCAAGAGAACAGCCATTGCAAAAAAATTATACCCTATTTTCTCTTTTTTCCCTGGAAATACAGAAGTAAGCAGCGGCATTAATAAAAGCATAAAGATGGCAATACTGAAAATCCCACCGGTTTTACCACAAAGACCTGCAACATAAACCAGATAAGTCGTATTCAATACATGCCCGGCCTGTATATGCCTGTATGGTTTGGCATAAAAGGCATTGACCAGGATCAGCAGAAAAATAAAGCCGCAAAAAAGGAAGAGACCTGGTGCGCCCAATTTAAGAAACAGGATGGAATGAACAAGGACTAATCCTGAAAAAAAAAGCGATAAATTTCTTAGCGTATTTGAATCATGCACGGTTGAATTCATTAATTAAATTATATAGAAACAGGAACTTGCTTGTCAAATTTAATTTTTAGCAATTAAGTTTCCATGGCTGATTTTTTTACTTGACATAAATAAAATTTATATATAATTAATCTTACTTATATAAAGTGAAACAACACAATGAAAATTAATATGATTAACATACTACTAGTCCTTATTATTGTGGAGGTGATTATTAACACCTCCGGGAGAAGGGGCACGTAGTGGCATAAACCTGAAAAGACAAAAAAGCCGTTATCAGCCCCAGTAAGGCAGATAACGGCTTTTTTAATTTGGAGAGAACTAAATATGAGAAGCCATATTGCAACAAAAGGTATCGCAAGAGCCCCCCACAGAAGCCTGATGAAGGCTATGGGCTATACCGATAGAGAGATCAGTCAGCCGTTGATCGGCATTGCCAACTCAGCCAATGAACTGATCCCGGGCCACATGCACCTGGACAACATCGTCAAGGCTGTCAAATCCGGTATCAGCATGGCCGGAGGAACTCCCATGGAATTTTCAACCATCGGCATATGTGACGGCATTGCTATGAACCACAAGGGCATGCACTATTCTCTGGCATCCCGGGAACTCATTGCAGACTCCATTGAAGTCACGGCCATGGCCCATCCCTTTGATGCCCTGGTTCTGGTGCCCAATTGTGACAAGATCATTCCCGGCATGCTCATGGCAGCGGCAAGATTGAACCTCCCGGCCATCGTCATCAGTGGGGGGCCCATGCTTTCGGGCAGGCATCCGGAAAACAAAAACAAAAAAATCGATCTGGTTACGGTTTTCGAAGCCGTGGGTGCGGTCCAGTCCGGAAGAATGACGGAAGATCAACTCCTGGAGATTGAAAACGCAGCCTGCCCCACCTGTGGCTCCTGCGCCGGTATGTTTACAGCCAATTCCATGAACTGCCTGACGGAAGCCATCGGTATGGCCCTCCCCGGCAACGGCACCATCCCTGAACCCATGTCTGAAAGAATACGGCTCGCCAAAGAGACCGGGATAAAGATCATGGAACTTTTCAAAAAAGGCATTACACCGGATAAAATTCTGACCCGGAAAGCTTTTGAAAATGCCCTGGTGGTGGATATGGCCCTTGGATGTTCCACCAATACCGTGCTTCATTTAAAAGCAATTGCCAATGAAGCCCATATAGACATCAACCTGACCCTTATCAATGAAATCAGCAAAAAGACTCCCCATTTGTGTTCCCTCAGTCCCGGCGGAGAAGATAGAATAGAAGACCTGAATGCTGCCGGAGGTATCCCGGCGGTTATGAAAGAACTGTCCGACCATGACATGCTGGATTTGAACTGCCTGACCACAACTGGAAAAACAGTAGGTCAGAACCTTAAAACCATTGCAGTAAAAGACCAGGATGTCATCCGGCCCGTTGGTAACCCCTATCACAAGGAAGGCGGGCTTGCGGTTCTCTTTGGCAATCTTGCTGTGGATGGATGTGTGGTGAAACAGTCTGCCGTTCTTGAAAAAATGCTGAAACATCAGGGTCCTGCAAGGGTGTTCGATTCTGAAGAAGAGGCGACAGAGGCCATACTCGGTAATCGAATCAACAAAGGGGATGTCATTGTGATCCGCTATGAAGGCCCGGCCGGCGGACCTGGAATGAGGGAAATGCTGACCCCGACATCGGCTATAGCCGGTATGGGCCTTGATGAAAGTGTTGCCCTGATCACGGACGGAAGATTTTCCGGGGGCACCAAAGGGGCATCCATCGGCCATGTTTCACCGGAAGCCGCAGATGGCGGACGGATTGCGATTGTAAAAGAAAATGATCAGATTAAAATCGATATTCCCGCTAAAACCATTGAACTTCTGGTTTCGGAAGACGACATTAAGATTCGGTTTTCAGGATGGAAAAAGCCTGAGCCCAAAATCAAAACAGGATATATGGCCCGGTATGCCCGGATGGTAAGTTCAGCCGGCAATGGCGCCATATTTAAAGATATATAATAGGAGACCCCATGAAACTTACAGGTGCCCAGATTCTCATCAAGATGATTAAAGCAGAAGGCGTTGACACGATTTTCGGTTATCCGGGCGGTGCCGTTATTGATATTTATGATGCCCTTGCAAAACAGGTAGGGCTCAAACACATCCTTGTGCGCCATGAACAGGGAGCTGTCCATGCGGCCGACGGCTATGCACGGGCCAACAAATCCGTAGGTGTGGCCCTTGTCACTTCCGGTCCCGGTGCCACCAACACGGTGACGGGAATTGCATCGGCCCATTGTGATTCCATCCCTCTAGTCGTGTTTACAGGCCAGGTCCCGACAGGCCTCATCGGGAATGATGCCTTCCAGGAAGTGGATATTGTGGGTATCACAAGGCCCTGCACCAAGCACAATTATCTGGTCAAAAGTGTGGAAAAGCTTGCTTTTATCATTAAAGAGGCGTTTTATCTGGCCCGATCCGGAAGACCGGGGCCTGTTCTAGTGGATCTGCCCAAAGACATTGTTCAGACCCTGGTGGAGTTTGAAGAACCCGGAGAGATTTCATTAAAATCCTATAAGCCGACCTATAAGCCCAATAAAAAGCAACTCAATAAAGTGGTGGATTTAATCAGCAAGGCTGAAAGGCCGGTCATTTTTGCAGGCGGCGGAGTCATCCTCTCCCAGGCTTCAGAGGAGCTGACCCGTCTTGCCAAAATGGCGAACATACCGGTTACCGCATCTCTCATGGGCCTCGGGGCCTTTCCCGGTTCCGACCCATTGTGGCTTGGGATGCTTGGGATGCACGGGACCTATCGAGCCAATATGAGCATCGGCCATTGTGATCTCATGATTGCGGCAGGCGTTCGGTTTGATGACCGGGTCACGGGTAATATTTCAAAATTTGCACCCGGTGCCACCATTGTCCAGATTGATATTGATCCCACTTCCATTCACAAAAATATTGAGGTTCAGATCCCAATTGTGGGCGATTGCAAGGCGGCTTTAAAAGAAATCATTCACCTGATGGAAGAAAAAAACTTTAGAGATCTTACCGAAAAAAGGCCTGAATGGCTTTCCAGGATCAGGGAATGGGAAAGTGCTGCCCCATTGAAATATGAACAGAGCTATGATGTCATCAAACCCCAGTATGTCATTGAAAAACTCTATGAACTTACCGATGGAAAAGCCATCATCACCACGGAAGTCGGCCAGAACCAGATGTGGGCGGCCCAGTATTATCATTTTGATGAACCCAACCATTTCATCACCTCGGGCGGGCTCGGTGTCATGGGGTTCGGCCTCCCAGCCGCTATCGGCGCCAAGGTAGCCTGTCCGGATAAAATGGTCGTGGATGTAGCGGGTGACGGATCCATCCAGATGAATATCCAGGAATTGATGACGGCTGTGGAATCAAAGATAGATGTAAAAATCGTGATTCTGAACAACCGGTATCTCGGCATGGTGAGGCAGTGGCAGGAATTATTTTATGACAAGGTCTATTCTTCCACCAATATGGAAAATGCCCCTGATTTTGTAAAGTTGGCGGAAGCTTACGGCGCCACAGGACTTAGATGTACAAAACCGGATCAGGTGTCCAGGGTCCTTGCCAAGGGTCTGGATACGCAGGGAACCGTTATCATGGAATTTATTGTGGATCGGGAAGAGTCTGTTTACCCCATGGTTCCGGCAGGCGGGTCCATTACTGAAATGCTTCTGGTGTAATATATAAGGATACTGATGATGAAAACAAACCGCTATTTACTTTCCATTCTTGTAGATGATGAACCTGGCGTCCTCTCAAGGATTGCAGGACTTTTTTCAGGACGGGGGTTCAATATCGACAGCCTGAGTGTGGCCAGCACAGCAGAACCCAATGTGTCAAGGATCACCATGGTGACCAAATGTGAGCCCCAGATTATTGAGCAGATCAAAAAACAGCTTCACAAACTCATCAATGTCATAACGGTCAATGATTTGACGGATAAAAAATATGTTCAGCGCCAGCTCGCTCTCATCAAGGTCAATGCCCAGCCTGATAAAAAGGCTGAAATTCTGAGGATTGTTGATATTTTCAGATGCAGGATAGTGGATGTAGGGCTTTTCCATTATATCATCGAGGTGTCGGGAGATACTGAGAAACATGATGCCATTGTTTCCCTTCTTAAACCCATGGGAATCATTGAAATTGCTTCCACAGGTGCCATTGCCCTGGCAAGGGAGAACGGAAAATATTAATCAGTATTTTTTTTAATATCTGAAAAAACAGGACACACCATGAAAAAAGCATTTTTATACGATACCACGCTCAGAGACGGCATGCAGGGGGAAAACATCTTTTTTTCCACTGAAGACAAGCTCAGAATTGCTAAACGTCTGGATGAAGCCGGGATTCATTATATTGAAGGCGGATGGCCCGGATCAAACCCAGGCGCCCAGAATTTTTTTGATGCGATCAAGCATGTCAAGCTGAAAAATGCCAGGATTGCCGCCTTTGGTTCAACCCGGCGGCCGGACAAAACCTGTGAGGAAGATCCTAATCTCCAGGCTCTTATCAAAAGCGAAGCCCCTGTTGCTACTATTTTTGGGAAAACCTGGGATCTGCATGTGGAATCCATTATGCAGAATACAAAAGAAGAAAACCTGACCATGATAAAGGACAGCATTGCCTATCTGATCAGTCATGGACGAGAGGTCATCTATGATGCCGAACATTTTTTTGACGGGTACAAGGCCAATCCGGATTATGCCATCGAAACCCTTGAGGCTGCTGTTGCAGGCGGGACAAAATGCCTGGTCCTCTGCGACACCAACGGCGGTTCCATGCCCTGTGAAATTGAGACTTTCACACGAGCCATGGTTGAGCATTTCAAAACTCATTCTGATGTGATCTTCGGCATCCACACCCACAATGACTGTGCCATGGCCGTTGCCAATTCCGTCACCGCCGTACATGCTGGTGCGGCCATGGTCCAGGGGACCATCAATGGATATGGAGAACGCTGCGGAAATGCCGACTTGACTGCTATCATCCCAATTCTCAGTCTAAAAATGAATTGCGACTGCATTTCATCAAAAAATCTTGAAAAGCTGCTGACCCTGTCCCGATTTATCTCTGAAACCGCCAATGTGCCTCCCAACAATTCACAGCCTTTTGTGGGAAGAAGCGCCTTTGCCCATAAGGGCGGGGTCCATGTCAGCGCCATCATGAAAAACCCTAAAGCCTACGAACACATGGCACCGGAACTGGTGGGAAACAAGCGGCGGGTGATTGTTTCCGAACAGTCCGGAAAAAGCAATATCGAATTCAAGGCAAAAGAGCTGGGGGTAGATCTGGGGGAAAACGGAGTCAACGGCCATCAGATCGTTTCCAGCATCAAGGACCTGGAAGATTATGGCTATGAATTTGATGCCGCAGAAGGTTCCCTGAAACTGATCATGGAAAAACTGACCGAACAATTCAAACCCCGTTTTGAACTGGAATCCTTCCGGGTGGTGGTTGAAAAGGACAAAGAGCGGCCTTGTTATTCCCATGCCATGATCAAAATCAGGGTCGGCAATACAACGGAAATTACATCAGCCGAAGGAGACGGTCCAGTCAGCGCTCTGGACAATGCGCTTAGAAAAGCCCTGACCACAATTTACCCTGAGATCAACACCATGCACCTTGTGGATTTCAAGGTCCGCGTCATTGACGGCAAAGACGGGACTGCTGCAAAAGTAAGGGTTCTGATTGAATCCAGGGATGAAAACGGCATCTTTTCCACCATCGGCGTTTCCGAAGACATTATCGAAGCAAGCTGGCAGGCGCTGGCCGACAGTTTTCAATACAAACTCTCATTAGACAATCAACAGAAGGTGATATGACATGACAACAGATAATCAGATTATAATTTTTGATACAACCTTGCGAGACGGTGAACAATCCCCCGGCGCCAGCATGAACCAGGCGGAAAAACTCAGGATAGCGACCCAGCTTGAAAAACTCGGTGTAAACGTCATCGAAGCGGGGTTTCCTGCCGCATCTGAAGGGGATTTTGAAGCGGTTAAAGCCATTGCAGAGACTTTGAAGACCGCTCAGGTGGCTGCTCTTTGCCGGGCCAATGAAGATGATATCAAAAGAGGCTGGGAAGCGATTAAAGATGCAGCACACCCGCGGATTCATACCTTCATTGCCACATCAGAGCTGCACATGAAATATAAACTCCAGATGGAGCCTGAAAAAGTTTTGGAACAGGCCATAAAATCGGTGAAACTGGCAGCCTCCTTCACTGATAATGTGGAATTTTCGGCAGAAGACGGTTCCCGGTCTGATCGGGATTTTCTCTGCAAAGTATTTGAGGCGGTTATTGATGCCGGTGCTACGACAGTGAATCTTCCGGATACAGTCGGATATGCCATTCCTGAAGAATATGCACAGCTTGTCACCTATGTCATGGAAAACACACCCAATATGCATAAAGCCGTATTAAGTGTTCATTGCCACAATGATCTCGGGCTTGCTACATCCAACACCCTGGCCGCCATCAAGGCCGGTGCAAGACAGGTGGAAGTCACGGTCAACGGAATCGGCGAGCGGGCCGGTAATACATCTCTCGAAGAAGTGGTCATGTCGCTTCATACAAGACCCAATTATTTTCCCCAGACCACGACCATTGATACAAAGAGGATCTATCCCACCAGCCGGCTGGTCAGCATGATCACCGGTATTCTGGTCCAGCCCAACCGTGCCATTGTCGGCGCCAACGCCTTTGCCCATGAAGCAGGCATTCATCAGGATGGCGTGCTGAAAAATCCCATGACCTATGAAATCATGAATCCTGAAACCATTGGTCTGAACAAGAACAACCTGGTTCTGGGAAAACACTCCGGCCGCCATGCCTTGAATGACCATGTTCAAAAATTGGGGTATAATTTGACCAAAGAAGAACTGGACAGAGTTTTTGAAAAATTCAAACGCCTGGCCGACAAGAAAAAAAGTATCCAGGATGAGGACATCGAAGCCCTTATCAATGAAGGCGTTTTGAGAAGTTCGGAAACCTTCTGTCTTGAGTACATCCATGTCCTGTCCGGCAATACTGTTTTTCCCACAGCCAGCGTCCAGTTGAACATCAATGGCCAGCCGGTTCAGGGCGCTACCGAAGGCACCGGACCCATTGATGCGGTTTACAATATTATTTCTAAACTGACCGGCACAAAGTCCAAACTGCTGCGGTTCACTATTTCAGCTCTGACCGAAGGTACCGATGCCCAGGGCGAAGTTATGGTCCGCCTGGAAGAAGACGGGATTGTGGCCTTAGGGAAAGGGTCTGATTCAGATATCATCATTGCCAGTGCCCTGGCCTATATCAACGGCCTGAACCGGCTGGAATATTTGAAAAAACACCCGGTTGTAAAGCATGAGAATCTTTAATGATTAAACCGGCACCGGGGAAACTCATGTGGATAGATTCCGACAATCTGATTTTTCTTGACTCCAGAAATGCATGAGGGTAAAAAGGTTAACAGTGTTTTTCTATTAATCTTATTCATTGGAGACCCATCATGAAAAAAGTTGTCAGGCTTTGTGTTTTCCCCGTTATTTTTTATTTTTTGGCCATCGGTTCCCTTCTTGCATCAGACAACACCTCCATCGTCGGAAAATGGAAAACCATTGATGATAA
>JAIFMF010000176.1 GCA_020048635.1 Desulfobacula sp. | reverse complement strand
CAATATGCCCTGCTCAGAACCGGTTCTGCTCTGGGATTGGGCTGCGGCCCTCTTCTGATCTCTCTTCCAGGGCGGTCAGTGGATGATACAAAAGAACCTGTGGTGGCCGTGCCCGGCATGGGAACAACCGCTTATCTGCTGTTCAGATTTTTCATGGAAGACGTTTTTCCGGGGAAATTATTTTCTATCCTTCCCATGCCCTTTGACAGGATCATGCCAGCCGTCCTAGAAAAGCAGGCGGATTTCGGGGTCATCATCCATGAGGGACGGTTTGTCTATCCATCCATGGGCCTTGCGATGAAAGCCGATCTTGGGCAATGGTGGGAAAAAAAGACATCACTTCCCATTCCTCTCGGATGTATTGCGGTTAAGCGGGATATGGACCCAGCCATTGCCCTGGATATCCAGGAACTCATCGGACAAAGCATTGACCATGCATTTTTACACCCTGATACAGCCTATGATTATATTCAAACCCATGCCCAGGAGCTGGATGAAAAGGTCATCCGGCAGCATATCCGTCTTTACGTCAATGAATTTTCAAAAGATATCGGAAAGGTCGGGGAAGATGCCATCATGGCTTTTTTTGAACAGGGCCGGGTCTCAGGATTCCTGCCCAAAACCCGTCACCCTCTCTTTGCCTGTTGAATCATGGACCCGATAAAAGTGAAAAATAAATTCTATAGCACCATTGATGCCACGATCAATGAATTTAATATGCTTGAACCAAACGATTCTGTTCTGGCCGCTGTATCCGGCGGGCCGGATTCCGTTGCCCTGGTTCGATCGCTGCTTTTTTTTAGACAAACCTATGATTTGACCCTTGGCATTGCTCACCTGAACCACCAGCTTCGGGGGGAGGAATCTTTAAGGGATGAACAGTTTGTAAAGGAATTTGCGGAAAAAACGGGCTTGCCGTTTTTTTGTGAGCAGCAGGATGTAAGAGCTTATGCTGAACACCACCGGCTGTCGGTTGAAGAGGCGGGAAGACAGGTCCGGTATGATTTTTTTTCCCGCCTGTCCGATCATCACGGCTATCAAAGAATTGCCACCGGACATAATAAAAACGATAATGCAGAACTGGTATTGATGAATCTTTTAAGAGGGGCCGGGCCAAAAGGGCTTTCCGGAATTCCACCGGTACGCAATCATCTTTATATCCGCCCCCTGATCCGGGTCACCAAGCCGGAAATCCTTGATTTTTTAAAGACCGAGCGCCAGTCCTTCAGGATCGATGCCTCCAATACAGATACCACCTATGTGAGAAATGCTATTCGCCACCGGCTCATTCCTGTTCTTGAAGCAGATTATAACCCTGAAATCATCGATGCCCTGGACCGGCTCAGCCACATCTTAAGACAGGAAGAAGAGTATCTCACTGTTGATGCACAAAAAGCGTTTGACACCTGCCTGATCGAAACCGCAGAAACCCATGTGATGTTTTCAAAAAAAAAATTGTCAGGTCTGCATCCAGCCATTGTCAACCGTGTACTCAGGATAGGAATGGAAAAGGTTAAAAAAGATTTAAGGCGGATTTCCCTTGGCCATATGAATGATATCCTTGATTTTTGTTTTAACCGGATTTCCGGCAGCAGCCTGGATTTTCCGGGTCAAATAAGGATATACAAAAAAAGGGATGTCATTACGATTAGAAAAGAAGACAGGCCGTTGAGAGAGTTAGGAGGGAACATAAAAAATTGAATCTCCAATCTCTGATCAGGATTCAACCCTTCCTTTTCTGGGATTTACTTTTCCCAACTCTTTTTTATTTCTATTATTTCTGACTTAATCTTCAAAAAAATTTCAGCAAATGTAGGATCAAAATGAATACCTGCATTCTTTTCAATTTCTTCAAAAGATTTTTTTATCGACCAGGCAGGTTTATAGGCACGTTTCATGGTCAGAGCATCAAAGACATCACAGATGGCCACAATACGGGCTGATGCCGGGATATTATCCCTCTCTAATCCGTTGGGATATCCCGAGCCATTCCATTTTTCATGATGGCTCAAAGCGATTTCTGCAGACATCCGGAAAAAAGAAGTGTCACTTTTTGATAAGATATTATATCCGATGGTCGTATGGGTTTTCATGATATTCCACTCTTCCGCATTTAATTTCCCTGGTTTTTTAAGCACCGAATCCGGCATGCCTATCTTTCCGGTATCGTGCATTGCAGCTGACAATTCAAGTTCCAATGCCTTATCAAAAGCCCATCCTGATGCGCGGGCAATGGCTGCGGCATAGGCACCTATCCGCCAGATATGACATCCAGTATCATCATCATTATAATGACCGGCCTCCCCCAACATATAGATGGCGGATTTCTGGCTTTCCTCGAACATGGCTGTTCGCCTGACAACTTCCGCCTCACACTCACTCTGCTGATTGTACAGCCAAAGATGCGTTGCCACCCTTGCCAAAACGATCGGTTTTGAAATTGGTTTTGTTATGTAATCCACACAACCCATCTCAAAACCGCGAGTTTCATCTTCTATTTCATTCATGGCAGTTGTAAAAATAATTGGAATCTTATGGAGTTCAGGATCTGATTTCATTTTTTTACAAGCTTCATAGCCGTCCATTTCGGGCATCATAATGTCCAGTAAAATAAGATCTGGTTTTGTCTTTTGTGCCACTTCAACAGCTTGCTTTCCGTTCACTGCAAAAATTGTATTATACTTCTCCTGCAGGATATATAGAAGAAGTTTTCTATTATGAGCTTCATCATCTACGACCAGTATTCGATATTTATTTAAGGAATTTAAGGACATAATGGTTCTCCGCAATCCAAGTTCAATGATTCTACAAGTCGCACCAACTCCTTTTTGGCACTATCAAAATCCAGGTCTTCCGAATAATTGATCATATACTTTAGCCGATCCTGGTGAACATAAGTTTCCAACTCTTGGATAAGTGGCTTGAGGGCATTAGGGGAGTAAAGATTAAAGGCATCCATTATTTTTTGTATTAGCCAACTTATCCTTTCCGGATCAATTTCCTTCAGAAGGATGTCCGGCTCATGTCTATTTTCCAATTCCAGTATGGATACAACCGCAGAACGCAATTCATCTTCTAAGAAAACGAATTGCTCCCTCGCAGTTTTAAGGTTTTTTTTCTTGAGTGCTGAATTCATAGTTCCTGCAATATCGGCAACTTTTATTATTGATAAATTTCCGGCAACCCCTTTTAGTGTGTGGGTTGCCTGGTATGCCTGATCAATTGCGCTACTATCAAGCCAAAGCGAAAATTTTTTTGAAAAATCTTTATATTGATTGGCGAACTCTATTAAAGCCTTTTTATAAACATCCTGATCTTGCCATCTTGCTATGCCTTCTTTATAATTAATACCTTTTATATTCGGCATTTTTAATTTGTAGAAAGGGTTGGCCGGTTTTTCCTCTTCTAATTTTTTGATACCTTTATTTTCCAAAACCAACTCATCCATGACCTTATTCAAGTTATTAAAATCAATAGGCTTGGCCACAACAGAATTCATGCCTGCAGTAATAAATCTTTTTATCTCATTTCTCATAACACTTGCGGTCAGAGCGATAATTGGGATATGCACGTCTGTATCAATTTGTGTTGAACGGATTGCTGCTGTGGCTTCAAGCCCATCCATTTCAGGCATGTGAACATCCATAAGGATGATATCAAATGCGTTTTTTTTAAAGGCATCAACAGCCTCTCTGCCATTACAAACCCATGTAATAACATGCCCGTACCTCTCTAAGCGTGTTTTGACTAAAATTGCATTGGCTTCAATATCCTCTGCCAGCAATATCCGGAAACGCCGGTTTGTTTTTGAAACAGCCAGCTCTCTGTCCGGAACAAAATGAATCTTTTCAGGCCCATCATCACTGATCCGATCAGCAGGTATAATAAAATGAAATACGCTTCCCTTTCCTTTTTTGCTTTCGACCCAGATTCGACCTCCCATGAGTTCGACAATTTTTTTTGAAATGGTTGTTCCAAGGCCGGTACCCCCATATTTTCGTGTGGTGGACATATCTGCCTGAGCAAAGGGCTCAAAAATTTTTTTCAATCTATCGGCAGGAATTCCGATTCCAGTATCTATCACCATGAAATGGAATCGCCCTTCTTTATCACCCGGCATCACCCTTAAAGTGACTCCGCCTTGATGGGTAAATTTGATGGCATTACCGATGAGATTCATCAGAACCTGGTTGATACGAAACCCATCTCCTGAAAATGATCCTGTTATGGAAGGATGGATTTCATATTCAAGGGACAACCCTTTTTTGTGGGCTTCTATCGTCATGGTATCAATGGTTTTTTTTACCAATTCGGCAAATCTGAAGGATATATTTTCTAAAATCAATTTTTCGTTTTCCAGCTTACTGATATCGAGGATATTGTTGATTAAAGACAATAATCCACGGGCAGAATTATGTGCAATGGTCAACTGCCGTCGTATCTTATCGTTGATTGACGAATCTTCAAGGATCAATTCCAGAAAGCCCAGTATTGAATTCATGGGGGTTCGTATTTCATGGCTCATATTGGCAAGGAATTTGTCTTTGGCAATATTGGCAGCCTCTGCCTTTTCTTTTGCAAGGGTAAGCGCTTTGTTGGATTTTTTTAATTCAGCCGTCTGCGATCGGATTTCAGAATGCAATAATTTTGAATACTCTGAACTCTGCTTTTGATTTTGGATTAAAATTTCTTCATATTTTCTTTCCAGGACTCTTATTTTTTTATCTCGTTGCTGTTTATGGACCATCAGCAATTCTTTTTCTTCAGCCAGTAAACGGTCCTTGTCAAACAATTCATAACACAGACGTATCAAGGTGGTGATTGTTTTTTGTGTGGCTATGATATCTGCTGTATCCGATAAAATGCAAATCAAAAGACTTTGCATTTTATCCAGATACAGTGAATAAACAAAACAATTTTCCTTAGGGCTGGAACATAGAGAATTCCCGAGTTTTTTTGTTTCTTTCCATAAATTTGCTTCAAAGTCCTTATCAAAATTTATGGTTTCATTTAAGAAGGTTCGATCCCCATCACTTGAGATAATGGTGAAAGAATATTGTGGCAAATAATTTTCGACCAGGCGGAGAAATTGATAAATTGCTTTGCTATCATACTTTTCTGCAATGTCATCAAAAATATCCATTCGTTTATTCTTTCTCCAGGCTATAAATCTCTTCCGCTTTCTGGAGTTCTTCCGGCAGGTCTTCTGCGATGGCTCTGTACTCCCTGATATTGTCTTTCATATGAAGACGCAAGGGAGGGGACAGAGCAATGGTAACTTCGGGAAACGAAAAAAAATTTAATCTAAAAACCAGATATTCTGAAATCTGTAATATGCCTGAAAGAGTTTTTGGCTGAAAATGGTCAAGGCTTTTATGATGTCGACTGATGCCTTGCTGAATTTCGCTGGATAACTGCCAGTCCTTTGCCAACAGATAACCCAGGGTCTGGTGGTCTGTACCCAGTATTGAAGCTTCCTGATCGATCATTACGTGTTTTTCGGGATCATATGTTCTACAGAATTCCTGAAACATTTCCGGCATAACGTGATCTTCAACGATGAATCCAATATCATGAAGAATTCCACATAAAAAGGCATCCTCTCCTTTTTGCGTAAAAATTCTTTCTGCTATCATCTGGCAGCAGATACTGACCGCTGCACAGTGAAGCCATAGCTGATTTCTGGAAAAAACAGTCGATTGAGAAATTTTTGAAAATAAATGTTTGAGTGCGTCAACAACGATTAAATTCCTCAGATTATCAATTCCTATAAAAGCGATGGCTTCAGAAACACTTGTGATTTTTGTCCGCAATGCATAATAAGAACTGTTGACAAGCCTTAACACCCTCAAGACAAGAGTCGGGTCAATTTTAATGACTTCTTCAAAATCCTGAAAAGTACTGTTCTCATTTCCAAGCATAGTGATGAGGCGTGTTGCCACAGCCGGAATAGTTTTCATTTTGATAAATTTTTTTAAAATAGCTTCGGCATTGTTTAATCTATCGGCAGAGATTTTCTTTTGGAGACGGTGAATCATTTCATTCAAAACAACATGTTAAATTTACAGGTTCATTTTCCGGATAGCAAAAAAGCATTGTATAGCGGCGATCCACCCTGTTCTATATAGCTGCTCTGTTTACGGGAATGCTTACTTTTACGATACTTTATGGTAGCGTCTGAAGTCAAGGTAAACTTAAAAAGCGTGCCTTGTCAAAATTTTAAATCTTTAACCCATTTGTGGAAAAACTCAAAAAGACGGGTTAATAAAAAACGAACAACTTTTTACTTTGCCATACGAAAGGGATGATACCCGGGTTCGCCGGTGCCAAGGAATTTATTTCTTATAATGAATCACTGATTTCATTACTGTGCAATATTAAACAGTAATTCTAAGGCGTTCCCGTTATAAAAGGCTTGATTTTTTTTTAAATCGTATTGTCATTCATAATGAAGGTATGGTAACACGTATCAGACGTTCATTTGGTCTGAATCTGATTTTAAAATACCACAGTCCACTTAGTAATTTGCTTCAAATCGAAAAAGGACCGCGGATAAACTGGAAAATTTATTTTCAAAATTAATGGGGGGTCGGATGAAAAGATTCAATGATTTGCCTGTATTGTTCAAACTTTTGATAACAGGGATAGGTACAATTGTTGTTTTGGTTTTTGTATTGTTTGTTTTTTATTACAAAAATGATCAGGCCCAAACCATTCAATCCTATGTTGAAAAATCAAGATCAATCTGTCTGATTTCTGAATCGATTCGCAATGAAATGGAGCAAAAATGGGAACTCGGTCTTTTTTCAAAAGATCAGATAAAAGAGTGGGCACAGAATGGGGAAATGAAAAAAATAATGGCATCCATTCCCGTGGTTTCGGCCTGGCAGGCATCTATGCGGAAAGCGGAACTGGGGGGGTATGTTTTCAGGGTTCCTAAATTCAGCCCCCGAAATGAAAAAAATACCCCGGACTATGGGCAGGATTATAAAATCGAAGGCCCGGCACTTGAAAAAATGGAAAAAGAAGGCTTGAATGAATATTTTGTAATAGATAAGAAAAACAATTCCGTGAGATACTTCCTGCCTGTAAAGCTATCTGAAATCTGCCTGATTTGCCATGGCGATCCCGAGCAATCCAAAACCTTATGGGGCAGAAATGATGGGAAAGATCCGACAGGGGGAACGATTGAAAACTGGAAAGCCGGAGAAATGCATGGGGCGTTTGAAGTCATCCAGTCCCTGGATTCAGCCGATGCCGCTTTAAGAGTTCGGGTCTTAAAAGCAATTTTGATTGTTCTGCTTGGTATTTTTGTTTCCATTGTCATTTTCTTTTTTGTTATCCGGACAATTACAAGACCCATTACAGAGGGGATGGTTTTTGCAGAGAAATTGGCCACAGGCGATTTAAGACATGAAATACAAACAAAACAGATGGATGAAGTTGGACGCTTGTCAATTTCATTGAACAAAATGATAGGCAATTTTCATGACATTATTGTCAATATTAATCAAAGCGTATCTCGCTTGAAATCATCCTCCGTCGAATTAACGACAACATCCGAATCAATGTCCTCGGAAGTTTGCGACACTACTGAAAGATCGGTCAATGTGGCTCATGCTGCAAGAGAAATGAGCGACAGAATGAATTCAGTTGCTGCGGCAGTCGAGGAAACCTCCACAAATGTCAACATGGTTGCAACCGCTGCAGAGGAAATGAGTGCCACCATCAATGAGATCGCCCGGAATTCTGAAAAATCACGACAGATAACCGAAGATGCTGTGGATAAAGCGGAGCAGGCATCGATTAAGGTAAAAAAACTGGGAGAGGCAGCCAAAGATATCGGCAAAGTAACCAGCACGATTGCCGACATATCAGAGCAGACAAATCTTCTTGCGCTGAATGCTACCATTGAGGCAGCCAGGGCTGGAGAAGCCGGAAAAGGATTTAACGTAGTGGCTACGGAAATTAAAGAACTGGCAAGGCAGACATCAGATGCGACAAATGATATCAGTGGCAAGATAGAACATATGCAGCAATCAACCAATGATGTCGTATTCCAGATAAATGAAATTTCAAAGGTGATCCATGATGTAAACGAAATTGTCTCAACAATTGCTGCCGCAGTAGAAGAACAATCAGCAGTTACAAAAGAAATTGCCCAAAATGTCTCTCAGGCTTCTATCGGTATTTCAGATGTAACAAAGAATGTATCGGAAAGCTCAGCCATATCCTCAGAAGTGGCTGAAGACATTTCTTCCGTAAGCAGCTCTGCCACGCGAATTTCTGAAAGGAGCCAGGTGGTCAAAGAGAACGCAAATGAGTTGTCCAGTATTTCAGACATGCTTGTTACCATAATGGAAAAATTCAGGCTGAAATAATGGATATCTAAGTGTCAGGCTGTGCCTCCCGCTGCGATGGTTTAAACAACAAATTTTTCAATTAATGATTCAAGGGCATCAGAAATGGTGCTCATTTTTTCGGAATCCATGTTTATTTTTTGACTGTCTCTTTCAATACCTGTTGTCGCCTGATTCAAAAACATGACCGCTTCGGCAGTTTTGCGGGTTTGAATGGTTATTACCGTCGCACTTTTGGAAACTTCTTTAATTCCCAGGGAGGCCTGCTCTGAATTTTCTGCGATTTCTATTGTATTGGCTGACTGTTCGTTTATATTGTCTGAAACTCTTTTAACGATTTGATCCATTTCCTGGATAACATCTGTAATTCCGAGAATTCCTTTCATGGAGTCCTGCATGGAATGTTGAATATTTTCGATTTTGATTTTGATGTCATGGGTTGCCTCACTGGTCTGGTGAGCCAGAGATTTTATTTCTGCCGCCACAACCGCAAAACCTTTGCCCGCATCTCCTGCCCTTGCCGCCTCGATGGTGGCATTCAAGGCGAGCAGGTTGGTCTGGTCAGAGATATCATTAATGGTTTCGGTAATTTTATTGATGTCTTTTACAATATTTTGAAACAGAATCATTTTATCAGACACTTCCTTGGCGTCCTCTGTTGCATGACTGCTGATATCGCTGGCCTTTGATGTCTCTTTAGAAATTTTTTGCAATGATTGTGACAAAACAACCACCTTTTTTGAAATCTGTTCAACATTAACAGTGGTTTGCTCAATGGCAGCAGCAATAGAATTAACGTTTTCACTGGTTTCATTTGAGACGTGTTCAAGGCTGTCTGCATTGGATGAAAGCTCAACGGCGCGGGCATTCATCTCTCCGGCAATCAGATTCAAGCCGGATGAACTTTCTTTTAAAACGGTAGAATCCTTTTTAAGATTGACTATGATTGTATGAACGCCAGTGATAAACACGTTTAACATTTCTCCCAACATGCCCATTTCATCAGAATATAGGTTTTGGGATCGAACCGTAAGATCTCCCTGGGCAGCTTTCCGGAAAACCTGAGAAAATTTTTGAATTCTCTGTTTTAGCAGCCTGGCAAAAATGAAATACAGCACTGTAATGATAATCAAGAGGGATACAAGCGCCATGGTACAGTATAGAACCAGCGTCTTTTTAAGCTTGCCGATATGGGCGGTAATATCCTTCTCTATAATCACCACCCCTTCAATCTTTCCACTGAAATCTTTTAAAGGCCCCATCAATGAATAAAAATGATTATTTTCGGTTTTCAGGATAGCGCTTTCCATCCGGCCCGTGTCCATGACGGCTTTATAATTTTTTAATAAATCATCGGGGCTTGAAAAGGGGAAATTCTTCGCCGCTACGTTAAAAACACCATCCTCATTTTTAGTTACAATTGCTGCATGGGTATCGTAAAGGGTTTTGAGGGGATCAAGAAATTTATCATTCAACGAAAGACCAAATTCTACTGATCCGATATGCCGGTTATCAAAAAAAATCGGTGCGAGTCCTCGAATGCCGATTCCAAATTTTCCGTTATCCAGGCCCCGAACGGTTTTTTGAGTAGTATTCACTTCAACAATGGTGGGTCTGATTTTTGACAGGTCGTCTCCAAATTTATCAAGGCCATGCAGCCTTAAAAATGAGGTTGCCGGAGGCAGGTGAAACTGGAACTGGCTTAAATTGATTTCCTTTTTTGTTTTTTCATAAATGGGGAAGGTTAAATCCTGCAATTTTTGTCTGTCTCTCTGCTCAAGAGCAATTTGCACATCCTTTGAGTTCGCGACCCATAAAGACATATTCATGGCCATTAATGAGGCATTGTTGACATGGTCTATAATCTGCGCATATCGGTTTTCCATTTCATGGGTTAAAGATTGTTCCAGATCTTCTTTATCACTGAAATAATTACTGATCAGTATTGCACCGATACTGAGGATGAAGATCAGACAAATAGAAAATTGGAGTTTGAACTGAATACTCTGGTGCCACTTAATTTTAAACATTTAAAGAGCTCCTGTCTGTTTATGCTTTGTATGTCTGTTTTTTTTCATATCAAGTTACCAATCCTTAGAGCTGACGGTCTCAATAGCATTTTTTCTTTCCATAGTCTATATTTTAAATGGTTTGACCCTCTATCAGCGTTTGCCTAATTTTTTCTGCAAGGTCCTTTATCACAATCGGCTTCATTAAGAGTCTCCTGATTCCAAGATCCTTGATTTTTTCATCTGTCATGCTATCGCTGAAACCTGTACACAGCAGTATGGGGATGTCGGGCCGGATCTTCATCAATTCAACGGAAAGCTTATCTCCAGACATTCTGGGCATGGACATATCCGTTATGACAAGGTCAAATTGATCTGGTCCGGACCGAAATGTTTCAAGGGCCTCAATGCTGCCGATACAGGCTGTGACATGGTAGCCGATGCGAGTCAAACGCATTTTGACCATAGTGATAATCGCCTCTTCATCATCCACCAGAAGAATTCTCTCCTTTCCCCCGGGGATTTGGCTGTCTGCCTGGAATTCTTGGTTTTCAGCAGTGACAACGGCAACAGGCAGGGATATATAAAATTCCGTACCTTTTCCCGGCTCACTGTGAACCTGGATATTTCCATTCAGGCGTTTCACTATTCCGTGAACCACGGAAAGCCCCATTCCGGTACCTTTACCCTTTTCCTTGGTGGTAAAAAACGGATCAAATATGCGTTGGATCAGATCCTTTCCCATCCCTGTACCGGTATCAGAAACGGTCAGGCAGGCATATACACCAGGGCCCATGTCCGGGCTTGTAAGATCATATTGCCCCAATTCGATTTCTCTGAGACTGACCTTAAGTTCTCCACCGTTTTCTTCCATGGCATGATAGGCATTGGTGGCCAGATTCATGACAATCTGATGGATCTGGGTCGGATCTGCGATGACAGGGCCACAGTTGGGCTGGAGATTCTGGGTGATGCTAATGATCGCCGGAATGGTAGATCTGATCAGTTTCATGGCCTCTTTGACAATGGGCTGCATCTTCATCAATTTCAGCTCACCTTTTTCCTGACGGGCAAA
>JAIFMF010000106.1 GCA_020048635.1 Desulfobacula sp. | reverse complement strand
ATTAAAAGACTATTATGGTGCCAGGGTTGAACCCGAACAAATGTTGTCTGAAGACCCTCTTTTTTTAATGTATACCAGTGGCACCACGGGTAAACCAAAAGGCTGCCAGCATGGAACCGGAGGCTATCTTGCCTATGTGACGGCCATGTCAAAATACATTCAGGATATTCATCCCGAGGATGTTTACTGGTGCATGGCAGATATCGGCTGGATCACCGGTCATTCCTTCATTGTATACGGGCCGCTCGCCCTGTGTGCCTCTTCTGTGATTTATGAAGGGGTCCCCACCTATCCGGACGCGGGTCGCTCCTGGAGAATTGCCCAGGAACTGGATGTCAACATTTTCCATACCGCTCCCACCGCTATCCGGGCCTTAAGAAAACTCGGCCCTGATGAACCTGCCAAATATACCTATCCCCATCGAACCTGCGGTATGGAAATGGTATGAGTCAGCCGTAGGCAAGGGAGAAGCCATTATTGTGGATACCTATTGGCAGACGGAAACCGGCGGATTTCTCTGTAGTACCGTCCCCGGCCTCAAACCCATGAAACCGGGCAGTGCGGGCCCTGGTGTTCCCGGTATCCATCCGATTATCTTTGACGAGAATGGCAAGCCGGTTGACAAACCAGGAATTGCAGGGAATATCTGTATCCAGAACCCCTGGCCCGGAATGTTCCAGACCATCTGGGGAGACAGGGACAGATTTGTTGAAACCTATTTTGGAAAATATAATACAAAGCCCAACAGCAAAGACTGGAGAGACTGGCCATACCTGACCGGTGATGCCGCGACCATGTCTGAAGACGGCTACTATAGAATCCTTGGCAGAATTGATGATGTTATCAATGTTTCAGGACACCGTTTAGGGACAAAAGAGATTGAGTCTGCTGCCCTGCTTGTGGAAGAAGTTGCAGAAGCCGCGGTTGTACCGGTTTCCCATGAGATCAAAGGCAAAGAGCCTGATCTGTATATTGCGCTGAAGCCCGGCATTAAAGCAACGGATGAACTGGCAAAGAAAATTTCCGATAAGATATGTGATCAGATCGGTAAAATTGCCAAACCCAGAAAAGTATGGCTCGTGCCGGATATGCCCAAAACCAGATCCGGAAAAATCATGAGAAGGGTCCTGGGTGCTATTTCCAACACAGGAGATGTAGGCAATGTCATGACCCTTGCAAATCCTGAAATTGTGGAAGAAATCCGTAAGATGGTTCAAGACTAAACAAACATTTCTTACAATTCAGGAGGATTTTATATGTTCAATCTGTACACACAAGCCTATGAACAATCCATAAAAGACCCCAATGCGTTCTGGGGGGCCATTGCCGAAGACTGCCACTGGTATAAAAAATGGGACAAGGTTCTGGATGATTCCAATATTCCCTTTTACCGATGGTTCACTGGGGGAGAAACCAATACCTGTTACAACGCGGTTGATCTCCATGTTGACAACGGCATGGGAAACACTGCCGCCATTATTTATGACAGCCCGGTCACCGGCGTGATCAAAACATACACGTTTTCCGAGCTGAAGGATAAGGTTGCAAAATTTGCCGGCGTCCTTTCATCCAAAGGTGTTGCAAAGGGAGACCGGGTGATCCTCTATATGCCCATGATCCCGGAAGCGGTGTTTGCCATGCTGGCCTGTGCCAGGATCGGTGCCGTGCATTCCGTGGTGTTTGGCGGATTTGCCGCGGATGAACTGGCCACCCGGATCAATGATGCCAAACCCAAGGTCATTGTATCGGCCTCCTGCGGCATTGAAATCAAAAGGGTCATTGAATACAAACCCCTTTTGGATAAAGCCATTGATCTTTCCACATGCAAACCCAATGCCTGTATAATTGTTCAAAGACCCCAGGCAAAGGCCTCCATGAAGGACGGAAGGGATTATGACTGGGAAACGGAAATGGCAAAGGCCGTGCCAAAGGATTGTGTTCCTGTTAAAGCCACAGACCCCTTGTATATCCTTTACACCTCCGGCACCACAGGTCAGCCCAAAGGCGTGGTAAGGGATAACGGCGGTCACATGGTGGCCCTGAAATACACCATGGGCGCCATTTACGGTGTTGACAAAGGAGATGTTTACTGGGCTGCCTCAGATATCGGGTGGGTGGTGGGCCATTCCTATATTGTCTATGGCCCCCTCTTTAAGGGCTGCACCACCATTCTGTTTGAAGGCAAACCCGTCGGGACCCCGGATGCATCCACCTTCTGGCGGGTCATCTCCCAGCACAAGGTGAAATCCCTTTTTACGGCACCGACTGCTTTTCGGGCCATTAAACGGGAAGATCCCAAAGCCCTGTTAATGAAGAATTTTGATCTGTCCTGTTTTAATTATCTCTTTCTTGCCGGAGAAAGGCTGGACCCGGATACCCTGTTCTGGGCGGAAAATGCGCTCAAGGTGCCGGTCCTTGATCACTGGTGGCAGACGGAAACCGGCTGGGCCATTGCTGCCAACTGCACCGGTCTCCACCGGTTCAAAGTCAAACCCGGCTCTCCGACCAAGGCTGCACCGGGTTGGAACCTGGCAGTTCTCGGAAGCGACGGACATCCCATCAAACCCGGAGAAATCGGGGCACTGGTGGCCAAGCTTCCCCTTCCTCCGGGAACCCTGCCCACCCTCTGGCAGAATGACCAGCGGTATATTGATTCCTATCTGAAAGAGTTCCCCGGCTATTATGAAACCTCTGATGCCGGATATATCGATGAAGACGGGTATGTCTATGTCATGGCCAGAACCGATGACATTATCAATGTTGCCGGTCACCGCCTTTCCACGGGAGCCATGGAAGAAGTCATTGCCGGACATCCCGATGTAGCAGAATGTGCGGTCATGGGGGTTGCAGACGATCTCAAAGGCCAGGTTCCGCTGGGCATGATGGTATTGAATGCCGGTGTGGACAGAAGCCCGGAAGAAATAGTGAAAGAAGTCATTCTCCGGGTCAGGGACAAAATCGGTCCGGTTGCGGCCTTTAAAACCGCAACCGTTGTCAAACGGCTGCCCAAGACAAGATCCGGGAAAATTCTCCGAGGAACCATGAGGTCCATAGCAGATAAAAAAGAATATAAAGTACCGGCCACCATTGATGATTATGCCATCCTGGATGAAATCGAGGAATCTTTAGGCAAAATCGGATATGGAAAAAAAGCCTGAAAATTTTAGGTATGAGCCATTAACAAAAAATGAGCATTTTGAAAGGAGGTGGTGGTCTATGCCATGATTATCCTTTAATAAGATAATCAAGTGAGTTCCGATTTAAACCCATAATAACAATTTTAATTTTTTTAAGGAGATCATAATGGGTAAGACTGCTCATGAAATTGTAACTTCAGATAGATTCAAGGCCCTGGTCCGGAAAAAATGGAATGTCAGTATGATTCTAACTGCCCTGCTTTTTGTCAGCTATTACGGGTATATCCTGGTTGTCGCCTATGGCAAGGACTTTCTCAGTACAAAAGTCGGGGAATTTACCAACTGGGGGATCATCCTCGGAGTCGGTTGTATTGTCTTTGCCTGGATTTTAACTGCGATTTATGTCGTCTGGGCCAATAATGTTTACGACGTTGAAGTCGACGAACTCAAAAAATCGATGTTATAAGGAGACAATATGGAAACAAGCTTAGGTCAAGTCAATGCTACATCTGTTATATTTTTTTTAGTATTTATTGCCATTACCTTGTACATCACTTACTGGGCAGCTAAAAAGACCAAAACTACCAAAGAATATTATGCTGCAGGACGGAGTATTTCCGGATTCCAGAACGGGGTCGCCCTGGCCGGGGACTATATGTCGGCTGCCTCCTTTTTAGGCATTTGCGGTATGACCTCATTAAAAGGCTATGATGGAATGATCTATGCCTGTGGATGGCTCGTCGGCTGGCCGGCCCTGATGTTTTTGATGGCTGAGCCCCTCAGAAACCTCGGCAAATATACTTTTGCCGATGTTGTGGCATTCCGTTTGAAACAAAAGCCCATCCGTGTTGCTGCGGCAATCGGCGGCATTCTGGTCCTCCTGACCTATGCCACGGCCCAGATGGTCGGTGCCGGAAACCTGATCAAGCTCATGTTTGGTCTGCCCTATGAAGTGGCTGAAGTTATCGTCGGTTGTGTCATGCTCGTGTACGTACTTTTCGGCGGCATGATCGCCACCACTTGGGTCCAGATCATCAAAGCATGCTTATTGCTGGGTGGCGTTACCATTCTTATGCTGCTCGGTTTGTCGCACTTTGACTTCAACCCCGGGGTCCTTTACGGTGAAGTTCAGAAAATGTACAGCGTCAAGATGCTCAATCCCGGCGGTCTGATCAGCAATCCCATTGACGCCAT
The DNA here is from genome assembly GCA_020048635.1 of Desulfobacula sp. Classification (GTDB taxonomy): domain Bacteria; phylum Desulfobacterota; class Desulfobacteria; order Desulfobacterales; family Desulfobacteraceae; genus Desulfobacula. The sequence continues at coordinate 7,530 of JAIFMF010000106.1, read as the reverse complement.
TTCTCTTGGCCTTGCCCTTATGCTGGGCCTTTTGGGACTGCCCCATATTCTGATGCGGTTCTATACCGTTCCAGATGCAAAAGCCGCCCGTAAATCCGTTATGTGGGCCACTACCTTTATCGGTTATTTTTATTGCATCATCCCCATCGTGGGGTTTACAGCCGCTGTTCTGGTTACACAGAAAACAATTGCAGGAGTTGATCCCGGAGGCAATATGGCAGCTCCTCTTCTTGCTGAACTGCTTGGTGGAACACCCTTCATGGGCTTTATCGCTGCCGTGGCGTTTGCCACCATCCTGGCTGTGGTCTCCGGCCTGACCCTGGCTGCCGCCTCAGCTCTGGCCCATGACCTCTATCTGAACGTCTTTAAAAGCGGAGTTGCGACTGAAGCCGAACAGGTAAAAGTGGCCAAGAGATCAACCATTATATTTGGTATCTGTGCCATCTTAATTGGTATTCTCTTTAAAGGACAGAATGTGGCCTATATGGTGGGATTGACCTTTGCCATTGCAGCCAGCGGCCCATTCCCGGCTATTTTTCTTTCCATTGTCTGGAAGAAACTCTCGACCGCCGGTGCAGTTGCCGCCATCGTTGTCGGTTCAGTATCTGCCGTTATTTGTATCATTCTGAGCCCGACTGTCTGGGTAGATGTCTTAAAAAACAAAGAAGCCATATTCCCTTTAAGAAATCCGGCCATTATTACCATGACCCTGGCATTTGTCTGTGCTTATGTGGTTTCCATTCTGACGCCTGATCCGGAAGCAGAAGCAAAATTTGAATCGGAAAAAGTCAGGTGCTACCTGGGTGTAGGTGCGGAATAAACTACAGAATTTCAAAATTCAAAGAACACGATATTTGAACCATAAATAGAAGACTCCCGACAAAATCTCTTTTGTCGGGAGTCTTTCTTCTATATAATACAATGATGCAGACCAACCGATTCTGGAAATTTGTCTTTTTTACACTGGTTGCAACCCTTTTTCTCATGGCCGGCATCCTGTCCTTTCTCTGGCAGCAGTTGACGGCTGAAGAAATTCAAGCGCTTTCCTATATCGCGGTTAAAGACGGGGTAATCATCACAAGCCTTGTCCTTATCTTTGCCTTTGTGATCTTCATTGGCCTTCAGATCATCTATCTCACCTATATTAAACCCCTTAAAAAAATTTGTGCGGAAGCGGAAGTAATTTATTCGACCAATCCTTCCCATCGTATCAAAATCACCGGGAACAGGGATTTTAAAAGGCTGTTCACCGTTATCAATGATTTTGCAGACATGTTTGAAAATCTGAACAAGACCATCACAGAGCAGGTCCTTACCGCCAGGAAAGAGACGGAAAAAGAAAGAAATCTTCTCGCTGCCATCATGTCCGAACTGCCCCATGGGGTGATCATCTGTAATCGAAACGGCCGGATACTTTTATTCAATTCTCTTGCAAAAAAAACATTCACTCCGGATTCCGGAATCGGAAGATCTGAAATTTTTCTGGGTCTTGGCAGATCTGTTTTTCACCTGTTTGATAAGGCTTTAATTGCCCATGCCATTGAAGAGATTGAAGAACGCCTGAACACTCCAGGGCAAAGCGTCGCCTCTTATTTTATTACACCGATTCATACAGGGCAGCTTATCAGTACCGAGGCTATTCCCGTGCTTGACCCGGAAAACCGGATGACGGGATTTATTCTTGCTTTTCAGGATATCACCGATGAAATGAACCTTTATGATATGACCCATGAAAAACTGATTTCCCTGAAAAAGGATCTCACAGTTCAGGTTGAACAGATAAGAGACCTCTTAAATCGATCCGACCTGAAATTTCATGATATCCCTTCAATCCGTCAGGATGTGATGAAGATGCTTGATCTTTGGCCCCATCAGTATGAAGAGGTATCGGAAACGCTGCTTGATGCCATAGCGACACGGATTCCCCTAACCCGTCATTTATTAAAGGATTTCCTTTCAGGATTAAAACAGAAGGTCAAAGACCTTTATGATATCCATTTAAATCTTTCCATGATCGATGAAGAATCAAATATGCTGGCTGATACGTATTCATTTTCGACTGCTTTAATTTTTCTTTTTCAGAACCTGTCGGAAATGATCCATACCCGTGAATTCAACCTGTCTTCATTTCAGAATAACGGTTTTATTATTTTTGAAATCTCATGGCAAACCCCTTTGCTTGAAAAACATCGCATTGAAACGCTTCTGCATCAGCGAGTCAATTCTCTGCCAAGCCTTTTTTATATTTTGAAACAGAACAAAGCGTTATTCCAGATTCTCTGCGACAGCCATGGATCCTCATCCCGAATAAATATCGTTGCAAAGGCAGAATCAAAAATGCCTTTGAAGGAAAAACATCAGTCCCCGGTCATTACCGGCAGCAGGCCAGAGTTTTATGATCTTGACCTTTTCAGAACTGATGAAGAAGACAGTGATCTTTGGAACACCGAGCTTAAACAGATCACCTATACGGTTTTTGATACGGAAACAACGGGCCTGAATCCGGACGGCGGAGATGAAATTATATCTCTGGCTGCCGTAAGAATTGTCAACAACCGGATTGTTTATCAGGACATATTTGAGGAGCTGGTGGACCCGAAAAGGGACATTCCCATGGAGTCTTATCGGATTCACGGGATCAGTTACGAGATGGTGACCGGGAAAAAAGACATCCGGACCATTTTACCGGCATTCAGAGATTATGCTGCTGAAACTGTTTTTATGGGACATAATATTGCCTTTGATATGAAAATGTTCAAGGTAAAGGAAGAACTGACCGGTATCAAATTTTTGAACCCGGTTCTGGATACACTTCTGTTGTCGGCCATCCTTCATCCCATCCATGACCATCATGATATGGAAAGCATTGCAGAACGCCTGGGGATTAATATTATCGGCCGGCACACCGCCCTTGGAGATGCCATTGCAACCGCAGAAATCTTTTTAAAACTGCTTCCGCTTTTAAACAGCAATGGTGTTCTGACGCTGCGGGACGCTGTCAAAGCTTCAAAAAAAACCTATTATGCACGATTGAAATATTAAGGATCTGATTGTGCTCAAAAAAAAATCTCAATCTTCTCCGTTTTCGGTTCTTCCCCAAAAAGAGCAGAAAGCCTTATTGAATTCTTTCTCCTATGAAAAAATTTCAAAAGACACGGTTCTTTTAGAGCAGGAACTGACACGGATTGAAAAATTTTACACCCTTTCCAGTGGAACCGGACATTATTATTTTGAAGACCGGAATGTTAAAATCCTGAAAGGAAAATTGAATCCTGGTGACAATTTTGGAGGAATTTCAATCCTGTTTAATGAAGGCATCTCCATCCGGTCCCTGGAACTCCTGGAAGATTCTGTTTTTGTCACCCTTGATGCAATATTTTTTTTAGACCTTTGCCAGAATTATCCTTTATTTCAGAAATATTTTGCCTGTGAATTCGGAAACTGCATGCTCAACAAATCCTTTGCCGGAATCATTTCAAGACAGATCAGGGACAAGGAATTCAGCCTGCCGTTTTTCAATCGTCCCATCTCATCGATTTTTAAACCTAATATTTCTACCTGCGTTAGAGAAACAACCATTCAGGAAGCCGCCATCAAAATGAGCCGGAACAATGCGAGCGCAATCCTGATCAAAAATAAAGATCAATCCATCGAGGGAATTGTCACGGATGCGGATTTTAAACATAAGGTTGTCACAGGGAAACATCACTCCTCAGAGCCGATATCTGCCATCATGTCATCCCCTTTGATTTCCATCTCCTCCGACTGTCAGGTTTTTGAAGCCTTTTTGAACATGCACAGACATGATAAGCGACATGTTGCGGTTTTCAGCCAGTCCGGTGATATCACAGGAATCATCAGTCAAAAGGATCTGGTTTCGACCCAGACGGAATCTGCTTATCTTTTGATTAAAACCGCCCTGTCCGCCCGCAGCATGCGGGAAATCGAAAATATTCATCCAAAGCTTGAAAAAACGCTTTTTGACCCCCTGAGAAATGGCGCAAACCCGGAATATATCACCCGACTGATCACTGCATGCTCCGATGCCGTCACCCACAAAATTATCACTTTTTCCCTGGAAAAAGCAGGACCTCCTCCCTGCAGCTTTGTCTTTCTGACCATGGGATCAGAAGGCCGTGAGGAACAGACCCTGATATCAGACCAGGACAACGCCATTGTTTATGAAGACACCGAAAACCCTGAAAAAACAAAAGCGTATTTTGATGCTCTCTCTATTTTGATCTGTGATCAGCTCAATATGGCCGGATATAGTTTCTGCAAAGGCGGGAATATGGCCAAAAACCCGAAATGGTGTCAGCCCTTGTCCCAATGGAAAAAATATTTCAACACCTGGATCAGAAATTCAAGCCCGGAAAATCTTCTCTACTTCAGCATCTTTTTTGATTTCAGGGGGACCTATGGGGATTTGGCACTTTCAAATGAGTTAAAATCTTTTCTTTTAAGCGCAATCAAAGATGAACCCGGCTTTTTAAGGATCCTAACGGAAAACGCCCTTAATTTCAAACCTCCGATAGGGATTTTCGGTAAGCTTATCGTTGAAACAGAGGGTGATCAGAAAGGGGCACTGGATCTTAAGCTAGTCCTTTTGCCCATTACTGATTTTACGAGAATTTATGCCCTGAAAAACGGAATTTCACAAACCAACACCCTGACACGGCTTTTCAGACTTTATACCCGACATGTCCTGACCGGAAAAGAACATTTGGATATCGTCCGGGCATATAATTATCTGATGCGGCTTCGATTCATGAGACAGATCACTACCATCATGGATGAACAAAAAAAACCGGATAATCATATCAATCCGCAGAATCTCTCCTCCATTGATCATATCCTTTTAAAAGAAACTTTCAGGATAATTGAAAAGCTTCAACAAAAGCTCGAACTCGAATTTAAATGGACTACCTGATTTTAATTACAGGGTTTTTCATCCTTAAGCGTATTTGCGACACAGAAGTTGAGGGTCTGTAACCGGACGAAGAATTCGGGTTTTCACCTGTTTTTATTTTAATATAAAATTCGCCCTGCCGGTCTGGTCTGTTTTTTCCTTTTCAATGGCCATGGGTTCAAGAATAAAAATTCTTTCTTTTTGAACCTTCCCTGTTGAAAGAATATAAGCCTTGATATTTTCTGATCTTGCCATGGCTAAAGACCTGAGGTCATTCTCACCAATGCTGATATGGGTGATCAAGAGCTTCTTTTTTTCTTCAAGATCAAGCTTCTTTTCACTGCCCTTTTCATCCCTGGGTTTGGGGAATTCAGCCTTATCATAGACCTTTTCAACATATTTATCCCTTTCTTCAGCCGTGAGCGGTACACTTTTTTCCGGAGTTTTGGAAAAAGGCAGGGAATACCATGTTTTTTTTGATCTTTCTTCTTTTAATAAATTTTCGAATCTCTTTGTCCGAATACCTTCAGCGTCCCGGATCAAATTATAAACACCTTGAATTTCAAGTTTTATGGAAGGTTTTTCTTTTAAAATATCAATTAATTTGTCCAGTTTTCCATAATCGCCTTCCCTGATCTGCCCATCCCCAAATTCAAATTCAGCATAACCAAGTTCTGCTCCGCCTCCACCGAACAAGGAACCAATGATGGAGAAAGGTGAGGTAATGACTTTCAGGATCATGTTGCCGATCATTTTCATAATAATCGGACCCAGTTTAAATTCAGGATCATCCAGTTTTCCTTCCACCGGTAGATCAAGATCAATCTGACCATCCCTGTTCTTCAAAAGCGAGATAGCAAGACTGATGGGCAAAGAGGTTGCATGTTCACTGTCAACCTTTTCACCCAGCTCGAAATTATCAAACCGGGCACGGTTCTCAGATTTCAAAACATTGCCGTCAATCATGTATTTCAAATCAAAAAACAGCTTTCCCTTTTCAATTTTATAACCGAGATACTTGGATGAATATGGGGTGAAATTGGACAGCTCAATATTTTTAAAAGACACGTTGATGTCTGCAAATTTATTTTCTGCCAGAGGATTGATGGTGCCTAAAATTTCAAGAGGTGAAGAAGAACTGTGAAGCCCTTGCAGATGAAGCTTTGCACGGGATTGCGCTTCCGAAGAAAGCCCGGTCAGGGAGCCTGCGATCTCTTTCATCCCGGCTTTGAAATTGGGTTTGGTCAGATAATCTGAAAAATCAATGTTTCCCCCTTGCAGGGTTATTTTTCCAATATTGACCTTTGGCTTTTCAGAAGATGGTTTTGTTGTTTTCGGGCCTGCATCAATTGCCTTATCCTTTGGTGTATCCGATTTAATAATTGAAGTTAAATTGAGCTCTCCTGATTCGCTCACCATAATCCTGGAATAGAAATCCGTCAAAGAAATTTCTTTTGCCAGAACTTCCACCGGGAAAAGGGAAATATCAAGCCCGGTCAGATAGAGAGAATTACAATTGAAAAAATCTTCCTTTGATTTTTTATCAAGGCTTGAAAAGCCTGCAACCGAAGTTTCACCGGAAAAATGAAGGATTTTTCCTGATTTTTGTTTCATATCAACCAGAAGCTTTCCCTTGGAATTGATATTGCCTTCCGTGACAAGAATTTTGACGGTATCACCAAAATAAGGCTGCAAGGTTTTGATGTCTATTTTTTCAAGGTTGATATTCAGGTCGGCATTGAGATTCAAGGGGTTTGCATCACCGGAAATTTCAATTTTTCCATTTTCCCCCCACTTCATTTCGGTACTGAACTTTCCTTTTTCATCCCCAAAACTTCTAAATCCTTCGGCCTTAATGGAAATATCCGACAACTCAATATTCACAGGTTCTGTAACAGTCAGATCATTGAATAAAAGATTGAACCCGGAGGCATCTAATGCATTCAATGTGATGGACCATGGAACGTATGGCTCATCTGCAGGTGTTTCTGTTTTTACAACAGGCGTTGGGGCATTTTTTTCGACTTTCTTTTCCGGCACGATTGTTTCTACTATATTGAACCTATCATCCTTATCTCTTTTCATAAGGATTTTTCCATTCCGGGTGGAAATGGTGCCGGTGTCAATTTTTCGATTCGCCAAATCAAAGGTAGATCCTGAAATTTTGAATTCCGGGATATTGATCATCTCTTCTTTGGCTTTTCGATCCATCACACTCAGGGAATGAATTGAAATTTCCTGGCCTGCGATCACCATCTTGTTTTCATTTTCGTCTTTTGATATTTCAAAGCCGAAAGCAAGATTCAAGACTCCATCCCTGATATCAAAACCGATCAAATTTTCATAATAGGGTGCATATCGATTTAAGAAAAGGTTGCCCATGCTGAGGTTGCCTTTGACAATGACCGGTCCTGTCTGAAAATCCCCTTTTGATTCAAAGGACTCATCAAAGAGGGTTTTAAAACTCAACTGGAATTCACCGGATACTGACTCCCCTGACTTTAATCGGGTCACCGTGAGGTTCAGCGGAGAAATGGTGGTTTCAAAGGGGGTTTTGTTAGACAGATCTTTAACGTTAATGACAGCATCTTTAACCTCAAGATCTTCCAGGGAAATGGCAA
>JAIFMF010000058.1 GCA_020048635.1 Desulfobacula sp. | reverse complement strand
GGGGCGTTTTGGCCAGCACAAAGTATCTTGTGAAATTGAAACCATATAGGTCATATCCGGTAGCAACTCAACAGCTTTGATAAATTCCGGGTTTTCATATAAATTCAATATTTAATTTAGATTAAATAACGTTGTAAGGTTAAATATTATAAAATTAACAACTCTCGACAATATAAGATATAACATTCTCCAACTACTTCGCGCCTCGCTCCAGAGACCTCTGTGTAAACAGCTCATTCGGGTAGTTGGTGCCGTAAATAATATTTTGAATGGTCACCACTGTCCGGTGCCTGGTCTTTAGATTTTCCATTTCGCATTCGAAGGGTGTCGGAATCCCGTTAATCATCCGGATATCCTTGAAGGATCCGGAGCGATACAAATCCTTTTCCTGATAATACTCAATTTTTGTCATCACCCAAATGTTTTTTGCAACCCAGGCTATGTACTTTGTATACTTGCGTGGTTTCTCAGGTGTAACCTCAATGACATAGCATGATTTGCCGTCAATAATTTCTTCTCTTAGAATTTTAAAAGAATAGTCGTTGAGATCCGGCGGTCCGCTGAAGTCGTCGTAAGAAAAGTCTGATCCGAAGAACGAGTCATCCTGTGAAGACGTAGGAATTCGCCGGATGCGCTTGTATTCAGGAAAGTAAGCCCAGAGGTTACGGTCGGCAAAAGTGTGAGCATGGAGCAAAAATCCGACACCCTTCAAGTCCGAAGGTGAGTTGAAGACTACAATGCACTTGAATCCCTCAGGCAGTTCTTTTCTTCCATACTCGGTAATGGTTCGAGCGCGCTTTCCGTCGCCTCTGTCATAGAGAACCATGGTGGACTCTGTCCTGTGGTCGAGACATTTGACACGAACCTCGTGGATCTTTTCGAAAACATCGCGCCCATTCATTGCGTATGCAACAGATGATGTCATGAGCAATGCAAAAAAGAGTATAAAAATGATACGTGCTTTAATCATAGGACAAGGCCTCCACAATGTTAGTTTTTGCTGCTTTTTGCGCAGGAATCATTCCGGCTAACGCGGAAAGTCCAGCCGAAAGGAACAGCGCCCAAAGTATAGCACTGAAAGGCAAATAATATCTGGCGGCGGAACCATAATTAGGTATGAAAAAGCCTTCCAGATTGACCCATCCGGCAAACATTCCCGCCAAAGACCCAAGAATACCGCCAGCCAAACCCATGAGTATGGATTCCAGCACCACGACACCGTATATCTGTCTTCTGAGCATTCCGATGGCTCGCAGAGTGCCTATTTCGCGGGTTCTTTCCAAGACTGATGCAAGAAGGGCAACAATAATACCCAGACAGGCAATGGTCAAAGTGATTACATTCAAGGCGTAGTTGAATATAAATATATCATCCATAATCTTTCTTATTTCGTTTTTGAACTCCAGTGCGGATAGAACATAAAGCTTGCGGTCTGAGCCAAACTGACGTTGAATTTCATCGCGCACGTCGTTCACCTTTGCACCCGGTTTAACAAGCAAAAAAAATGAGTTACAGAGCATATCGCCCCAGTGGCGCTGGTAGGTATTTATGTCCATGGCTATGACTCCGCTGTCACTCGTGTAATCGACCACTATTCCCGCTACACTGAACACGACAGGTCCCGCAGGTGTCGGAAGAGTGATCTGGTCTCCCTTCTTGACCTTGAAAATAGCAGCAAACGGTTCGCTTACCACAACATTGTCTTTGTCCGGTAATAAACGAATCTTATTATTTTTAACGACTTGTTTGGTGTCAGCACTGCTATATTTCGAATACCTGGCTAAAGAAGCAGCCGAAACGAGTACCCGTCTGCCTTTATACTGAAGGAACACTCTGCGCCATGGCTCCACAGATAGAACGCCGGGAACTTTTTTCAGTTGCTGCGACAAATCGACTGGCATGGGTATGCTATGAGCATTGGCGCTGGAACCTGGATGGCCTGAGCTTATAACGATATCTCCAATAATCATAGAATCTAACCATTTTAGCACAGATTCCTTGACGCTGTGCGTATATCCCGCACTGGCGACAAATACCGCAATACCAAAAAAAACAGCCGACACCGCAACAGCATTCCTTGTCAAATTCTTCCGGAGGTTGAGTCCGGCAATCCTTCCCGCAGAACCAAACATAGATGAAAAAAAACGGTTGAATATTGTGACAAACCATTTCAGGAATGCCGGGATGAAAAGTGATATCCCGATAGCAATCATGAGCTGGGCAATTGGAAGGAGTATCATGTTTGTAAGGTGAGAATCCGATATGAAATTATACATAGCAAAGATAGCACCCGAGAGAACCAGACAAAAAACGCCTCCTAAATTCAGACGCCTGGCGGTAAAAAATGACTCTTCAGTATAAGGAACGGATCGTATCGCCGACACAGGGGAGATGAGGCTGCTCGCCCTAGCCGGAAACAGTGCCGCCATAAGACTGGCAATGATCCCACTTGCGAAACCCAGTATGGGATAAAGCCAGGTGATATGGATTCCAGAAACAGATGTCCGCATATAGGTTTCGGAAATAACCTTGCCGAATGTACCTACCAGATAATTAGCCAGCAGAAGACCGAGGCCAACCCCGATTGAAGATGCGATGATGGATATAACCAACGTCTCTCCCAAAAAAAGCAGCATTATATTTCTTCGGAGGCAGCCGAGCGCTCGCAGAATACCTATCTCCCTCCTGCGATTTACCACGGAGATGGAAACGGCGTTGTAAATGAGATACATGCCAGCAAATATCGCCAGATAGCTGACGAGATTCAAATCGTTTTGAAACCTTGATATCATATCTTCGACCTGCCGCGTCCGGCCAGCTGGCGTGTCGACCATATATCCATTAGGAAGCACATTCAAGATGGCCTGCCTGACGGTCTCCAAATTTTCTCCCTGCCGGGGGCTAACGTCGATTCTATCGATGCGTCCATTTTTGCCAAAAGCCATCTGTGCGGCATATATGTCCATAATCGCAAGATTGCCTCCCATTGCCTTGGCTGGACCCTCGGGGTTGAGAATACCCCGAATACACAACGTTTTTATTCCCTCCACAGTCTGCACCTGAATCTTCTGGTCGATAATAAAGCCCTCCCGATCAGCCATGGTTTTGGTTACCAAAATGGAATCGGACTTAGCCAGAAAAAGGAGAGGGTCGGGGACATCAACACTATCCCCGGAGAGACTGTATTCCCTTATCTTGGTGTCCACGAGCACATCCACTCCCAGAATCATTATGGAACGTTCCTTGCCAGAAACGAGCATGCCGTCGGTTTCTATCACTGGAACGGCGTATTCGACTCCGCGTATCTCCTGAACTTTCTCGAGGAGTGACTCGGGAAAGCCGGACTGTGCCGCGGTGATCTGAAGTTTGGCTTTTCCGGTTACACGGTTGAAGGAATCCTCAAAAGAGAAAAGGATACTTTTGTTGACTACTCCGAAGGACACGATAGAGGTAACACCAAGGCAAATTCCGGCCGCTGCCATGAATATCTGGGCCTTGCGAAGTCGGAAATGCTTCATTGTGATATGCCGAAGTAAATTCCAGAGATTCATGCTCTGCTCTCAGAAAGGGAGATATCTTCAGTAATGCTTCCGTCTTTGAGTCTGATAATGCGTTTCCCGAAAGAGGCCGCCTTGGAATCATGGGTAACTAAGACGATGGTCTGGCCTGTCTGATTCAAATTTTTCAGCAATCCCAAAATTTCTTCGCTGATATGTGAATCAAGATTACCGGTCGGTTCGTCGGCAAGAATCACGGCGGGATCGGTTATCAATGCCCGGGCAATGGCTACACGTTGCATTTCTCCCCCCGATAGCTGCTCAGGACGATGTTCCGTGCGCGACCCCAGGCCAACACTTTCAAGAAGATGAATGGCTTTTTCTCTAATACGTGAAAACGGTACACCATCCAGAAGAAGAGGCAGGCTGACATTTTCTACTGCATTAAGAATCGGCAGCAGATTGAAGAACTGAAAAATAAAACCAACTCTTTTACGCCGAATCAAGGTGAGTTGGTCGTCGGAAATTCCGTGAATGGGCTGACCATCGATGAAGATTTGACCATTGCTCGGTTGGTCCAATCCCCCAATAAGATTCAACAGGGTGCTTTTACCGGAACCGCTTGGCCCCATTATGGAAAGAAAATCGCTCTTCTCGATTTTTAAAGAGATATCATTAAGTGCGTAGATTTCCTGTTGTCCATGGTGGTAAGTCTTGCTCACATTTAATACTTGAATCATTTACAGCCTATTATGAAAACTCTAATAATCGCATGGAGCTGATGCACATAACCTCGTTCTATTGACCTTGATAAAATATTAATTTTTATTGAATTGATGAGTGATAAGAGCTTCCTTTTTACTGTTGGCGGTATAAGAAACGTTCTCTTGGGTGTCAAGAATATTTTTCTACAAGATGTGGGGTGTATCGCAAATGAGGTAGCAAAAGTTACCCAAACAAATAAACAAGCAGCAATGGCAATAGAGATTTTTCTCGGTGTTATAAAAAAGACTTTAAAAAAGAGAGACAATATTTTCATTTCTGGTTTTGGTACTTTTAGTATTGTCAAAAGAAACGCACGAAAAGGGAGAAATCCGAAGACGAATGAGGCAATCAAAATAGCTGCCAAATTTACACCGAAATTTAGGTTGTTATCACCAGAAGCAGATACGCCGCTTATAAGGTTATAAGGGCGTATCAAAAACAACTCCTTATTTCGGGCAAAATGTTTACATCAATCTTTATACCGCACAGCCCACTAATGTAGTCAAGAAAGATACGGCAACTATCCAATAGATTAAAGAATAAATTTTATTTTTCATACGAGCTATCCCCCCTTTCATATATTTTCATAATACTTGGTTTTATACTCCAAACCCTTATACTTATTACACGTAATATGCTTTGTTTGCTTTGTCAAGAATAATTTACCGAACTAACAGGGTTGATTTTGTTCTATACAATATCAGCTATCAAATCAAAAAGTTGCATTTATTTCTGAACAAGTCTCGATCGATGAAATACAAAGGATTTGTATTTCATCTTTCTGGAGAGATATTATGCAGCTTCAAGGCTTGGTTGTCCGCCCCGTTCACAGCTCTGAAGAGCCTATTTTCAATGACCTAATGCAGGCCTACCATTACCTTGGGGCCCTCCTTAAAATTGGGAATACCATTTGTTGTGTGAACAGATGATGCAAAAGATGCTGATAATAGGCCTTGGTGTGATCGGTGTAATCATAGCATGGCTCTATGTGATGCCATATCTCATGTTTCTGGTTTCTCCATTTTCGTGGTCAGAGGCAGACATCAATAAGAACGGGTTCTTATCCCCAACAGAAGCCGACTATTATGGATCCTATGGTAAGAGGCTTTATGACGATCGGCCGCTCCGGATCGTGGCAAAAGAAAGCCCGAACCGAGTGGCAGCTAATCGTTAAACTATATTTTCTGAAAACATCATTACAAGCCATTCTTCCAGATTAAGTTGTGCTGGGGTTACCAGTCAATGGGGAAATAATCCTTTAAAAATTTTCCACACCAGTGTTTTCCTGTCAAAATGCCGTCAAAAAAAGGATCACAGACTCTGGCCGCACCATCCACGATATCAAGAGGCGGCTGGAAATCATGGATTTCCTGCTTCTGCCGGGCCAGGACGGCCGGGTCTTCATCCGTGACCCAGCCTGTATCCACAGCATTCATGTATATCCCCTCTTTGGCAAGGTCACCGGCCGCCGTATGCGTCAGCATGTTCAGGGCGGCCTTGGCCATATTGGTATGAGGATGGCGGCTGTCCTTTTTAAACCGTAGGAATTTACCTTCCATGGCTGAGACATTGACGATATGTTTTTGCCCGGTATTATCAAGCTTCATCAGTTCTTCAAGCCGGTTGCAAAGCACAAACGGGGCCACGGCATTGACCAGTTGGATTTCCAGCATTTCCGAGGTTTCAATTTCTCCCAGCTTCAGGCGCCAGGAATTGACTTTCCGTAAGTCCACCTGCTGGAGATCGGCATCCAGTGTTGCTTCAGGGAAAACTTCGGGGATATTGAGGGACTGGTCATAGGAGTAGGGAATCTGGGACAATCGGGCCGACATGCGCAACCCCACGCCGGGGGCTGATCCGTTCCAGGTAACGGGCAGGGCTTTTTCTTGACCCACATGGTTCGGCTGGCCGTATTCCAGTCGGTTAAGGCAGTCCTGGTATTGCCCGAGAAGGGATTGGGCGGTCATGGACAGATCCGTCATGTCCCGGTTTTCATTTTCCATGAGATGAGCGTAAAACCCCGGCGGTCTTCGAACCGTCTGGGCTGCATTGTTGATGAGGATATCCAGGCGCTGGTATGTATTTTTGATATAATCACAGAAGAATTCAACACTGGGGATGTGGCGAAGATCCAGCCCGTAAATCTGAAGCCTGTGACCCCAGTCGGAAAAGTCGGATTCCTTTGAAAACCTCAAAGCAGAATCTTTGGGAAAACGGGTAGTGGCGATCACCCTGGCGCCTGCCCGGAGCATCATGAGAGTAGCCTGGTACCCGATCTTGAGCCGCGACCCGGTGATCAGGGCCACCTGTCCTTTCAGGGATGCGGTCTGGAAGCGTTTCTGATAATTGAACGCTGCGCATTCCGGGCACAGGGCATCATAAAAATGGTGGAGTTCTGTAAATTCAGTCTTGCAGATATAGCAGTTGCGGGGACTTTCAAGTCTTCGGCCGAGTTCTTCACTCTCAGGTCGGCCCTTGTCCGTTGCAATCTGCTTCGGGGCCTGGAAAACAACTGCCTCACGAGCTTTGCGGATACCGGTGTCTCCTCTCAAGCGGCGCTCCTGACTCACAATTGCCAGCCGATCCAGCCTTTTTTTCTCCTTGTTGCGCTTTTTGATTTCTTTTCGGTCCGGCCTTGATATTTTACCGGCAGCGGTGATCAGGGCAATCCGTTCCGGTTCCGACAACCCGGCCAGGAGCTCGGAGTTCTCTGCAAGGCTTTCCAGGATGGGGATACATTTTCGGATGACGGACAGGCTTTCATGTCCGTTATCTGTTTTGATGGTGACGCTGTTTTGTTCTCGTTCGATGGGTTTCACCTTAATATTTGGGTCTATGCCCAGTTAAAATAACGGCCGGTCTTGTTTAAAAGAATGAAATTATTATAGATTTTTCATACCTTTGTCAATCAGGCGAATCGCAAAACTTTCTTTGCCGGCTCTCTTTTCTTGACAGACTGTCACAATTATCGCATACAGAAAAGAACATTATCTTATGCCAATTCACTCAGGAGAGAAAAATGGGGCACAATAATATCGTATTCCTGGAAGTTCTTGAATGGTTTGACAGGACCGGCAAGGAAATCGCCCAGCGCATTCCGATCGAAGGCTCGGCTGAAATCAAATTCGGTGCCCAGATGATTGTCAGGGAAAATCAGGCCGGAATCTTTTTTTACAATGGAAAAGCCCTCCATGTCTTTGGGCCAGGGCGACATACCTTAAAAACCGGCAATATTCCCATCCTGAACAAGATACTGGCCATCCCCTGGGGCTTGACCAGCCCCCTGCGGGCGGAAGCCTATTTCATCAACATGAAAATATTCCCGGATCTTAAATGGGGAACCCGTGATCCCGTGGCATTCAAAGACAATGAGCTGGGCCTGATCCGCCTTCGGGCATTCGGCATGTTCAATATCCGGGTCATTCAGCCCCTTCTTTTCATCAATTCGCTTATCGGCACTGTGGCTGGTTTTACAACGACGGATATTGAAGAGTATCTCGGTCGGGTCATTGTATCAAGATTCAATGACTATATGGGGGAAAACCTGGACACCCTCCTGAATCTTCCAGGCAAATATGAAGCCTGGGCCAAAGGGCTGAAAAAGAATCTGACAGATGAATTCAGCAAATTCGGTCTGGGGTTGACCGATCTTTTTATCAGTTCCATCACCCCGCCCGAGGAAGTTCAGAAATTAATGGATGACCGCAGCGCACTGGGGCTTTTTGATGACATGAACAAACTCATGCAGCTAAAAACCGCCACAGCCATGGAAAAAGCAGCGGAAAACCCAGGAACTTCCGGGCAAGGCATGGGCATGGGTCTTGGGTTCATGGTGCCTTCCATGGTTTCAAAAATGATGGATGAAAAATCCATAGATCCGAAAGCTGAAAAATTTTCCCCCAAATGCCCGGATTGCGGGTCTGTTGTTCCTGAAGACGCCGGATTCTGCCCTTTCTGCGGTCACCAGATCCTGGTGTTTTCTCAATGCAGTGAATGTGGAAAAAATCTGTCCCCCAATGCCGGGTTCTGTTCCAAATGCGGTACAAAGGTGGATGAAAAAAAACCAGGGTCCAGGTTTTGCAAGGCATGTGGCATGGAAAACCTGAAAAATTCAAATTATTGCAACAACTGCGGTGAACACCTCTAATTTTAAAATAGACATGCAGTGCCCCCGGTGCGGGGCACCTGTGGTTCTGGATGAATCGGAATGTATTGTTCAATGCGGTTTCTGTAGAACAAGGCATGCCCTTCATACAGACCCTTTTCCCTGTTATTACATTGAGCCCGGCCCTAAAATGCCTGCCGCCACAGAACCTCTGTATGTACCCTACTGGCGGTTCAGGGGGATGGAATTCAGCCTGGATAAAGCCTCACCGGGTTTCAGGGTAATTGATCATTCCTGCCTGGCGGTTAACACTAAAGGTCTGCCGCCTTCCCTTGGGCTCCGCCCCCAGGCCCGGCCCCTTAAATTCATCGGCAAGGACACAAATGGAGTTTTCCTGCCACCTGATATTTCCGGGAAAACCGCTTTAAAACAAATGACCGGAGAGGGAGAAGACAAGATCTATATCGGAGAAACCTTAAGCCTCATTTTTATGCCGTTGTTCAGGAATTCAAATGTGCTTTGCGACGGATTGACCGGAATTCCCGTGTCCATATCGGTATCGGACCTGCCAGCGGAAAAAAAAGCACCCGGCCATCAGCTTTCCTTTACCCCCTGCCTTTGCCCGGATTGCGGATGGGATCTCAAAGGCCGGACGGATTCCCTTGTGATTCATTGCAGCAACTGCACAAAATTCTGGTTGATACGCAATAAAAAACTAAACCGGATTGAGGCTGCTTTTTCAGCTTCAAACCCGGATACAAAGATCCTGATGCCCTTCTGGCGGCTTCAGGTGGAATTTAATCTGATCACCTGCTCCACCTATGCGGATTTGATCAAGATTGCCAATATCCCAAAAGCCGTTCAGGAAGAACATAAAAAGCAACTCCTGTATTTTTATATCCCGGCATTCAAAATCAACCCGAAACTTTTTTTAAGAATCGCAAAACAGATGACCCTGTCACAGATCAGCTCGGTTCCGGCCGAAAAAATCCCAGAGATTGAATTCCACCCGACCGATCTGCCACTGGACGAAGGGGCCCAGGCCGTTTTCCCGGCCCTTGCGGAAATGGCAGGCCATAGAAAGGAAACCATTAACTCCTTAAAAAAAGAAAAATTGAAAATCCATGCCTTCAGCCTGATGTATATTTCTTTTCAGGAATCAGGAAGTGAATATGCCCAGAAAGAAATGGGGATAAGTCTTCCGAAAAACGCGCTCCAAAAGGGCTTTAAGCCTTAAGCCCTTAGTGATTTATAACAGTATGTTATGAGTGGCGGTTGACCGCCACTAGTTTTTTAAAGAGGTGTGGTTCGCAAATAATCGTAGACTCAGAGACAAATCGACAATACCCGGTTTTGAATAGTATTGGCATGTCTTATCAAATACCCCTGGAAATTTTCTGGTATTGGATAATCATACTTGAGTTCAGGAGGGGATTATTTTCAACAAAATATATTATATTCTGTAATGCACGGGGAAGGCAAGAAATCATGCCTGCGGCGCATATATTTGAATCATAATTTTAAAGCTGAAGAAACGTCATATACCATATATGGGGTTATCTCCATCTTCATCATACACTTATCGCTTTTTCCAGAGCTTCCTTTAGCATGGCCTTCGAAAACGGCTTAGTCAACAACGCCTGGGGCAGTTCCGGATGGTTGCCTGCCATGACCACATCCTTGTCATGGCCGCTGGCCAGGATTACCGGCACATCGGCCCGCAGCTTGCGCAGCGCTGTCAGGGTTTCCCATCCGCCCATGCGAGGCATGGTCAAATCCGAAAGAACACAGCAGATTTCATGCTGACGCTGCTGAAATATTTCCATTGCCTCGACTCCGTCCTGTGCTTCAAGTACCGTGTATCCGAGGCGGGTGAGCATGATCTTCGCCGTATTGCGGACCATTGCCTCATCTTCAATGAGCAGCACGGTGCCGCCGGTTTCAACCTTTTGGACAAGGGCCGCTGCCGGTTTTTCCGGCTCAAGGGGAAGGAGGATTTTTTCCATTGATATTGGCAGATAAACCCGAAAGACACTGCCACTTCCCGGTTCACTGTCCACAATGATGCAGCCGCCCTGGGCTTTCACAATTCCCATGACAACAGGCAATCCCATTCCACGCCCAGTGAATTTTGTGGTGAAAAATGGATCAAAAAGTTTTTCGAAATCCTTGTTTGGAATCCCGCAGCCGGTATCCGACACTTCCAGGCAGGCATGAGGAACAGGCTGTGGCTGCCAGTCAACAGGGGAGCACTTTGAGAGGGGAATATCCCCATGGGCAACCGTTCTGATGGTCAGGCCGATGCTGCCTTGATTATTGGAAATGGACTCATAGGCGTTGGTGATCAGATGGGTCAGAATCTGCTGTATCTGTCCATCTTGAGAACGGATGACCGGGCCGGAATCGGGAAAATCGACATTCAGGATCATGCCTTTCGGAATTGACACCTCAAGAAGGGGCAGGCTTTGACGGCAGGCTTGGGACAAGTCCATGGGTTTATGATTGCCGGATGTCTGGCCAAGATAGGTCAGCATCTGTTGGCTCACCGCTGCTGCTTTCCGGGCCGCCATCAAAGACTGGAGCAGGTTTTCACGAATTTCTGCATCGCCCGGCAAATCATCCATAACCAGCTCCAGATTGCCTGTCACCACATAGAGCTGATTGTTGAAATTGTGGGCAATGGCCCCGGCCATACGGCCCAGGCTTTCGACCTTCTGAATATGAAAAGTCTTAGCCTCCATCTGCTTGCGCAGGGTAATGTCCTGATGAGTACCAAACATCATCAGTGGTTTGCCGTCAGGTGTCCAGGTGACGACCTTGCCGCGATCATGGACTTCCACCCAATGGCCGTCTTTATGTTTCATCCGGCATTCACAGTCGTAATAGGGAAGCGCTCCTGCAAAATGACGTTCCAGCAATTCACCGGATGTTTTGATGTCATCGGGGTGAACAAAGGCTTTGCATGTTTTAATGGTTATAGGTTCCAACTCCTCAAGCGTGTACCCGATGATCTGTGCCCAGATTTTATTGAAAACGGTTTCTCCGGTCTGGACATTCCATTCCCATGTGGCAACATGGGTACCTTCGATAA
>JAIFMF010000215.1 GCA_020048635.1 Desulfobacula sp. | reverse complement strand
GCATCTACCGCAAGAGCCGTTTTTCCGATCTGCCGGTCACCGATGATGAGCTCACGCTGGCCTCTGCCGACAGGGGTCATGCCATCCACTGCTTTTGAACCGGTGCAGCAGGGTTCATGAACAGATTTCCTAGCGATAACACCCGGAGCAACCAGCTCCATGTTCATAAAGGTCTTTGCATTGATGGGGCCTTTTCCGTCAACTGGTTGACCGGTTGTGTTGACAACTCGACCCAGAAGCTCTTCACCGACAGGAACAGAAGCAATACGGTCGGTACGTTTAACAATATCACCTTCCTTAATCTGTTTGTCGTCACCCAGAATCGCAACACCCACATTATCGGATTCAAGGTTCAAAGCAAGCCCCAGGATTCCACCGGGGAATTCAACGAGCTCCATGGCTTTTACTTTTTCAAGGCCATACACACGGGCGATACCATCACCCGCGGAAAGGACTACACCTGTTTCACTCAGATCGACCTCTGCATCAAAACCTTTGATCTGGTCTTTTATAATTTGGCTTATTTCTTCTGCTTTAATTTCCATTAGACATTCTCACCTTTTTTTAATGTTTCTCTCAAATTCATCAGCTGGGTTTTTACGCTGCCGTCTAGAACAAGATCGCCTATTTTTGTAACCACACCCCCAATGAGACTTGGATCCTGCTCAACCTTCAGAACAATATTTTTCCCGACTTTTTTTGACAATGCCTCTTTAATCTTGGCAACTGCGTCTGATGACAGCGCTGTTGCAGAAACGATACTGGCTTTAACGACCCCTTTGAGCTCATCTGCCAGATCTCTATAATACGAAGCAATTTCCCGTAAAAAACCGATACGGCCTTTATCAAACAGTAATATAAGGAAAGACTTCATGATAGCAGACAGATCCGTAATGGCCAGAACTGCCTGAAGAACTCTTTTCCTGTCATTCTTGTTATATAAAGGGTTGGTTAATGCCTTTTCAAAGTCTTTCTGTGAATTAAAAAGTCCAACAAGCGATTCAAGCTCTACATTATATTGCTCCGCCCTGCCGTCCTCTTGGCCAATAAGAATCAATGCTTTGGCATAACGCCTTGAAACCGTTAAATTTTTCATTATGCCACCACCTTTTTCAGATAGTCATCAACAAGTTTGTCCTGATCATCTGGTGAAATAGCGGTCTTAATGAGTTCTTCGGCTTTAAGCATGGCTTTTTCAACAATTTCCTGCTGAAGCTTTGTTTTTGCAGACTTGAATTCCTGTTCAATATTTCGTTTGGCCATGGCTTCAAGCTTTATTGCCTGTGTTTCAGCTTCGGCAAGAATTCTAACCTTTGCTTCTTCACCTTGTTTAATGTATTCTTCAACAATCTTTTTGGATTCTTGATCAAGGCTTTTAAAGCGGGCCTGATATTCAGCAAGTTTCTTTTCAGCATCTGCCTTTTTCTGTTCAAGAATCTTGATTTCATCTTCAATTCCTTTGGCGCGAGATGAAAAAAATTCAGCAACCGGTTTTCTGGCAACAAAAAACAAAGCAATGATCAGAACTGCAAAGTTTATTACCTTTGCAGTGTCAATGCCGAGCCACGCATTGTGGACAACACCGTGCCCTCCGTCTGAAGAGGCCAGGGCAATCCCACCAAGAAAGAGAACAAGAGCTGCACCATAGCATAGAGACTTCAGCAATTCTGTTTTAATTTCTCTTTTTTTCATCAGCAGGCCCTCCCCAATATTTTTTCACCGATGGCTTTGGCATACACATCTACCTCTGCTTCCAGCGCTTTTCGGGCTTGCTCAGTTTCCTGTGCCACCTGCTTTTTGATTTCAGCAAAATTGGCCTGAGCTTTCTTGTTAATCCTGTCGATAATTTCCTTTTCTTCTTTTGATGCTTCCTCGATAAAGGCTTCTTTACTCTTCAAACCTTTTGACCGGGCCTGTTTCAATCCGTTGTTGTATGCGTCTTCTCCGGCAACAAGGTCGCTCTGAGCTTTTTCAGCCCCATTTTGCATCCTTTCAATTTTTGCCTTTCTTTCAAGAAGAACATTCCGAATTGGTTTGTACAGAACCAGATTGAGCACAAAAAGCAGAACAAGGAAATTGATCATCTGATATACCAGGGATATATCAGGAATCACAGTTATCATAAAATCCCCTCCGCCAGTTAATAATTATAAAAAAATAAACTACTTATATATTTTTGACTGTTTTTGTACAAAACAGCCTGAACTTAAATTGAATCGTGATTTGAGTACCATCCGAACAAGCATTTGTCAACATTGATTCGCAAAATATTTAAGCCCATAAAACTATATTTCAACCCACTCTTTTAAACTGCTTTCTGCATTAGTGAGATGAAAATTTACGCATACTTATATTTAATAATATTCCGAATCCAACCATGTTGGTAATCACCGATGATCCACCATAGGAAACCAGAGGAAGCGGGACACCGACAACCGGCATAAGTCCGATGACCATACCGGTATTGATAAATATCTGCCAGAAAATCATAGCTGTTATACCAAAGGCCAGAATAGAACCAAACATATTGCGGCAGTTATAGGAAATGTTCAACCCCCAAAACAGCAAAATAAAATAAAGGACAAGAAGGATGCTGATGCCCAGAAGGCCCCATTCTTCAGCAAGCACTGAAACAATGAAATCCGTGTGCTGCTCTGGTAAAAAAGACAATGCGTTCTGGGTTCCTTTTAAAAACCCTTTCCCGGTCAACATGCCTGATCCGATAGCAATTTTTGACTGGATAATATGATATCCCGAACCAAGGGGATCCCGCTCAGGGTCTAAAAAAGTCAGGATCCTGTCTTTCTGATAATCTTTTAACATGAACCAGAAAAAAGGAATGACGGATAACCCGGTAACCAAAAGGGAGAAAAACACTTTTCGTTCGACCTTTACAAATAGGGTGACGGACCCTGCAATTAAAACCAGAAGCATTGCAGTCCCCAAATCCGGTTGATCAACAATCAGAGCAAAGGGAATCAGGCACAGAATAGCCGGTTTGATCAATTTTCGAAAATTAATCCCTGTCTGGGACACACTGGTAGAATAGGCAGATGAAAGGCTTATGATCAATGCAATTTTCATCAGTTCCGATGGTTGAATCCGAAAGAATCCGAGTACAAGCCATCTTCTGGACCCACCACTGATCTGCCCGAAAATCAGGACTATTACGAGAAGCCCGGCACAGAAAGCATAAATAAACATCTGCAGCTTATCAAGTTCCCTATAGTCCATCACCATTAAAATCATCATAATGATAAATCCGGAACCCATCCAGACAATCTGCTTTTTGAAAAGACTGCTGACGGCGCCGGCCTCCTGGCCTGCGGTCAAGGCACTGAATAAAACCACAAGTCCGACGCAACAGATAAAAAAAATAACCATCAGAAAACCCCAGTCAAAATTCTCTATCAGACGCCTGTCAAACATGTTCTACTCCGTTTGTGTTTCTTCTACTGAAGAATTTTTCTCTATTTCTTCTGCTGAAGGATCATTAATATATCGTCCGATCAATGCAGCAGCTATGGGAGCTGCTGCGGTTGACCCATGAGCCCCATGCTCGATAAGGACTGAAATAGCGATCACCGGGTTTTCAGCCGGTGCATAACATATAAACCATGCATGATCCCTGAGATAGAAATCCAGGTGTTCTGTTTTAAGCTTCTCGCCGCTTTTAACACTGAATACCTGGGCAGTTCCTGTTTTACCGGCAATTTTAACATGCTTCAGCCTGATCCTTTTTGCTGTTCCTCGATCATCGTCAACTACTTTCAGAAGACCTTTCTGGATAATCTCAAGTGTTTTTTTGCCGACAGGCAATTTTCCTGCACTTTCAGTTGGGATTTCCTTGATGAGATTACCCTGACTGCCTTCAATGGCGCTGACAATTCTAGGCCTGTATAATGTTCCGCCGTTTCCGACGGCAGCAATGAAAACAGCCATCTGCAGGGGCGTAACAAGATCATAGCCCTGACCAATAGCAATTGAAAGTGTTTCCCCTCGATGCCAGGATTCATTAAATCGTTTTTTCTTCCATGAGGATGTCGGAATGAGACCTTTTTTTTCACCTTCAAGCAGAATTCCCGTTTTTTTATTAAGCCCGCATCCCATGGCATATTTTGCCAGTGCATCCACACCAACTTTATCCCCTGCCTGATAATAAAAAACATCACAGGACTGTGAGATGGCGTCAATTATACTTATCTCACCATGTCCATTTTTGTTCCAACAGCGATAGACCCTGTTTCCATATCTAAAAAACCCAGGACAATAGGCAGTGGTATGAATATCAATCTCTTTTTCTTCAAGTGCAGCAATAGATGTAATGATTTTATAGGTAGACGCCGGAGGATATTCACCCTGAATTGCCTTATTGGTCATTGGTTTTCCCCGGTCAGTCATCAATGCTTTCCATTTTTTACTGTTAATACCGCCGACAAAATCATTTTGATCAAAACCCGGCGCGCTGGCCAACACCAGAACGTCACCTGTATTCGGATCAAGGGCTACAACAGCACCATGTTTATCTTCAAGCATTTTTTCGGCTATCTGTTGAAGATCAAGATCAATGGTCAGTTTCAAATCAAGTCCCGTAATGGGTTCTACTGTTTTCAGAACCTTGATGGTCCTGCCATTGGCATCGACTTCTATTTGTCTTCCACCTCTTTTCCCCTGGAGATAGGTTTCAAAGCTTTTTTCAACGCCATACCGGCCAATGGAGTCGCCAGTTTTAACATTGGGGTATTTCCCGCTGAGAAGTTCATCATTGTTAACCTCTCCAAGATATCCGAGAAGGTGGGAGGCTGTTTTTTTATGAATGTAGTGCCGCGTGGGTTCTATATCGATAAAAACCCCAGGAAGATCAAATTTATGTGCTTCAATAATGGCAAGATGATCCCTTGAAATATCGTCCTGTAACGTTACGGGTTTGTAAAATGCCCCTTTCCCGGCGTCTGAAATTTTTTTCATCAGGTCTTCAAAGGGAGTGTCCATCATCTGTGAAACCTTAGTCATGGTTTCTTTAACATCTCCCGCGTCTTCAAGCATGATTTTCAGATTAAACGAGGGCCGGTTATCCACCAGTATTTTCTTATTTCTGTCCAGTATAAGACCCCTGGGTGCTTTTATACCTGTAAGGCGGACGGCATTTTTCTCTGATAAAAGTCTGAATTCATCCCCCTTGATAATCTGAAGGTATATAAACCGAAGAAACACAACTGCAAAAGCAAAAATAATACAAACGCTTACGCCGATAATGCGTTGCTTTAACCATTCCCGGTCCGGGTTTTTGCCAAATTCGGTCAACGTGGTCTATCCTCTGTATGTCTCATCTATCTGTCGGGTCATTTTTTTTGTAAATGTCATCCAGCTTTGGTGACAAAAATGAAGCATGTAAATGCAGGGGGGAATTACCACAAGTCCCCAGAACGCCTGCTTTGCCAGAAAGAAAAAATCAAATCTAAGGATGGTGCCTGCCTCCTGTCGGACAAATATGGAAAAAAGGAGCAGGGCATGCTGGATAATTACGGCTATCAGACTGATGATTAAAAGAAAAATAATACTTTGCTTGAAAATCAGTCTTTTGACCAAATGTACAATCAGATAAATGGATACATATGAAAAAATATGGAAAAAGAACGGAACCCCTGAAATGCTATCCATCACACACCCGATGACGATGAGGGCTGTAATCATTGAATGGTGGGTCGCAATAAGGCTCAAAAAAATTGCAGCAATTATCAGAAGGTCAAAACAGCCTGAAAAAAAAGAAAAATTGGGGAGGACAACCGCCTGCATGATCGTCAGAAAAAAAGTGAGAAGGATTAAAAATACTGCATTCATGGTTAAGCCGTCTTATCCACAACCTTGAATTATTTTTTTAATACAAGGACTTCTTCGATTTTTTCAAAATCGACACTGGTTTCTATAGTGATATCCTGGAAAAGATGGGTCTGGTCCTTTGTCACCTTCAGAACCCGGCCGATCATCAGCCCTTTGGGAAACACCTGATCAAGGCCCGAGGAAACAATGGTTTCTCCTTCCTTCACCTCATCTTTTCTCAAGGTGTATACAAAAGAGCAGTTGTCCTCATTATTTCCCTTCACAATACCACGAACCCGCGAATTCTGAATAAGAGCATCAACAGAAGAGTTTCTGTCCGTGATCAAAAGGATTCTGGAAAAATTTTTGGAAACTTCAATGACCTGTCCGACTATCCCTTCAGAAACCATTGCCGGACTTCCTTTTCTGAGGCCGTCTTCCAGACCCTTATCAATCATAACGGTTTGAAACCATGGAGACGGGTCCCTTGCAATGATTCGGGCCGCAGTATAGGTGTGGGCCAAGCTTGTAAAATTAACAAATTTCTTTAACCGGATATTCTCAAGTTCCAGCTCTGCATAACGGTTTTTGATTTCCAGAGCTTCACCAAGCTGTTTATTAAGCTCAATATTTTCTTGAACGGCACGGACCGCCATAAAATAGGTATCCCAGATACCCCGTGTAAAATGAATAGTATTTGTTGTGGCTTTAAAAAAGGGAGAGGTTATGGAAAAGGTAACCCGCTTAATGCCGTTGACCGACAATTTATCCCTGCTGCTCATGGCTATTACAGTAAAAATAATCGCAATAAACAGAGCAACCCCAACAAAAATAAACAATCTTCGTGAAAACATTAAATCAGTGAATGACTACTTCTCTCAAAATATCGATATTATCAAGGACTTTCCCGCAGCCCAGGCAAACCGTTGAGAGAGGATCGTCGGTTACAACGATGGGCAGGCCGGTTTTTTCTCTGAGAAGCTTGTCCAGGTTTTTGAGCAGGGCGCCCCCACCTGTCAGAACAATTCCTGAATCAACAATGTCCGACGCAAGTTCAGGCGGCGTTTGTTCAAGTGCAATCCGGACCGTTTCCACGATGGCATCAATCTGTTCGGAGATGGCCAGACGCACTTCCTCTGAATCAATGGCAAGAATTTTCGGAATGCCTGAAACAAGGTCTCTTCCCTTGACCTCTATGGTCTCAATGTTCTGCGGATCAGGATAAGCATTCCCTATGGTTGTTTTTATAATTTCAGCCGTTCTTTCACCAATCAGAAGATTGTATTTGCGCTTGATATGCTGGGCAATGGCTGAATCCATCTTGTCTCCAGCCACTCGCAAAGATCTTGTATAAACAATACCGGCAAGAGAAATAACAGCAACCTCAGTTGTTCCTCCGCCGATATCAACCACCATATTACAGGTGGGTTCCGTAATGGGAAGCCCTGCACCGATGGCTGCTGCCATGGGTTCCTCGATCAGAAAAACCTCTCTTGCGCCAGCTGATTCAGCCGACTCCCTGACAGCCCTCATTTCAACCTGAGTAATACCCGATGGCACCGCAATGATAATCCTGGGGCGAACAAGGGTTTTCCGGTTATTGTGAACTTTTCTGATGAAATGTTTCAACATGGCTTCTGTAACTTCAAAATCAGCAATCACCCCATCTCGCATGGGTCTTATGGCCACAATGTTACCGGGTGTCCGGCCAAGCATTCGCTTTGCCTCCACGCCAACGGCAAGGACCCGGCTTTTCGATGACTTATCCGTCCTGACCGCAACAACTGATGGTTCGCTTAAAACAATGCCTTTTCCCTTAACATAAACAAGTGTGTTAGCCGTTCCAAGATCAATGGCCAGATCGTTGGAAAAAGCCCCAAGCATGGAATCGATTATAAAATTCATATTTCCTCTTTCAAGAATAATATCGGATTACCGAGTTCAAATATAACAAAATCATGAGCCATTATCTGCTAACAAAGTTATAGGTTTTTTACAAGCTCAAAAACTCTTAATGAATATAATTTTCTATCAATTCAGTCTGGATCAGGTCATGAATTTTCGGCCGGAATTTTTTAATTCCCTCATTGGATCTCAATGGATGAACCCTGTTGGTCAAGAGAACAACAATAATTCCTTTTATTGGATCGATCCAGAAAGATGTGCCGGTAAATCCAAGGTGTCCTATGGAAGATTCTGAAAAAAACCTACCAGAGGAAGAATCTTCTTTTGAAGGGGTATCAAATCCGGCAACCCTGTCGAACCATTTATCCCTTTGTACAAAATCTTTTATAATATTGGGCATCAAAACCGTTGAAGGCTTGTTCTGCAAGGTTTTCAATATTTCAGAGCAAAGGTGGTATACGGACAGAGCATCCCCGAAAAGCCCTGCATGTCCGTCTATTCCTCCAACAGCATAAGCGTTGTCATCATCGACTTCGCCTGTGAGGGCTTTTTTTCTCCAAGGGCAATGCTGGGTGGTTGCAAATTCCCCCCGGAATAATTTCGTTTTTTCATTCTCCGGATTCAGCTCCATAAAAAACAGCCGTTCAATCCCAAGAGGCGAATAAATTTCACGTGAGACAAATTGATCCAGCCTATGTCCACTGACCTTTTCAATAATCCATGCAAGGACCATGAATCCGAGATCACTGTACACCTCTTTTTTACCAATTCTATTTTCAAGCTTTTCCTTCATAAGGAGCTGCCTTAAGCATTGCCTTGGATCTTCACCGGAATGGAGGATTTCAAGATAATAGTTCCGGTGGGCAGGAAACCCTGAGGTATGTCGGAGCAGCATATTAATGGTGATATCGGATTTATCGGTGTTTTGAAATTCAGGCAGGATGCTGGATATTTTCTGATCAACTGAAAGCTTTCCTTTCTCGATGAGTTTGGACACAGCCAGGGTTGTTGCCAAGGGTTTTGTAAGGGAAGCAAGATCAAAAATAGTACTTTTCCGCATTTTTCTGTTTTCAAAGAGATCAGCCATGCCGTATGCTTTATGAAAAATAATCCTATGATTCAAAGCACAGAGGAGAACCGCACCCGGAAATATTCCGTTTAAGATTGCGGCCTCAAATTCCCGTCCGATTTTATCTTCATTCATCAAAGTCAAACCCACTGTATTTTCCGGACCATGGTATCCATTTTGATCCTTTCCCCAAAACACAGCGACAGATTGGTTTTCCCATGACCCGCATCAAGCCCGAAAAGGACAGGCACCTGGTATTGGTCAAAGCATTCTTCCAGAATTTCTTCGATATATTCTTCGTTGCCACAATTTTCAAAGGATCCGGTAATAACCCCGCAGATTTTGTCAAACATCCCCGCCATTTTCATCTGGGTCAGCATCCTGTCGATTTTATAGGCCGGCTCTCCGATATCTTCAAAAAAAAGAACCGCCTCTGCAAAATCAGGCTGAAACCGGGTTCCCATAAGGTGGGAAAGGGTGGAAAGGTTTCCCCCTTTTAATATGCCCCTGCAAATCCCTTCCCGGATGGCCCTGCCGTCTGGTATTTCAATTGTTTCGTTTAGTCCTGAAATGGTATTCATAAAAGATTTTATGGTTTTTTCATCGGCTAGTGCCAGAGACACCACATTGGGCCCGTGAATAACCGGCATTCCTGTTTCATTGAGGATGGACATCAGGATGGCGGTGATATCGGAAAACCCGATAAAGGGTTTGGGATGTTGACGGATCATATCCCAGTCGAGGTGGTTGAGAATCCTCAGGGAGCCGAACCCCCCTCTTGCACAGATAATACCATTGATATCGGGGTCTGAAAATAGCCGGATGACACCCTTTGCCCTTGAAATATCATCACCGGCCAGATACCTTTTTTTCTGAAAGATCTCTTCCGGCACTTTTACCTGAAATCCAAGATTTTTCAATACCTCAATGCCAATAGTGAATTTTTCCGTGTCAAACCTTCCGGAAGGCGCACATACGCCTAATGTATCCCCTGGTTTTATAAAATTGAATTCATTCATATTCACATTAGCACGATTCAACAGGAAGATAATCCTCGGGTTTCCTTTCCTGATAGGATAAAAATTTCAAAATTTCATATTTTTGACAAAAATCCATAAAATTGCAATACTGTTGTCATTTTAAATTCAAAAAAGGATGATATTGATTTGAAACTTCCTGAAATCCTTGCCCCGGCAGGAGATAAAAACTCATTTCTGGCTGCAATAGCTGCAGGAGCCGATGCAATTTACTGTGGTCTGAAAATATTTTCCGCCCGCATGGAAGCTGAAAACTTCAGCATTGAAGACCTTGCAGGGTTGGCAAAACTTGCAAGGAAGAGGAACATAAAACTCTATGTGGCCTTTAATTCTCTTATCAAGGAAACAGAGCTTGAAAAAGTTCTTCGGATTTTATCCAAACTCGTTGAATTTGTAGACCCGGATGCATTGATCATCCAGGACCTGTCCATGATTCCCCTTGCCCAAAAAGCAGGGTTTAAAAAAGAATTCCATTTGTCCACCTTAGGCAATCTTACCTTTCCTTCAGGATTGCAGACATCCAATCGAATGGGATTTAACCGAATCGTACTGCCAAGAGAATTCACCATTGATGAAATAAAGGGAATGGCCCTTCAAACCCCTGCCGATATCGGTCTTGAAGTCTTTATCCACGGTGCTTTATGTTATTCAGTCTCTGGCCGGTGTTACTGGAGTTCCTGGTTTGGTGGAAAAAGCGCTCTTCGAGGCCGGTGTGTCCAACCCTGCAGGAGAATATATGAACAAAAAAGCACCCCCAAAAGGCATTTTTCCTGCATGGATTTTTCTGCCGACATCCTCATAAAGGTCTTAAAACAGATTCCAAATATCACAGCCTTTAAAATCGAGGGCCGAAAAAAAAGCCCCCATTATGTCTATTATACGGTCAAAGCCTATAAGCTTTTAAGAGATGCCCCGGAAAAGAAAAAAGAAGCCCTTGCCTACCTGGATTATGCCCTTGGAAGGCAATTCAGCCATTATCAACTGTTGACCCAGAGGATGATCAACCCCCTCACCCATGAATCGGAAACCGGTTCAGGCCTTTTTACAGGAAGGGTACAAGATCCCGCAGCCCCGTTTTTCAGCACACGGGAGGCGTTGCTGCCTTTGGATCTTTTAAGAATCGGGTCTGAAGACGATACATTCCACGACATTCAGAAAGTGACCCGGGCCGTACCGAAAAAAGGGAAATTTTATTTAAATAAAAAATCCAGGTTCAAAATAAAGACCGGAACCCCGGTTTATATTATTGACCGCAGAGGCCCGGAACTTGTGGCCGAGCTCAAATTGCTGGATGATGAATTGAATCTGTTGGAAAAAATATCGGTCCGCCCGGTTGATTCGGAAACAAAAGCGCTGCTGTCTGGCAAAACTTTTAAAAAACACCCTGCCGCAAAGGACATCCTGCTGACCAGAGGCCGACAAAGACTTCAAAACCGACACGGGGATAAAGGGATATGGATTTCCCAGCAGGATTATTCGACCCCGCCGTCGGCCGGAAGCTGGCTCTGGCTGGACCCGGTCCTGTTTCCGGGAGAAGAAAAAAAATGTGCGGATTATATCAGCAGCGCCATAAAAAAAGGGGCAAAAAATTTTGTTGTGAATTCCCTGTGGCAGATTTCTCTTTTTTCA
>JAIFMF010000164.1 GCA_020048635.1 Desulfobacula sp. | reverse complement strand
CTGGCGGGAAAAGGCCAGAATCTGTTGCACCAGGTCCCTGGCCCTTAATGCACCGGTATAAATTTCCTTCAGGCTGTCCCGGGTGGAGCCGGCGGCCGGAAAATCATCCATCAGCATCTCGGTATGGCCGAGAATGGGAGACAAAATATTATTGAAATCATGGGCAACCCCTCCGGCAAGAGTGCCGATGGCCTCCATTTTCTGGGATTGTTGCAGCTTTGCTTCCATCCGGACGGCATCGGTGATATCCCGGGTAATGGAAAGAATGACATTTTCATTTCCAATTTTCAATATCCGGGCCGACATGAGGCCGGTTTTGATCTGCCCGTTTTTCCCCTGGAAAACAGCTTCCAGGTTTTCGACAACGCCCTCTTTTCTCAGCCCTGAAACCAGGCGGTCTCTGTCTTTTGGATCATTCCAGATATTGAGGTCAAGCGAAGATTTCCCAATCACATCTTCACGGGAATAGCCCATAATCTTTGTAAACCCTTCGTTGATTTCAAGATACACCCCATCCGTAAGCCTGTTGAGATTAATCGAATCCGGGCTTGAAAAGAATGCCAGCCGGAATTTCTCTTCACTCTCCTGCAAATCTTCTTCAGCCTGTTTTCGGGAAATAATCTCTGTTTTAAGCCGTTTGTTCCAAATTAAAACAAACCCGACAAAACATAATGCAACCCCTGCAATGCCTGAAATCCACTTTAATACATAGGCTTTGGTGATACCGTATTCATATCTGATGGAAAGCCAACGGTTTCGAATGGCTGCATGTTCATCCGATGTCATGGAAGCAAGCGTCTTATTGATGATACCGGTTAATTCCGGCCAGTCACTGCGGATGGCCATGGCCTGGTTATGATTTTCAAATGGTGTCGGGGCTGCAACCTTTACATTCGTATATCCCTTTGTCTGTATCGTATACGTGGTCGATAAGAGGTTTCCGATATAGGCATCCACCAATCCGGTGGATAGATCTTTAACCGGTATTTCAGCATAGTGTTTCAAACCGGCGGAAACAATTTTAAGATTGATTCCGGGGTAGTCCTGCTTCAGCATCCGGTGCATGACATAGTCTTCTTCCACAGATACGGTTTTTCCGTTCAAATCATCGATTGAACTGATAAAACCTGAATCTGTCCGGGTGAAGATGACCCATGGTGCAAAAATATACTCATCCGTAAAAATCATGTTTTTTTTGCGGTCATCCGTAATTTTTGCGGTGGGGACCATGTCCACAACCTCATGCCGTCTGATATATTCAAGGGCTTGTGGCCAGGACACTTCAGACTCACCGATATACTGGATTTTAATACCGTTCAGGGTGAAGATATGTGTCAGATAATCTATGGCCATCCCCTGGACGTTCCCATCCGTCAGCATAAAAGGCGGAGAGTTGCCTATTCGGACCCGAACCGTATGATTTTCGCTTATCCAGGCCTTCTCTTCAGGGGTCAGATTTAATGCTGAACCCCTTCCGGAACACGGCGATATGATAATGAAACAGATGATCCAAACAAGATGGATGATTGTTTTGCGCATATCATTTCCTTTTCCAGCGCTCGATCTTCTCAAAGGCATCATTGGCAACTTTTACCAGCGTTTTGATATCTGCCGGTTTTTTGAAATAATCTTCAAATCCCGCCTCCCGGCAGCCCACCAGTTCAAAAAGCGATGCATAGCCGGTCACTGCAAATACAATGGCCATGGGCTTATCCTTTTTAATCCGACGGCACAGTTCAATGCCGTTCATTCCCGGCAGGTTCAGATCCAGGAACATGACATACAGTTCTTCCTGCTCCAGCACGTTTAACGCCTCTTCAGCGCTCTCTGCCGGTACAACCACAAACCCGGCCCGTAAAAACGCCTGCTTCAGAAGATTTAAAATAGCCTTTTCATCATCCACCACCAGGATTTTTTTTTCAGACATCATAACTCCTTTATTTTACCGGTTCCTGTTTTACATGGGAAGCCGCATCAATATCAATAATCTCGTGATTGAGATAGTTTTTGGTTTTAAACCGGGTAATGGACATGAGTTTCCCGGTAATGGCGCCGAGGCGTCTGGCCTGCTCTTTTATCTCCAGGAGATTCTGACGCTGCTGATCATCCCCTGGCAGATCTTCCAGCAATAGTTCGGAAAACCCCAGGATTGCCATCAGGGGCTGGTTTAATTCATGGCAGACCCCGCCGGCGGTTTTCAACACCGCAGACAGTTTTTCTTTTTCAAGAAGGATTTTTTCATGGGTTTTCGCTTCGGTCATATCCTCAATGGAAAGAAGAACCATGTTTTCATGGTTCAAGACCGTGGGGGAGGTGGAAATTCTAAGATGCCTCTGTCCCTGACCCTTGAAGACCATGGTGGCTTCCACCCCATGAAGGGCATTTTTCTTTTCTATGGTTTCAAAGACACTCTCTCTCAATCTGCATTTCAGGCATTCCGGGCCAAACCCGCAGCCTTCCGGCACATCATCATGATGAATACAGCCAAAGGCCTCCCCCCCGACGCGGCCGATCAACCGGCCTTCATCCTTGTTCACAAACAAAAAGGTTTTCCGGTTTGCCAGGGCTACCCGTCGTTTGCCATCAATGACGGCAATGGCCAGCGGCAGGGCCTCAATGATATTCAGCAAACTTTCTTTGGTGTAATCCGGTGCATCCGTCATTTCATCTCCTCTCAAAAATCAGTTGGTTATTTATCCAGAACTTCCCGAATTTTTTTTGCCAGGTCCCGTATGATGATCGGCTTTAATAAAATCCCCTTGATCCCTATGGATTTAGCAGTCGGTTCAGATAGGGTATCACTGAACCCGGTACAAAGCAGGATGGGAATATCGGGACGTATGTTAAGCAGTTCTGCTGCCAGTTTATCCCCGGGCATCCTGGGCATGGCCAGATCGGAAATGATGAGATCAAATTTATCCGGGACGGCCCGGAACGCTGCAAGCGCTTCAATCCCGTTGGTGCAGACCTCCACTTTATACCCCAATCGCTCCAGGGCCTGTTTTTCAATGTGGACGATATCTTTTTCATCATCCACCAGAAGGACCCTTTCCGTACCGCCGGGGATGGGGTCCTGGACCAGGACGCCTTGATTTTCAGAACTCTTCTGAATGACCGGCAGGTAAACCTGAATCTGAGTTCCCCGGCCAGGCTCGCTGTGAACCTGGATGGCGCCTTTCAACCGTTTCACAATGCCGTGGACCACGGCCATTCCCAATCCAGTGCCCTTGCCCTGGGCCTTTGTGGTAAAAAACGGCTCAAACATTCTGTCCATAACCCCCTTATGCATGCCTTTGCCGGTATCGGCAACGGACAGACAGGCATACGCCCCCGGTGTCATATCTGGATCAATCCGCTCCTCTGCCCCGAGTTGGACTTCTTTAAGTGTGACGGTCAGTTCACCCCCATTCTCTTCCATGGCATGATAGGCATTGGTGGCAAGGTTCATGACGATCTGATGGATTTGTGTGGGATCTGCCACGACCACCCCGCAGTCAGACTGAATGCTCTGATGCATCACAATGGTGGTGGGGATGGTGGATCGGATTAGTTTCAGGGCTTCTTTGACAATGGGTTGCAGCTTCATCATCATCAGTTCACCTTTTTCCTGACGTGCAAAGGTCAGAATCTGTTTTACCAGATCCCGGGCCCTTAATGAGCTGGAATAAATTGCTTTCAAACTGTCCCGGGTGGAGCCGTCGTCCGGGAAATCATTCAGGAGCAGCTCGGTATGGCCGATAAGGGCAAAGAGAATATTGTTGAAATCATGGGCAATGCCGCCAGCAAGGGTGCCGATGGAGTCCATTTTCTGAGACTGAAGCAATTTTTCCTCTGTTTCAACCTCATGGGTAATATCCCGAAAGACCAGGACCACACCGATGACGGTTCCGTCGGTATCCTTGATGGGAGCGGCAGAGTCTGCAATCTGATGCTCTTTTCCATCCCTTGCAATCAAGATGGTGTGATTGGCAAGGCCCACCACCAAACCATCCTTTATAATTTTTCGAACCGGATTTTCAGCTTTTTCCCGGGTATTTTCATTGATGATAGAAAAAACGTCTTCCAGGGACCTTCCCATGGCCTCGTCCTGTTTCCATCCGGTAAGGGTTTCCGCCACCGGGTTCATCAGCTCGACAAGACCTTGTGTATCCGTGGAGATAACGGCATCACCGATGGACTTTAAGGTGGTGCTGTGGCGTTCCATGGCTGTCCTGAGCGCAGTTTCCGAATGGTAAAGCATTTGAAATTCAATCTTTTTTTCCCGCTGGCGGATGACAAGTCCCACAATCCCGACCAGGAGGGTCATTCCCAGGATCAGTATCAAGAGCAGGACAGACCGGAAATGCCATTCAAAAAAGGCCTCTCGCCTGTCAATCTTGGCCACCATGAACCAGGGAGACTCCGGGATGGGAAGGATCACGGCGGCAACGTCACTACCGCAATAATCTTTGCTCTCGACATAGCCTTCTTTCCCCTGAACCGCCATCACAGCGACACTATCCGTCTGGCTCAGGGGGATGCGCAAATTTAAAGCGGCATCGGGTTGATAGCGAAGATCGCTGAGGAAAAGCACATGATCCTTATCGCGCCGGACCAGAAGGGTCTCGGCCGTCTTTTCAGCCGTAGGCCAGGACTGGATCAGAGGAGACAGGAACCGGGTCGCGTTGGAAATGAGAATCAGCGCACCGATGGCCGGTGCATCCGGGTTTTCATCGGCAAAGAGCGGGGCAACGATGGTCGTGTGAACTGCAGGGGCATTGGCTTCTCTGTGCAGATCCATGAACAGGGGCTTTCGTTCACGGAGTACCGTTTCCAGAACAGATTGATATTCTCTGTGAACGCCAAAGGTTCCGGAAAGGCTTAAAAGCTCCTTTCCATCCAATGAGACCAGGATGATGTCATCGTAATCATGCTGGTCGGCCAGGCTTTGGAATCTAAAAAGATTATCCCGGCGGTTCTCTTCACTGGGATCTGCCAGAAACCGGGGCACACTGAGCCTGAGAAAAGCAGAAAAAAGCCCTGCATCCTTCAGGCTATCTTTGTGCCAGTCCGTGATCTGATCGGCCTTGAGCCTGGCAATGGCGGTCAGTTTTGTTTCAACATCCTCCTGCATGGCCTTTTCCTGGGACCGATAGAGAAAGACCCCGCCGGATAAAAGAATCATCAGTGTCAGCAAAAGCAACATCCGCGCATGTGAATTCAGAAAAGAGAGAATCCCACTGTTATGTCTTGTTTTCATTTGTTTTTATGTATCCTTTGAACATCAATTCTTTTGATAGCCGCTCGGTAAAACGGTTGTCAGGGAATGATCAAGGCCATTCAGGCTCTCGGCCAGCCCCACAAAAAAATACCCCCCCGGTTTCAGGGCCCTGCAAAGACTGCTCACCACCCGTTGCCGGGTCGGTGTATCAAAATAAATCATGACATTTCTGCAAAAAATAATATCAAACGTATCTGAGGGCTTGTCCGACAAGAGATTAAATTTCGAAAAGGTAACAAGCTTTTGAACCGCAGGCTTTACCTTGACATGATCCTTCCATCGGTCTTCACCCTTTTGAAAATAGGCGCGCAGCAGGGAAGGCGGGACTTCCCGGACCCGGTCACCGGGATAAATGGCCCGGCGGCCGAGGTTCAGCATGGAGTCGGACACATCCGAGGCAAAGATGCTGAATGAAAATGCATTGGCCAGTAATTGAACCGCTATTGAATAGGCTTCTTCTCCGCTGGAGGAAGCTGCACTCCAGATCTTTAAGGGTTTTGTTTTCTCCAGGGTGGCGATGATATATTCACAATGTTTGTTTTCCCGGAAAAAAAAAGTATGGTTGGTGGTGGTGGCGTCAATAAATTCATTGAACTCTTCCGGGTCATTGGCCATCAGGTTCATATAGTCTGAAACAGAGGATATGGCTTTTATCCGCATTCTTTTGGAAAGCCTTGCCACCAGAAGGCTGTATTTTTTTTCATTAAGCACAATACCGGTTTCTTTATAAACAATGCCGGCCAGTTTTTGATGCTGTTCATTACTCAGTCTGGTTTCAGGTATCATAAAAAAATTCTTCCCGTTTCTAATTTACATTTTTTCCAGAAGGGAAACCGCTTTCCCCGCAATGCTGTTGATATCCAGAACATAATCGGCCGCACCTAACGCAATGGCTTCCTTGGGCATGCCGAACACCACGCTGGATCGTTCATCCTGGGCAATATTCACGGCCCCTGCGTTTTTCATGTCCAGCATGCCTGCTGCGCCGTCCTTGCCCATGCCGGTGAGAATAATGCCCAGGGCATTGGCCCCGGCATATCGGGCCACGGATTTGAAGAGGACATCCACGGCCGGTCGCTGGTAATGCACCAGGGGGCCGGTTTTCACCTCTACATAATACCTTGCCCCGCTTCTTTTGAGAAGCATGTGAAAATTTCCCGGGGCAATGAGAACCTGACCGGTGGTCACTGTGTCGCCGTTCACCGCTTCCTTGACAGCCATGGGGCAGAGCTCGTTCAACCGTTCGGCAAAGGATGTCGTGAACTGGGCCGGCATGTGCTGGACCACCACCACACCCGGAGTGTTCCGGGGCAATCGGATGAGCACCTGTTTGACCGCCTCGGTGCCTCCGGTGGATGCGCCGATGGCAATGATTTTATTGGTGGTGGCCGACAGGGCCTTTGATTCAATGACGCCTGCCTTGGGCCGTTCAGGCATCCGGGAATTTGCAGGGCTCATCTTTACACCGTAAACCGCCCGGATTTTTTCGGCCAGTTGCACACCCATGTCCCCGACGGAATAGGCTTCACTGGGTTTTGAAATCACTTCCAGAGCCCCTAACGAAAGGGCTTCAAGAGCGATTTTGCTACCTTTTGAAGTCAGGGAACTGACAATGATAACCGGCAGCGGATAATGCTGCATGAGTTTTTTTAAAAAAGTGATCCCGTCCATCCGGGGCATTTCAATGTCCAGGGTGATCACATCGGGTTTCAGCTTGACGATTTTTTCCCTGGCCACATAGGGGTCCGGCGCCGTGCCCACGACCTCGATGCCCCGCTGCTTTGACAATTGTTCGGAAAATACCTTTCTGACAACGGCAGAATCATCCACAATCAGCACTTTGATATTTTGCGGCATAGCCCCTCTTTTGAATTTTTATCACTTAAGGGTGATGTGAACGGCCATTTTCAGACCTGGGGTGTTAACCATCAGGGTCCCGTCCGTCTCTGGAAATTCCGATCCCGGAACCATTTTCGGAATACCGATGGAAAAGGGCTTTTCAGTCTTTACCTTTCTCAGGGCATTGCCTGTGATCATGTTCACGGTTTCCGTCAGGGTGCCGTTCAGAAGGTCATCTGTAAGGGATTCGGCAGGCTCTCCCATGAAATTTTCCGCCATCTGCGACAAAAGCCCTGTGGGTATCAGAAGATACACACTGCCGGAACGGTCCCCGGAAAAATCAAGGCAACAGACTTTGTTCTGCTTGCCCTTAATCCCTTTGATATCTTTTAACGACGGTTCTTCCAAAAATTCAACCGGCAGAAAGAACATGGTCTCCATGACCTCAGAAATCGAGGTTTTCATTACCTTCAACACTAGCCTCATCATAGCTCACCTCCCCGAGAAATTTCACGATTAAATCCCTGATCGACTCTGCTGTAAAGGGTTTTGCAAGATACCCCACCGCGCCGCCGTCCAGAAATGCTTTGATTCTTGATTCATCCCCTTCCGTTGATATCACCACCACCGGAATGGTTTTTAAAAGTTCGTCCGCCTTAACAGCCCGGATAAAATCAAGACCGTTCATGACCGGCATATTGTGGTCGGTCAGGACCATGTCCACCCAGTTGTTTTTCAACACAGTCAGGGCCTCTTTCCCATTGGCCGCTTCCAGAAATTCCGATTGACCAAACCCCGCCGCCTTGATGGTTTTTTTAATAACAGACCGCATGGGTAACGAATCATCGACAATGAGTATTGAATATGACATTTGTTTTTCCCCTGGTTTTAAACAATCCTTAATAGGTTTTCTATTTCCTGCATATTGTCGGCAAAATCGGCAATTATCAGGGAGACATCATCGGCAGTGAGGCCCAGCTCCCGGATGGTCTCATCCCTGAACCGGTAGGACAGCCCGTCAGACCCGACCCCGACCCCGATCATCATGGTGATGCAGTCGGCCAGATACACCACGGCCACCTCTTTGTCTTTGATCATGGTTTCATCGGCCAGATGATGGTGCCGGATGATTTTGACCATCTTGGGGCTGAATTTCCACATCTTGGCAATCATGGCCCCAAGCTCGGCATGATCAATGCCAAGGGCTTTTTTCTCTGCTTCCCGGAAACTCAGATTTTCTTTCTTCACCAGGTCCTGGATCTTACGCCCGCCCCTGGCCACATATTTTTCCAGGATGATTTTACCGATATCCTTGACCAGGGCTGCGGTAAAAATGGTATTTTTGTTTTCCAGTTTCATCCGGATGGCAATCTGTTTTGCAATCACGGCCGAGGACACAGCATAGCGCCACATTTCCCCTTCTTCCAGGCCATATCCTTCCTGACGGCCGGAAAAAGTACCTGCCCCGGATTTTAACAATACCAGTTCAATGACCTGGTCTGTACCCAGAAGGTTAACCGCATCCGTGATGGACTCTGCCGGGTGCTTCAGTCCGAAATAGGCTGAATTGCAGGTCCGGAGGATATTGGCCGTCATGACCGGATCATACTGGATGACATTGGCAATGTCTTCCATGGAACTGTCGGGATTGTCCACGACTTCCAGGAGCTGGTTAGCCACGGCTGGAATGGGTTTTAAATTCCGGACCTCTTCTAAAAGATGCTGAAGGGAAGTCATATTTTTACCTCCTTTTCTCCGGATGTTTTGACATAAATGTCTCCTGTCCCGATTTCAAGTCTGACCGTTCGGTTGGTGTTTCCGCCGACATCCTGCTTATGAATGATGACATTGTTCTTAAAAAACATCTTTTTCAATGCCATGTAATTTCTTTTGCCGATATTGAAAAACCCTTTCTGATCAAGGATTTCCGCACCGCCAGCCACATAAATTTTAATCCGCGCCTTGACCGCACCCAGTTGATAGACGGTCTTGAACAACATGGGAATACCGGTATCTGCAAACATAAAAGGCCGCGCTGCCGCCTTTTCCTTGTCGATGGAAGATTCCGGCAGCATATAGTGCAGCATCCCTCCCACCTTCACGGCCGGGTCATAGACCACAAGCCCGATACAGGACCCTAAAGAATAGGTGATCACCGATTCTTCAGAATTATTGCTCACTTTCATATCTGCTACGCCAACAATCTGTTTCATTGATATTTCCTTTTATCCGCTCTATCTTAAGATTATCATCCTTCCTCGGCAATGGAAAACAACCCGTGAATATCCAGGATCAAGCCCACCCGGCCATCGGACAGGATGGCCCCACCGGCAATGCCCTTGATATTTTTAAGGCTTTCCCCAAGGCTTTTGATCACATATTCATCCTTTCCGAGGAGTTCGTCAATCAGAAGCCCTCTTTTTTCATCCTTTGATTCCACCACCACCACCAGACAGTCCTGAACCGGTTTCTTTTTGTCGCCGCTATTGTATATCTCGCTCAGCCGGATCAGGGGAATCAGATTCCCCCGGTCTTTGACCATTTCCCCTTTGCCTTCCACGGTAAAATAATCGGCGGGCCCCGGCTTAAAGGCTTTCTGAACCGAGGTGGTGGGGATGACATATTTTTCATTGTCCACACCGATGAGCATCCCGTCAATAATGGCCAGGGTTAAAGGAAGACTGATGGTGAATGTGGTGCCCTGGTCTTTTTTGGATGCAATATTCAGATGGCCCCGGAATTTTTCAATGCCGGACTTGACCACATCCATGCCCACGCCCCGGCCCGACACATCGGTAATTTTTTCCGCCGTTGAAAATCCTGGCTCAAGGATCAGATCATAAATCCGGGCATCGGTCATCTGCTCATGGCTGGTAATAAGGCCTGTAGCCATGGCTTTTTTCAGAATTCTCTCCTTGTCCAGTCCTTTGCCGTCGTCTTCGATTTCAATAATAATATACCCGCCCTTATGATAGGCCCGAAGGTGGATATTGCCCTGAAGGCTTTTCCCCTTGGCCTGGCGCTCCGGGTCCGGCTCAATGCCGTGATCCACGGAATTCCGGATCATATGCACCATGGGTTCGTACAGCGCGTCCACCACATTCCGGTCGATTTCCGTATCTTCACCGGCCATGGAGAGATTCACATCCTTTCCGGATTTTTTGGACAGATCCCGGACCAGCCGGATCATTTTCATGAAGGTCGCCTTGATGGGGATCATCCGCATGGACATGGCAATATTCTGCATGTTCGTGACAATCTGGCCAAGATGGGCCACACTCTGGTTCAATGCCGGATCATGGGAGGTTTGCTGACGCAGCATGGCCTGGGCAATGACCAGCTCACCGGCAAAGTCCACCAGGTCGTCCAGTTTCCGGGTGCTGACCTTGACCTGGGATTCGGGTTGGTTCCGGCCTGAATTCTGTTCCGTCAGAGCAGAGGAAATCTGCCCGGAATCCACTTTTTTTTCTTCAACCAGAATTTCCCCCAGTTTCTTGTCCGGGTAGTCTCTCTGGATTTCAAGGGCATCACCGATACTCTCCCGGTCCACGATATTTTTCCGGATCAGGATTTCACCCAGGGGCTCTTTTTCTCCATTGGTCAGGGATGTCTGGATGCGCTGGAGCTTTTCCCTTAACCGTTCCGTATCAATATCCCCGTCCGGCTGCCGATACCCGGTCTGAAACCCTGTTCTGACTCTTTCGATCAGGGCCTTCAGGGTATCCACGGATTCAAGAATGGCATCGGTGGCGGCAGAGTTTATACTGAAATCCCCGCTCCTGGCTCCGTCAAGAAGATTCTCCGTGGCATGGGCCAGTTTATTGATCTTGGTCAGAGACAAAAATCCAGAAACCCCCTTGATGGTATGAAAGGGCCGGAAGATATCATTGATAATCTCTCCATTGGACGGGTCCTGCTCCAGCTCCATGAGCTTGATTTCAATGGTATCGAGATTTTCAATGGCTTCGGAAACAAAATCGGCAAGGATCTCCATATCATCGGCCGATATTTTCTCCGGTTCTACCGATGGTTCAGGTTCAGGCACTTCCGGCGCTTCCGGGGCTTCCCCCGTTTCCTTGTTTTTGGCCCTGGCGATTTCAAACCCGGCATTCAAAAGTTCCAGGACATCAGAATAATCAAAGGGAAAGGGCTTCTTCCGTTTTAAATGGCTTAAAATTGACTTTAACAGAATCACGCCTTCTTCAATGGGCTTTGTCTCACAGATGTTTTCCAGGGTCATATGTTCCACATACACTTTACAGGCCAAAGCAATCTCATGGAAGGTGAGCGGCGCATAATTTTCCGAAACCGCCAGGAGATCATCAAGGGTGTTGAGCATGGCCCCGAGGTCTGGGATTTCTCCCGGACAAAAAGA
>JAIFMF010000125.1 GCA_020048635.1 Desulfobacula sp. | reverse complement strand
TGCTGATTCCATTCGGATGGGTCTTCTTTCAACACTGGTCGGCGGACTTTTTGTTGTAATCTTTATGGCGGTTTATTATAAAAAGGCAGGTTTGATCGCAAACTTTAGCCTCATTGTTAATATGCTGCTGATCGGCGGGGGCCTGGCAGCCTTCCAGGCGACATTGACCCTGCCGGGTATTGCGGGAATTATTCTCACTATCGGTATGGCCGTGGATGCCAATGTTTTAATTTATGAACGGATCAAAGAAGAGATAAAATTGGGAAAAACTGCACTGGCGGCAGTCAATGCCGGTTTTGAGCGGGCAGCAATCACAATTATCGATTCCAATTTGACAACCCTAATTGCGGCTGTTGTGCTTTATCAGTTCGGTACCGGTCCAATAAAAGGGTTTGCCGTTACATTGACCATCGGTCTTCTCGCCAGCCTTTTCACGGCACTCGTTCTCGCAAGAGTTCTATTTGATCTTGCTTTGAAAAACAATCCATCATTAAAACTCAGCATATAAAGGAATTACAAAATGCAACTGATTAAGCCTGATATTAACATAGACTTCATGGGTAAACAAAAAATTGCATTTATCCTGTCCGCCATTTTAATCATCATCAGTATAGGCTCTTTGATTATTCATAAAGGCCCCAATTACGGTATTGATTTTGTAGGCGGCACCTTAATTCAGATTAAATTTTCACAAACCGCACCAATTGAAAAAATTCGAGAAGCCCTTGTGAATATAGGTATTAAAGAAGCTTCCGTTCAAAACGTCGGACATGAACAGGACAATGAATATTTAATCCGCATGGCAGGCTCTGAAATGACAAATTCCGGATTGTCTCAATCTCTGGCAGAAGCGATTAAAAATTCTACCGGCGCTATTCCGGAAATCCGCAGAATGGAAGTGGTTGGACCCCAGGTGGGAGATGATTTGAAAAACAAAGCG
This sequence comes from Desulfobacula sp., assembly GCA_020048635.1. Taxonomy (GTDB): domain Bacteria; phylum Desulfobacterota; class Desulfobacteria; order Desulfobacterales; family Desulfobacteraceae; genus Desulfobacula. Next base: position 10,569 of record JAIFMF010000125.1, on the reverse strand, counting down.
CTTCTGGCACTTTTTTATTCAATCTTATTCATGATGATCTATATTTCAGCCCGATTTGAAAACAAGCTCCTTTTATCTGCCTTGACGGCCGGGGCAATCATGACGGTTGTATATTTTCTTTCCGTTTTCAATGCCGGTATCGGTATTCTGATACTTGCAGCCCTGATTGTGTCCCTTCTGGTTTTTTGGGTATTTAAACTGAAATACGCCATTGGCGCTGTTGTTGCACTGATTCATGATGTCATGATGATCATTGGGGTTTTTTCTGTTCTGAATCTTGAATTTTCTATTCAGGTAAATGCAGCTTTATTAACCATCATCGGTTTTTCTGTAAATGACACTATCGTGATATTTGACAGAGCAAGGGAAAACATTAAAAAAGCAGATCCTTCAGAAACATTATCAACTATATTTAACAAAAGTATCAATGAAACCCTGTCAAGAACCATCCTCACATCGGGAACCGTATTAATTGTGGTTCTGGCACTGTTTTTTCTTGGTGGAGAAATTATCCATAATTTCGCTTTTGCCATGCTGATCGGCATTATTTCAGGGACCTATTCTACAGTTTATATTGCAAGCCCCATCGTTCTTGCAGTTGAAAAAAAATAGAAACAGGTCTTTATTGTAAAAATTCAGAGGGAACCATGGGGATTTTAATTAATCCCCATTTTTAATATGCAGGATTCTTTTGAAAAATATCTACCCTGGTTTATATTAAAGGAAATTCCTTTTTTGGGGAATGCTATATATACGCGGCTGATTGATCGCTTTCAGTCCCCTGAAGTCATATTGACGGCCTCTGAAGCCGAGCTTGGATCTGTCGAGAAAATTTCAACAAAAATAATACATGGCATTATCCATCATAAAATATATGTTGATAAAGCCAAAATTGAACTGGAGCAGATTTTTAAAAATAATATCAAAATTGTAACCATTATGGATTCTTTCTATCCTGTCCTTTTAAAGCAGATTCCTGACCCTCCCCTGCTCCTGACATATTATGGAACACTTGATAGTGAATCTCCCTGTGTGTCTATTATCGGGTCCCGAACAGCGACTTCATATGGCCTCAGCACAGCAGAAAACCTATCCTTTAAACTTTCTCTAAAGGGATTTCAAATAGTCAGCGGCCTTGCAAGAGGGATTGATGCCATGGCACATAAGGGGGCCCTGAGAGCAAAAGGAAAAACCATTGCAGTGCTGGGGTCAGGTTTGAAAAAAATCTATCCAAAAGAAAATGAATCCCTATTCCATGAAATTGCAGAAAGCGGTACGGTTTTTTCAGAGTTTAAGGTGGATGCTGACCCCATGCCGGGTCATTTCCCTGTCAGGAACCGTATCATTGCAGGTCTTTCCTGCGGCAGCATCATTGTTGAAGCTGCCAGAAGAAGTGGCTCTTTGATTACAGCAAGGCTTGCTGCTGAATACAACCGAGAAGTATTCGCCGTACCGGGAAGCATAAAATCAAGGAATAGTGAAGGGACCCATTCTCTTTTAAAACAAGGAGCAAAACTTGTAGAAACGGAAATAGACATCATTGATGAACTTTATCATTTTATTCATAAGAAGAATGTGGCTCCGGTATCTTCAGAAAACCAGGAAGTTAATCGATATCTGAATGATTTAAAAGATCGGCCCCGGATTTTGAATTTTCTTGAACCTTATCCTGTCCATATTGATATAATAATCGAAAAAAGCGGGATGAAGAGTTCAGATGTTGCATCTCAGTTGCTTGATCTTGAACTGGAAGGTTTAGTAAACCGTCACTCGGGTAACTGTTATTCTATTTCGGAGGATTATCATTGAAAAAACCCCTGATTATTGTTGAGTCTCCAACTAAAATCAAAACATTAAAGAAATATGTGGGAAATGATTTTAATATTGCAGCCAGTGCAGGTCATATAAGGGATCTTCCTGTTAAAACCCTTGGCATTGATATTGAAAATAATTTTAAAGCCAGCTATGTAAATATCAAGGACAAATCTAAAATCATTGCAAACCTGAAAAAACTTGCCGAGGATGCCGAAGATATTTATCTTGCTCCCGACCCTGACCGGGAAGGCGAAGCCATTGCCTTTCATATCATGGACATACTCAAGTCCAAAACAAGAACCTTTCATAGAGTGCTTATCCATGAATTAACAAAAAGAGGCATTGAAGAAGCCCTTCAGAATACACAAACGCCTGATGTTCATAAATATGACGCCCAACAGGCCAGAAGAAAGCTGGACCGCCTCGTTGGATATCAGATTTCTCCCCTTCTCTGGCAGAAGGTGCAAAGGGGATTAAGTGCCGGCAGGGTTCAATCTGTTGCAGTAAAAATTATTTGTGACAGGGAAAGAGAAATCCGAAAATTTATTTCTGATGAATATTGGACCATTACAGCGGACTTACTGGCTCAGTTACCACCTGAATTTAAAGCCGAACTCATTAAAATTAATAATAAAAAGGCAAAAATTTCTAATGAAACTCAAGCCCAGACAATTTTTCAAGAACTTGAAAATGCAGAATTTTTTGTCAGTGAAATAAATGCTAAAACAATAAAAAAAAATCCCCTTCCCCCTTTTATTACAAGCAAACTTCAGCAGGATGCCATTAACCGTCTTAAATTTTCTGCCAAAAAAACAATGGTTGTTGCCCAGCAACTTTATGAAGGGATTGAAATCGGAACCGGAGGGCCGGAAGGTCTGATTACCTATATGCGAACGGATTCCACAAGGATATCACCGGATGCGGCCAATGAGGCACAGACCTATATTTCACAAACTCTGGGAGTCGATTTTGCACTAAGCTCTCCCCGATTTTTTAAAAACAAAAACAATGCCCAGGATGCCCATGAGGCAATCCGGCCCACATCTGTTTTCAATCACCCTGAAAAAATAAAAAATTTTCTTACACCGGACCAGTTCAGACTCTACGACCTGATATGGAAACGGTTTGTTGCCTCTCAGATGGCCCAAGCTCTTATTGATCAAAAAACCATCATGATACAGGCAACGGACAAATATCTTTTTTCAGTCAGTGGCTCCACCATCAAATTTCCTGGATTTATGATGTTGTATTCACAGGCGGAAGACATAAAGGAACCCGATATCCAGAGCCTTCCGGAAGTAGAAGCCGGAACAGCTTTAAAGACATTACAGATTCTTCCAAAACAGCATTTTACAAAACCGCCGCCACGCTTTACAGAGGCATCCTTGGTAAAAGAACTGGAAAAAAATGGTATTGGCCGACCCAGCACATATGCATCCATCCTGACGGTCATCCGGGATAAAGGATATGTCGAGTTTATCAACAAATGTTTTGTTCCAAGTGAGCTCGGTTTTATTGTCAATGATCTTCTGGTTTTATCATTCCCCGGAGTCTTGAATATTTCCTTTACAGCCGGAATGGAAAACAATCTGGATGATGTTGAAAGTGGCAAATTGGAAGAAGTTCAGCTATTAAATGATTTTTATAAATCATTTAAAAAAAATCTGGATATGGCAAGTGAACAGATGATCAGTGTCAAAGGGGTTGGGATTGATACGGACCTGGCTTGCCCGTCCTGTGGTAAACAATTAAATATAAAAATCGGTCGGAACGGCCATTTTCTTGCCTGTACCGGATATCCCGACTGTTCATTTACCAGTAATTACTTGAGGGATGAGAAGGGCAATATTTCAATCCAGGAAAAAAATGTTGATCTTACAAAAGTCAAGGATTGCATAAAGTGCGGGAAACCCATGATCCAAAAGGAAGGAAAATTCGGCAACTTCCTTGCCTGTACCGGATATCCTGACTGCAAGCATACGGAATCCATCAATGGTGAACATAAAAATGTAAATATCGGTGTGAAATGCCCCGAAAAAGAGTGTTCAGGAAATATCGTTGAAAAAAAATCAAAGCGAGGAAAAATTTTCTATGGGTGTTCAAGCTATCCGGATTGCAAGTTTGCTTCCTGGGATAGGCCCGTGAATAAAATCTGTCCGGATTGTAAATCCCCATATCTTGTTGAAAAGGAAAGTAAACGAGAAGGAAAACTCCTTAAATGCCCGAATCGGGAATGTGCATTCATAGAGCATCAATGAAGCAAATTATTTTCTCTTTCCGGCCCAGTGCTGAATTGCCTGAAAAACGACATCCCGTTTAATGGGTTTGGTTAAAAAATCATCCATTCCTGCTTCAACACATTTAAGCTTAAAATCATCCAGGACATTGGCAGTCAGTGCAAGGATCGGAATTTTAGAGATACTTTTGTTTTTCTCTTCAAAGGAACGAATCAGCCTTGTTGCCTGAAATCCATCCATCTTCGGCATATTGATATCCATAAAAATCAAATCATAGGCATCGGGTTTTAATGTATATTTTTTAACTGCTTCCTCTCCATCCTCTGCAATGTCAATCATATAGCCGGCTTTAGAAAGCATCAGATTCGTCATTTTTTGATTTACCGGATTATCTTCAACGAGCAGGATGGATGCGGCATATTTTTTGTTTTCAGAAAGCAGATGAGCCGTAACAATTCCATTGGAAGGATCTGAAGAAAAGAGTTTTTCAGTCTCCATTCCCATGATATAGGAAAGCATTTCAAATAACTTTTTTTTCGATACAGGATTCGGTAAATATCCTTTGAAACCGGCTTTGCTGAAAGTGTCCGCTATTCCCGGAACTGGAACAGAGCAGGCTATAAAGTCAAAGGGATATTGGTCGGGGCGAAGACTGGCAATTGTGTTGCTAAGCTCATTTGCTACGATTTTAACAATTTTGCCAAAATCAATAATGGCAATATCATAACTTTTTTCAATATCTTTTTTCAGCTCAAATTCAAGCTCCGGTAAAATCATATGGGTGACCTCCATACCGGTGAGCTCCAGCTCATGCTGCAATATTTGACGGATTTCATCTGAAGTAGTTGAAAGCAATACCTTTTTCCCATTCAACCGTGCAGGTCTGATCCGTTTTACTTTTTTATTTTCTGCCAATTTAAAACAGGCAGTGAAATAAAAAGCAGATCCTTTCTTTAGTTTACTTTCCGCCCAGACATGCCCACCCATTTTTTGGGCAATATTTCTACTGATAGCAAGACCAAGGCCAGTTCCACCATATCGGTTGGTGATGTCATCTTCAGATTGAATAAAAGGACTGAAAATTTTTTCCAATTCATTTTTCCCAATGCCAATTCCAGTGTCTGTGACGCTGACAACCAATTTTATATGATCCTCGCTGATCTGCTCAGAGTTAAGACAAACTTTAATCGTACCTTCTTGTGTGAATTTTATCGCATTGCTTAAGAGGTTGAGCAATACCTGCCGAAACCTGTGGGGATCTCCCATGACCTGGCTCGGAACACTATCGGCAACCGAGCAGAGCAATTCGATTTTTGATTCATCCACTTTGGTTCTGACCACATCAATGATATCAAAACACAACACTTCAGGATCAAAACCAATATGTTCAAGGCTGAGCTTACCAGCCTCAACTTTTGAAAAATCAAGGATATCATTTACTACGGACAAAAGTGTTTCACATGAAAATCTTGCATTTTTTAAAAAAGATTTTTGTTCATCATTCAAAGGCGTATCCAGAAGCATATCTGTATAGCCGACAATTCCATTCAACGGGGTTCTTATTTCATGACTCATGCTCGCAAGGAAAAAGGTCTTGGCTTTAGATGCTTCTTTTGCTTCTCTTGCAAGTATATTGGCACGTTCGATGGCCATGCACAATTCCTGGTTGGTTTTTTTGAGACTAATGACATTTTCCCTTTCTCTGGCAATCCTGCTGATTCTTGCCAAAGCAGAATTCATGCTGAAGGGCTTTGTCATATAATCAGAAGCACCGGCATCCATAATTTCAACATAGGAATAATCCGATGCATATCCGGTCATGATGATAAAATCGATTTCAGGGTGATGGAGTTTTATTTTTTTCAGCAGCTCAATCCCATCCATCCCAGACATTGATATATCGGAAATAATAAGATCAAAAGGTTCGGATTCTATCAGTATAATCGCCTTTTCCGCATCTTCAGCCTCCTTGCAGTGATACCCGGATTTTTCAAGGGCTTTAATTAAAACCATCCGAAGACTAATTTCATCATCTACAACAAGGATTTTCCGGATTGGATCACCCCGATCATCTTTTAGAATATCAGACATTGACTCTTTCGACATATTCACGGGAACGGGTGTCAATTTTTATAACCTGTCCTTTTTCAACAAAAGGCGGAACCTGTACTTCAAATCCTGTTTCAAGGATGGCAGGTTTTGTACTCCCAGTTGCCGTATCCCCCTTTGCCCAGGGTTCGGATTCTACAACTTTCAGGTTGATGAAATTCGGTAATGTCACGCCGATGGGTGCACCATTGAACAAAAGAATCGTGCAAATGATATTGTCTTTTAAAAGGTCAGTTACATCTCCCAATTGATCTTTGGTCAAAAAATTCTGCTCATAATTAAATGTGTTCATAAAACAGTAGGTATCTTTATCTTTAAAAAGAAATTCCATATCCTGTTCTTCGAGATCGGCTCTTTTAAATTTCTCACCTGACCGATAGGTTCGTTCGAACTGGGACCCGGTTATCATATTTTTTAATTTGCATTTATATAGGGCCTGCCCTTTCCCCGGTTTTTTAAATTCAAACTCAACAATAACATAGGGTTCGCCGTCTATCTCAAATTTCAAACCCTTTTTCAAATCACTTGATAAATACATGCAATACTCCTCATTTAACTGATAAAAAACAATGACGGTTAAATCATTCCTTTCTTTAATCATATTAATTCTTAAATGGCAACTATCGGGTAAAAACAACTTGCTTTTTTATCCGCTTTATAGGAAATATTATGGTTCATAAAAAAATATCAACCAGGAAAAATTTTATGATAATTGTTATTGATTTTGGCTCTCAGTTCAACCAGCTCATTGCAAGAAGAGTTCGCGAACACAATGTATATTGCCAGGTGGAGTCCTCCGACATCAGCCTCGAAAGAATCAGAAGTCTTAACCCAAAGGGGATTATTCTTTCAGGGGGGCCTTCAAGCATATATGAAGACAACAGCCCAAGCATTGACAAATCACTTTTTGATTTGGGCGTTCCCATTCTAGGAATCTGTTATGGTATGCACTATATGGTCCATTCATTGGGTGGAAGAATCAAGAAAGCCCAAAAAAAAGAATATGGTTTTGCAAATCTCAATATAATCGATTCTTATCCTTTGTTCAAAGATATGGGAACCGGCTTTCAATGCTGGATGAGTCATGGCGACTCAGCTATGGAACTTCCTAAAAATTTTGTAATTACCGCATCCACTGAAAACACTCCGATAGCCGCCATTGCCAACCATAATAAAAAGTTCTATGGTCTTCAATTTCATCCTGAAGTAGAACATTCCATCAACGGTTCTAAAATGATCGACCTTTTTTTATTTAATGTCTGCCATTGCAGTAAGAGTTGGACCATGAGGTCTTTTTGTGATGGTGCCATTGCCCAAATTAAAGATGCCGTGGGTGAAAAAAAAGTGATCATGGGGCTTTCCGGAGGTGTTGATTCTTCCGTTGCCGCAACGCTTATTCATAAAGCTATCGGAAAAAACCTTTTTTGTATTTTTGTTGATAATGGTCTCTTAAGAAAAAATGAAAAGGAAACCCTTGAACACAATCTGATTAAAAAGCTTGATCTCAATATCCGATTTGTAGATGAAAAAGAAAAGTTCTTATCCGGGTTAAAAGACGTAGTTGACCCGGAACAAAAACGAAAAATCATCGGCAGCCTTTTCATTGAAGTCTTTGAAGCAGAAGCTGCAAAAATTGAGGGCGCAGAATTTCTTGGACAGGGAACCCTTTATCCTGATATTATTGAATCCAAATCAGCCTTTGGCGGCCCCACTTCCATCATTAAATCCCATCATAATGTGGGCGGACTTCCTGAAATAATGAAACTCAAACTCATTGAACCCTTGCAACTTCTTTTCAAGGATGAAGTTAGAAAGCTTGGCTTAGAGCTTGGCATTAATGAAGACCTGATATGGCGGCAACCTTTTCCCGGCCCCGGTCTTGCTATAAGGATTATAGGTGAAATCACGACATCCCGCCTTGAAATTTTAAGAGAAGCAGATGCTGTGTTGCTTGAAGAAATAAGAAAAGCTGGACTTTACAGAGAATTGTGGCAGTCTTTTGCTGTTCTTCTTCCCATAAAAAGTGTCGGTGTCATGGGAGACAAACGCACCTTTGCCAATTGCATTGCGATCCGAGCCGTTACTAGCAATGATGCAATGACTGCCGATTGGGCAAAACTACCCCATGATCTCTTAGGGAAAATATCCAATAGAATTATCAATGAAGTTGAAAATATCAACAGAGTTGTTTTTGATATCACATCAAAACCTCCTGGAACAATCGAATGGGAATAAAAGAATTAACAGGAAATAAATAAAAAGTGAATTCAATGAATTTAAAAGATTTTAGACCCGACATACCCGATTTTAAAGAAGATGAGGAACTGCCGGATCATGAATCCGGCATCATGATCGAGACATCTTTACATCATAGGGACATCAATAATCTCAAAATTGAAAAATTATCTAACAGAATAACCATTTTCTCCATTATCCTTCCCTGCATCATGGCTGTAATTATTGTTTTTGCCTATCTGGATATGAGAGGGAAAATAGCTGATACAGATTTGAATAAAAAAAGTCAGGTTGAAAAAGTCTCTCAGCAAGTTCAGGAACAGCTCAGTGCCCTTGATGTCAAAGTTGAAAAAAATCGATTTGATCTGGAATCTATGGACAAAAAAACCGTGGGCATTGAAGGTCAAATCACAAAATTAACCACATCAAAGGCTGATAGTGCTGCTATCAACGATCAATTAACAAAATTGGACACACGAGTTACCAACAATACAAACCAGCATAAGCTGAATTTACAGACCACTGAAAGGGTAAATAAAGAACTTTCTTCTGCCCAGACCGGCATTCAGAACGAGCTGGATAAAAATATCAAACATTTGAAAGAAGAGCTCTCGGCTATTAAAAAAGAATTTGATGCAAAACGTTCAGAACTTGGAGACTTGCAGAGAGACTTAAGTCTCATGGATAAAAAATTAAAAAAATTGGAACAGGAAGGCATTTCTCAAGCCAAGCTGGATGAAAAAACAAAATTATTGAGAGAAGAGCTGACCGCTAATATCACAAAACTTGACAAACAGGTCCAAACCCTTGATCTAAAATTGATCACTAATTTATCAAGACTTCAGAAGGATGTGGATGCATTGAACAATTCCACATCCCCCGCCCCTCAAAAAACACCCGTATCCGAGCCAACAAAACCAAAACCGCAGGTTAATATTGATTCATCTACTCCTACAACCATTAAACAAAAACCATTAACAGATTAACATACCCGTATGAAATGCCTTGATAGACCTTTCAGAAACTAATAACAGCAGAATTCAGACAGAGCTTCAGTTATTAAATCAAGATATAGATTTTTCTGCTGCATATCTGGCTGTTCAATATCTTTTTCTTCACATTAAAAAATCATTGGATTCAATCAGGGATCAAACCATAGAAGCCCTTTTTTCTGTACTTCGATCACAGTGCCATGATTCCCAGAAACAAGCATTTTTTCTTTATAGGGAAGCTGCGGATGCCCTGATTCATATATCCATCAACATCACACACCCCTTATCATTTACTGTTCTTTCCAGCCTCCAGGATCTTTTGGTGTCAAGCTCGGGTAAAAAGCATCGCGCCATCTCTGAAGCGCTTGGCTCCTTGCCATTAAACATTACCGGCCCGGATATTGAGAAAAAATACACCACAGAGTTCACTTCAATGCCTTATGATTCATGCCTTGCCGCTCAGGGAATACTGGATATAAACTCCTGCCGATGGCAGGGCAGAACACTGATATATCAATTAGCTTGCGGAAAAATCGTTTGTATCAAATTTGCCAGAACGAGAGAAAACGTAAGAGAACTCATCAGGGAAGCAGAGTGGCTTTCCTTTTTAAATGCCAATCCCCCGTGTCGTCAATCAGATTTTTTTGTTCCCGTTCCTGTCTGCATTGAAAATCAATATATTTTTAAGTTGAATCATGTTCCGGGTTTTATTCTGGACAACCAAAATATTCATCTTGATTGCCTTGCGATCATGTTCGTTGCAGAAAAAAACTATTTTCACTATGCAAATGAACCTTGTCATTTTCAAGATCAGAGAGAAGCAATAAAAGAAGTTTACAGGAGGAATGCATGGCTGCTTGGCAGACTGACGTCAATGGGGATAATACATACCGCTATTATTCCCCTGTTTCACAATCGTGCCCAGCAGTTGAGGCGCCAGGATCATGGCTTGTATATCTGGGAACAAGGCGGCAGGCTTGATAGATGGCTTGAATCATGTCGCTACCCCAATTTTGCCGAATCTGGATTAAGAGATTTCGAACATCTGACAACCATAAAACACACAAAAAATCTCCACCATTTTATTGGCGAACACATACTGGGTTTCATTCTTGTGATGGGTAGCTTTTTTAGAAATAAGGCCCCTGAAAAAAAAGGATTTGATAGAGATGGGAAGCCAT
>JAIFMF010000004.1 GCA_020048635.1 Desulfobacula sp. | reverse complement strand
ATTCCAAGGCCTCGTAACTCCAAATATGAAAGCCGGGCATACGGGAAAAAATGTCCGGATCCTTACTGCCCGCCGAGTCATTGGCGTCTTTTGCGGCAAGGGCCGGATTCAGTGAGGTAAGACACAGAAACAAAACAGATAGAACAGTAATGATACGATGTTGCATGAATTCTCCTTTTCAAATTGATTTTAATTTCATGAATATGGACCGGTCAGGTAAAAATGCCCTCATTGTTTTACTATCCTGGAACTGCGTTCGGTATAGAACAGGGTCATTCATCATAACCTAAAGGTCACACATAAAACCGCCAAAGACTTCCGCATCGAGATGAATGATGCCCTGACCAAACAGCAAAATTCAATCTGGATTACTGGGCCACCAGTTCCACCCGGCGGTTCTTAGACTTGCCTTCATCGGTTTTGTTGGACGCCACAGGGGTTGCCGGGCCGCAACCGAACGGGGTCAGTCGGGTTGCGGCAATTCCGTGTTTGCTCACCAGGGCATTCACCACTGAGGCAGACCGGTCCTGGGATAGTTTGACGTTGGAGGCAAACTGGCCCACATTGTCGGTATGACCGACCACATAAATTTTAAGACCCGCATCTGCCTTGAGCATTTTTACGATCTCGGCAAGAGCCGGTTCGGATTCGGGTTTCAGATCTGCCTTGCCCGTATCAAAATGGATGCCGTAAACCGCAACCCGGCCCGTGTCCTTGATACTGCCGGACATGGCCTCAGCATTGGCGACTACGTCCTGTTTCATGAGCTGTTTTTCCAGTACATGGATGCTGTATTGATCATTTCCCGCAGCTTCCACTTCAACCCAGACTTCTTTATCGTCTTTTACCACCTGGATAATGGAAAATATCCGTCCGCCGTCGTCATATTCATAGAGCTGTCGGCCGCCAATGGCCTTGGCTGCATTGACATAATTTCTGGCAACCTGGAGACCGCCGGGAAGGGTAATCCCCGGATTGGCATAATAAATGATAAAAGAGTGATGCCCTTCCACTTTTTCTTTTTTATCCGGACCCACGGCAAATTCATACCGGTCAAATTCCTTTATTTCGGTCCGGTAAATATGGAATCCGGTCATGCGGGAAAAAAGGGCCGGGTCCTTACTGCCCTGGCTGTCATTGGGGTCTTTGGCAGCGAAAACGAACGGTATTTGTGTCAGGCACAGGATGAACAATAGACTCACCAGAATACGATGTCGCATAAACTCTCCTTATGATGATGAATTATTTCAATTTTATTTTATGGATACTCGTGGGGCCGACAACTCCAAGGTTGTTATTTGGGTGACGCATTGTATTTCACCTGGGTCCAATAGGCCACCTTCTCAATATCCTCAAGACATTTTACCCAGAGATCCCAGGTGTCCTTGTTCATTTCATCCACGGCGGCCGCACCTTGTTTGGTCTGTCCGGGGGATTTATTAAATTGCTGAGCCATGGCTGCCATACCGGCAATATCACCCTTGGCCTTCATTTCCTGCATTTTTTTTTTCATATCCTGGGCCTCGGCTTTGCCGGCCGCCTGGTCCGCACCGCCGGTTTGAACAGCGGAGCGATCTTTGCCATGAACTTGATTGTAAGCCTTTCGATAAATTTTCTCGCCCTCTGAAACGGTTCCCCCCTGATCATCCGACACCTGACGGAAATAGGCCAGGTGCAGGTTCTTATATTTTTTCTCCAGAGTCTGCAATTCCGCTTCAGAATGCTTGCCCATCATGACCTGGCCTTTTAATTCTCCCAGAGCTGGATGCAAATTGTTGTCCGGAGTTTTTTCCTCAACTTCAAGAAGTTGAACGGATTTTTCCTTGCCGTCAATTTTTTTGTAAAAACTAATCTTAAAGGCTTGTTTTCCGAATGATCCCAGGGGTTCAATGCGATCTCCCTCTTCACTTTTGCCTTCAAAAAATTTTTTTACTGTGCCCAGGTTGTCCTTGGTCAGCAACAGAGTATCGTCGGTTTCAACTGCTTTAACAGCGTTGCCGTATTTGGGCATGGGCCGGGGTGGCGGCATTTCCTCTCCCCCGTCAGCAAAAAGCATGGCGCTCCCGCATCCGATATAGATCAATCCTGCCATCATGGTTGTTATCAGCCTTTTTTTCATCATAAAAATCCTCCTTGTTGGTAATTGGCGCATATTAAGGCGGATAAACATTGTTTGTCAACTCGGCTGCCTGGTTTTTTTCTTAGCCGGGCAGACCAGGGCAGGGGCACCTATCTGAAATGCTTTCGCATCAGAGAGCTGGCAATACGGGTGAGGCTTACTGGAGTGACAAAACTGAGGGGCCAAGTCCGTCATTACCCCCCGACAAAATCGAGGACCTGTATTGTGAACCAATCAAAATGGTCATACCCCCATGAGCCGTTTTTCATAGGCCTGACGTATCTTATCGATCAGCTCGTTCATGGGAACAGGTTTTGACACATAATCAAAGGCGCCGGACTGCATGCCCTTGATTCCGGCTTCCACGGACACATCTCCGGTTAGCATGATGACTTCAACCCGCGGCTGGTTGATTTTGATCCATTTTAAGGTTTCAATTCCACCAACGCCCGGCATTTTGACATCCAGTACCACAACATCAAATTCCTTCTGTTTCAGGATTTCCATTGCCCTGGAGCCGTTTTTCGCATCTTCGGCCTTCATTTTGCCAGCAATCAGTCTTTTGACCATCAGCTCGCGAAATTCATCATCATCATCAACAACCAGAACTTTCGGCATATTTATCATCCTTTATCCATATCAGGAAACATTCATGGAATATTGGTTCATCCTTGCCACCAGAAAGCCGGGTCTTATTTTCAGGGCATCCACCATTACGCTGGAGGTCTCCTTCCCAATGGTCTCAACGACGATTTCCTTCAAAAGGTCACCTGATTCATTGAAAAGACCCATTTTTTCTCCGGCTTCAAGCCCATGGCATTGACCCAGCCCGAAAAAGACCTCAAGTCGGCCTTCTTTTTTGCTGACGCGATAGATTTCCGCAAACCCTTGTCTGGCCATCTCCGCATCAATTTTTCCTGATATGACAAAAATCCATGCCCCTGTCGAGAGGGCCATCAAAAAAAATGCAATGGCCACGAACCAGGGAGACACACCGGTATATCGGTTGATCAAAGACAAACTCCCCTGCCTTTGGGATTTGATATCGGCATGGACATTGACAGTATAACTTAACAGCGCATCGAGTTTCTGTCGGTCATCAGATTTGATCTCCGGAAGTTCGGGAGGGATGAGCTTAAGATGATATTTTCCCGGTCTTAAAGAAGAACCGGCGTTGAGTTCTGCTCTCCACATTTGAACACCCAGGAAATACCCGGAAAAAATATCCTTGTCAAAATTCAGGGTGAGTTCCGGAGAATCCGACACAACAGCAATATCATGGGCGCTTTTAACATTGCCGTAAACATTCCCCGTGATTTTAAAGGAACGCCCCGTGATAATATCCAGATCATTGGCAGGTTTTCTGTAGGATGCGGCCAACATATCTAAAACGCTGATCAGGGCAATCAAGGAAGCAAGAAGGCACAGTCTTCCCAGAGTCATTCGGTTGTTCATCAGTCTGTTTTTATCCATGGGTGTGTTTTATCCTTAATAACGGATGAGAGACAGCGGCCGTACCCTTTCGGATGGTGCCGCTGTCTCTTTTATTGGTTGTTTCCGCTATTTCTTGAAAATATCCGTCTTTGTGATATTCATAAACCGCAGTGATTTTCCTTCTTCCTTATAATAGATCCGAATCTCATCACCGGCTGCCCAGGTCTCATCGGGCAGGGTGAAATATTCAATCGGCAGAGAAAAGGATACATAGGTTTTCAGACGGCTTGAATATATCTCTATGGTTTTGGCATTTCTATCCACGATGGGATATTTCTTGCCTTTCACCAGAGGATCTTCCTTGGGAAGATTGACCTTTTTCTCGATAAGGGTAAAGGGAATCACCTTAAACTGCTGAGTTGATTTATCAAAAATGGTGATGCTGTTTTTCTCGGTATCCAGCTTCATTCTCTGGCCCACAGCCGGATCTCCTCCCATTTCTTCTTTGTCTTTTGGGATTAAAAAGACAGACGGCGGAAGAATGGTGTATTCCGGTTTACCCTTTACAAGGCTTTTATCCTCGATAAATGTAACCTGCCCTTTTTCCTTATCAAAGGCAATGGCACGCCCCTGTTTCACCTTGCCCTCGTCATTGCAGCCTGTGAACATCATCAGGATAAGCATTGCGAGCGCGAGTCCGATAAACTTCTTCATAGTGTTCTCCTTATAAATGGCCTGATTCTCACATCAGTTTATTCTTGGTTAGTGTCCCTGGTTATTTTTTTTTCTTGGCAGCAACCTCTGCTTTTGCTCCCTGAACCATCTTGATGGCTATGTATAGCGACATGGCAGAAACAAGGCCCAGTACCAGAGTTGTCGAAGCATTGTCCAGAAGGACTTTATATGCGACAATTTCCTTAGCCAGAAGTTTTAAGATGATGGACAAGGCACAACCGACAACGGCAAGCCCGAAAGCAATACGGATACCGTATCCTTTTATATATTTTGTCGCAACGGTTCCGATCTGAGCACCAACGGCTGCGCCGACCAGCATGATAACGGCTGCCACAAGTTCAGTACGGCCTTTCATAGTATAGGTGAAAGCACCGTAAAGACCGGAAATCATAACCTCAAAAAGGTCTGTTCCGACTGCCACATGGGTAGGACATCCCAATAGATAAAGAAGAGCGGGCATGCGGATCAAACCACCGCCGATACCCAGGATACCGGCAAGCCAGCCTGTAAAAAAACTGATGCCGATGGGAAGCCATGCAGTGCATCTGATTCCTGCCACCTCAAGATTAATCATCGGCCATATTTTGATTTTGTGCAGGGTTTTATGCCATTCTATCCCGGTTGACAGGGCATCTACAGCCTGGCCTTTAGCACGCGCCTCCCTGTCTTTTCTCCTCTTTTTAGAGACATCGGCAAATACCATCCAGGCAATAAGTCCAAGAAGGACCAGGTAAAGCAGACGAACAATCATTTCCACATTCCCGAGTCTTTCCAGCCACATGATCATCTGGGCACCCACCTCAAACCCGACAACGGTGCCCACCAGCATGATCAACCCAAGCTTATAATCCACATTCCCGAATTTACCGTGACGCATGGTGGAAATCAGCGATTTTCCTGCCATGTGGGCAATGTCGGTGCCGATGGCAAAGGCCATGGGAAACCCCAATATATTAAGACCCGGGGTCACCATCCATGCTCCGCCCATGCCGAAAAACCCGCCGATAATTCCTACGCCCACACCGAGAATAACCAGGCCCGGCCAGAAAATTGTAACCCCGGAAATAGGCATCAATACATATAACCAATCCATAAATAGTTCCTCCATCAATTAAAATAGGTTCAAAAAATCCATATCAATGTTCCGACAATTCTCTGTGTTCCAGATCGATTCCGATGGTTTTCATCACGATATCGGCTATAGTTCCGAAAAGTAACCCAATGACCGGTATCAATACAATCGTGAGCAGAGAAAAATACAGATGGCTCTCATTGTAAAGCGTTCCCCATGCATGCAGAATTCCCGTAAGTCCCCGGGTATCCGCCACAATGACCACCAGATCCGCTTTTTCACCGGAAGCAAAAACTGCCTGCGGCAGAAGCGTGCAGATCATGAGAACAAAAAAGCTTATTTTCGTCCAGATTCCTTTCATCCTTTCCTCCATATCCATTAAATGTTGTTTTTACCTTCAATCCTCTTCACTATTTTCAAAGCTGTTGGTCCATGCTTTGGGTTCCTGCATTCGGTCATACCAAGTTTCATGCCATGATGGTTCAAGCCGGATAAAAATTTTTATGACCCTTATCTCACAAGGGATTGGGGAAAAAATAAAAAAAAATGACATCCTGTGGAAAGGTTTTGGAACAATAAGCTTGTCGAGTTTCTTTACACCTTGCAAAAAAAATCTAAGACTATGTCTGTAAAAAATAAATCCCATTAAACCTTCAACAGGCTCAACCCCCCTGTTTTTAAACAAAAAATAGAAGATTCGAAGAATGGCATGTTTTTTGATTGAGTCTTTCATGATAATTGCTTATGACTATCTAAACAAAGGGAATTTTTACATGCCAACCATTATAGGAAATATTAAAAAACTGATCCGATCAAGGCTCAAGAAAGCGAAGGAGGGAAACCCCAATGGCCAGCCTGGTGACAATGCCGAAGCAAATGCCGTGTTCAGGTTCAAATACGTGCTTTTTAAGGAACTTCTTGCGGCAAACTCCGAACTCTTCAATATCCTTGCCGATATGGAGCAAAAGCTCAAAGGAAGCTATATCTTCGGGGCATCATATATTAAAAATCAAGTGATCCGGTCCATGATCCAGGTGTTTAAAATGGTGAAAAACCTGAATGTGCTTTCAGGGAATAAATATCCCCAACTCTATCAGGTTCTCGATAAAATCAACCAGGAAATCAAATCGGTAACCGCTGAAAAAAAGGAGCATGAGCCACCTTTTTATGTCATTCCCTACAGAGATATACTGAAAAAAGATGCAGACTTTGTCGGAGGAAAGAGTGCAAACCTGGGTGAGATTCAAAACTCTCTCAAGATTCCGGTGCCGGAAGGATTTGCCATTACAGCAAAAGCTTTTAATACTTTTCTTGATACAAACAACCTGAGGGAAGAAATTCTGAAACGAAAAAATCTCATTGATGTGGATGATACCCATCATATTGAACTTCTCAACCGCCTGAGCGGGGAAATCATGGACCTTATAAAATCAAAACCGGTTCCTGATGACATCATGTCAGATATCACCAACGCCTTTGAGACCTTGTGGATAACCCCTGCCACAGCCTCATCTCCCGGCGATGTGCGTGTGGCCATGAGAAGCAGCGCCATTGGGGAAGATGGCGATTTATCCTATGCCGGACAGTATCTGACCCTTCTCAATGTTTCATTTGACCAGATCGGCAATGCCTATAAATCCATTATTGCCAGTCTTTATTCCGCTCGCTCCATATCTTACCGGATTTCCAAGGGAATAAATGACGAAGAGCTCTCCATGGCGGTTGCCTGCATCCGGATGGTGGATTCCGTGGCAAGCGGGGTCATGTACACCCGGCACCCTTATAATATTCTGGATGACCATATCATCATCAATGCTGTGTGGGGGCTTGGTCCTTATGCCGTGGACGGCATTATCCGGCCGGACACCTATGGGGTTGAAAAAAGCGATCTCTTTCCAATCTTAAGCCGGGACATATCTGACAAAATGGTTCAGCTCGTCTGTCACCATGAGTCAAAGGATCCGCTCAGTATTTCCGGCATCAGTGACAATAAAGGCTCCGATCATCAAATAACCGAAAGCATCCGGGAGATCCCCGTACCTTTGGAAAAGCGATCGGTCCCGGCTCTTGATGACAACCAGATAAAGCAGCTTGCCGAATATGGACAACAACTGGAAGATCATTATAAATGTGCTCAGGACATTGAATGGGCGGTTGATCCCATGGGTAAGATCATCATCCTGCAATCTAGACCCTTGAAAATCAATGCTGTTCCCGTGACCTCTGCTGGTTCCGGCATATCAGCGGAAACCGGTTCTACCGTCATCCGGCAAAAACCCGAACCTATACCCGATTACCGGGTGATCATAGACGAAAGCGAAGTGGCTTCCCAAGGCATAGGAACAGGAACGGCATTCCATGTCAGATCCGAAGAAGATCTTGCTGCTTTTCCCGTCAGAGCGGTGCTGATTGCTCACCATTCCTCTCCTGAATATACCGTGGTTATGCGGCAATGCAGCGCTATCATTACGGAATCCGGGAGTATCAGCGGCCATATGGCTGCCCTGGCCCGTGAGTTCACTGTCCCGACCCTTATGGGTCTTGGGGCAAAAAATGCTTTGCAGGATATTCCCAACGGCATGGAAATCACCGTGGACGGATATAGCGGCAGGGTTTATGAAGGAGTGGTAACGGAACTGGTTGCTGCGGTTGAAAAGCAGGATGCCCACATGAAGGGAACGCCCGTCCATGAACACCTTGAAAAAATATCCAGGCTCATGTTGCCGCTGTATCTCATCAACCCCAAAGCACCCGAGTTTACCCCGTCCGGATGCCGGACCCTCCATGATATAGCCCGCTTCTGTCATGAATTTTCGTATATTGAAATGTTCAATGTCAGCGACATCGCTTCAAAACAGAATAAATGTTCCTTCCGCCTCTCTGCCTCTCTTCCCATTGACCTTCATATCATAGACCTTGGCAGCGGAATCAAAAAGGGGTTCGCTGGCGAATCCGATGATCCAGCCACTTCAAACACCTGCCAGGGGATGATATCAACCGATCAGATTCAATCCATCCCCTTTCTTGCATTGCTGGAAGGAATGCTCAATAAGGATGTCAATTGCCATGACCCGAAACCAGTCAATTTTTCAGGCTTTCTGTCCGTCATGCAGGAGCAGATGCTTTCCCCCGGCCATGTCGGCGACCGGTTCGGAGACAGAAGCTATGCCATCATTGCCGATAAATATGTAAATTTCAGTTCACGGGTGGGATACCATTACAGCGTTGTGGATGCCTACTGCGGAGAAACAGTCAATAAAAACTATATCTCCTTTTCCTTCAAAGGCGGTGCCGCCGACGATATCAAACGAAACCGGCGAGTCAGGGCCATCGCCCTGATCCTCAAATCTTTTGATTTTCTGGTGGATGTGAAAGAGGACAAAGTCGATGCAAGATTTCAAAAATATCCCTGCCCGCTGATCCAGGACCGGCTGGATATCCTTGGCCGTCTCCTTCTTTTCACCCGCCAGATGGACATGCTCATGACCACGGAAGACAGCATCAAATGGGTGGCGGATAATTTCATTGCCGGGAATTATAAACTTTCAGCATTGTAATTTTCATCTTTCTTATTCATATATAATTCTGTCGCGGCCCTGTTCTTTAGCAAGGTAGAGGCGTTCATCCGCTTTACGGATGAGATTTTCCATCGTCATTTCCAGCCCTGTTTCACCTGTGTTGGCAACACCGGCGCTGAAGGCGATGCGGATATGGATTCCGTTGAACTCAAAAACACGATCCCTGACCATCTCCCGAAGCCTTTCGAGCATGTTTTGAGTTTGCAGGATATCAATATTCATGGCCACAACCACAAATTCTTCACCGCCATATCGCCCCACAAGATCATAGGGCCTGAAACAGTCAGACAGCATTGAGGCAAACTCCCTCAGGATAAAATCCCCGGCCTGGTGGCCATGGGTGTCGTTAATTCTCTTGAAATGATCCAGATCAATGATGGAAAGGGAAAAATGCCGGGTTTCTCTTTGAAATTCATTGACTATTGCATCCAGCCGTTCAAAAATATACCGCCGGTTGCAGATGCCGGTCAGATGATCATGGATAGAGATCCGATAGAGATCCTCCTGAGCCTTTTTACGCTCTGTGATGTCCTGCAGGAAACCCTCATAATAGAGCAGCACATCCGCATCATCCCTCACAGCTCTGGCATTTTTAAACCGATCAAAAAGCTCATCCTGTGAATTGAATCCGAAAATTCTTAAAAAAGAAGGGTTGACTGAAAGAATCCTTGTGAGATAGATTTCCACATCAAACATCTTGAGCATGGTTTTGTTCACGTCAATGAGCTGGCCGTCCTTTCTTTTAAGCCGATAGGTTTCCAGACCATCGATGAATTCTTCGTTCTGATGCTGCTGAATCATATCATTGCGCTCTTCTTCATGGACATAGAGATGGGTTGGAATATGAACCGATTTGAGTTCATCAAGGCCGTCATACCCCAGCATTTTTACAAATGCCGGGTTTGCATCAATGATATATCCTTGAACACTTCGTTGGTCAAAGAATCGGTCTATGGATGCTTTCAAACAGCCGGTCAAGGCTTTGAGAACTGTGAATGGCCCTTGTAATCTCGCGCAGAACTTCGTTGATCGCATTGCTCTGGCTTAAGGCAGCTTCAAGCAAAGCCACTGCAGTATCGGTCACCTTTCCTTTTATTTTTTTATTCCCCATACACTCCCTTTCTGCTTCAGGGCGGCATCATGGACTCATATTATCAACAAGCAAAAAGCAATTAAAGATCTTTGCATGCTGCGCCCGACTGTTTTTATATTACCTTTCCGTGTGTCATTTTTAAACATCCAGCTTAAAGCCGATATCCACCTCACTGGCCGGATATCCGCCACGGATTCCCCAATTGTCCAGGGGCGGCTCATTAAGGGTAATCAGGAGATCGGTGCCCTTGATGCCAAGGGTTCTCAGCCGGGTTGCGATTTCTTTATAAAGCGCTTTTTTAGCCTGGAGCGACCTGCCCGGAAATACCGTCATTTCAATGGTTAAAAAATCTTGGGTTTTTTCCGGAGGGTACTCAAAATTTTCCGGATCGATCTCAATGATCCTCTGGTTTCGATCATTTTCCGGGATTTTAAATGCCGTGACCAGGGATTCGTGTACAGCCTCCAGAAGGGATTTCTTATATTCCCCGGATTTTCCTTTTTGCATTACGATTGTGACTATGGGCATTTTTTCTCCTTTTTTCTCATGCACTTTGGCTATAAAGCTGGATTCTCTGCAAATCACTATCCAATTTGCTTTTCAATTCCCTGATATCAATCTCATTTTGCAGATTAAGCCAGAATTTATGCGATGTGCCAAAAAATTTTGAGAGCCGCAAAGCCATCTCCGGGCTGATTTTTCTTTTATTGTGGACCAGATCCAGAATGCTGCTTGTAGAGACATTAATTTCCTTTGAAAGCCGGTAAGGCGTTATTCCAAGAGGATCAAGAAATTCTTCTTTAAGAATGTCTCCGATTTTTGGTGTTTCGATATATTCCTCGTTCATTTTTTTCTCCTCAATGGTAATCCTTGATTATGACTTCGTATGCATCGCAATTTTGATACTTGAAAATTATCCGCCATTGATCATTTATTCTGATTGAACAATATCCCTTTAAGTTTCCGGATAAATGCTCGAACCTGTTCCCTGGCGGAATTCTAAAATCTTCTTCTGTCTCTGCTGAATCTATCAACAGCAATTTTACAAGGGCCCTTTTTTGAATCTCTAAGGGCAGCTTTTTAGATTTTATCTGCTGAAATATTTTTTCTGTTTCCGAATCGCCAAATGACTTTATCATATGGGCTAACTATATGTCTCGCAGATGTATCTGTCAAGGAGATACATTTCAATACGAGAATGGTCTTTGACTTCCTGTGCTAACGGGTCTATAGAAGGCAAATCTCAGCTCATTGTAAAACTTCTTTACGGTTCATGCCGCAACCCGCCGGGGTTTGAACAGGGCCAGGAAATTGCCGCCCACCACCAGGAAAAGTCCAGCAATGGCGTAGACATTCCAGGCATAGCCTTCAAAAAACGAGGACAGGACCAGGGCCACCACCGGGACGATCATGATGGCGTAGGACGCCTTATCCGCACCAATGGAACCGATGAGGGTAAGATAGCTGTAAAAAGCGATGATGGAACCGAAGACCGAGAGATAGACAAGGGAACTCATATAGGGAAGCGAGGCCGTAAAGGTGAATTCTTTTCCCATAAAAAGGGCGATGATGGTAAGGAGAAGGGCACCGTATCCCATGCCAAAGGCATTGGCCTGGAGGACCGGGATCTTGTTTTTTGTGTTTCTGGCTGAGGTGATATTACC
>JAIFMF010000028.1 GCA_020048635.1 Desulfobacula sp. | reverse complement strand
GCCACATTTAAAATATCGGCCTGGAACTGCATCAACACTTCATTTTCCACCATACCGCCATCTACTTTCAGGGATTTGAGATCAAGCTTACCCTTAAATTCTTTTTTTACCGCATCCACAATATCCTTTGTCTGGAAGGCCGTGGCTTCAATGACAGCCCTTGCCAGATGTCCCTTGTTGGCAAACCGGGTCAGACCTGCAATCACACCCCTGGCATCGGACCGCCAATAAGGAGCAAAAAGACCTGAAAAAGCAGGAACGCAATAAACATCACCGTTATCTTCAACGGTTTTAGCAAGGGCTTCGATGTCGGATGCTTTTTTTATGAGTCCCAGGTTATCCCGCACCCACTGGACCAACGCCCCGGCATAGGCAATCGAACCTTCAAGGGCATAACAGGGGCTTTGTCCACTGATCTGATAAGCTGGCGTGGTTAACAAACCGTAATTTGAAAATTGGATTTTTTGCCCGGTGTTAAAGAGAAAAAAGCATCCTGTGCCGTAGGTGTTTTTGGCTTCCCCGGCCTCAAAGCTGGTCTGGCCGAAAAGTGCAGCCTGCTGATCGCCAAGGGCTCCACCGATAGGAAGCGCTGTCTTGAAAGGCCCGTCCGCCCTTGTTAACCCAAAGGCCTTTGGATCGGAAGAAGGAACAATAGCCGGAAGGGTATGAGAAGGGATTCGAAAAACAGAAAGAATTTCTTTATCCCATTCAAGGGTCTCAAGGTTCATTAAAAGGGTGCGGCTTGCATTGGTGACATCGGTTACATGGCGGCCCCCATCCGGCCCACCTGTCAGGTTCCAGATGAGCCAGGTATCCATGGTGCCGAAAAGGGCATGACCTTTTTCAACCCCGGCTTTTACATCCGGGATGTTATCCATGAGCCATTTGATTTTAGGTCCTGAAAAATAGGTGGCCACCGGCAGTCCGGTTTTTTTCCTGAATCTGTCCTGACCGCCTTCTTTGAGCAGTTCTTCACAGATTTTGTCGGACCGTGTGCATTGCCAGACAATGGCGTTGAAATAGGGTTTTCCCGTAATCCTGTCCCAGGCCGTAACCGTCTCCCGCTGATTCGTCACCCCGATGGCGACAAGATCTTTTCCCTGTCTGCCTGCGGCGGCAAGGCCTTCGCAGATGACTTCTTTTGTATTTTTCCAGATCTGAACCGGGTCATGTTCCACCCATCCCGGCTGTTTACAGATCTGGTCATGTTCTTTCCTGGCTGTGCCGATGACATGGCCCTGTTTATCAAAAATCATAAACCGGGTACTTGTGGTGCCCTGATCAATGGCGCCGATATACTGGCTCATGAGAATCTCCTGATATGAGGGTTGGTGTTTATTTAAATTGAATCAAATGCCATATGGCCTTCAAAATCAAGAATGACAATACGAATCATTAGCTTTTCCTTTGAAAAGGCTTTTGCAGCGTCTCCGGCTTTTTTCCCCACATGGGCCAGGAGTTCCGGGTACTCAGGATAGATGAAGGAGAATGCATGACGAGCCGTATTTGCATGTGCAATCTTTCTTTCAAGATCCTTGTTACCTGTTATTTGATGCGCCCATTCAGCCAGTTTGTTCAAGGTCAGCTCCGACTTTGCCGCATGGGTATGTTCAAAACCCATGGCCATTTTCAAGGCTTTTCCAAAAAACACGGTATAAATAACAGTCTTAATTTTTGAATGTTCCACAGCCTTCTCCAGAGCTGCTTTGAAAAAATCCCCGGTCTGGATAAAGGTTTCGCTCCTGAGCCCATGAAATTTTTCCAAGGCAAACCGCTCGCTTCGCCTGCCCGTGGTAAAGACCAAAGTATCTGCACCACCTGCGGCTGCCACAGAAATGCCCGATTGAATCGTGGCAATATAGGCATCATGGGACATGGGGGTTACAATACCGGTAGTGCCCAGGATAGAAATACCGCCCAGGATACCGAGCCGTGGGTTCAGAGTTTTTAAGGCAAGGGCTTCGCCGTCCGGAACAAAAATTTCAATCCCCACCTTTTTTAATTCAATTTCAAATTGCGCCAACACCTCTTTGACCGAATTATTGATCATGGTTCTCGGGCCCGGGTTAATGGCTGGTTCTCCCACCGATAGTTCCAAGCCCGGCTTTGTAACCCGGCCAACCCCTTTTCCGCCGCGGATGGTAATGACAAGTGAGGTTGAATCCAAAAGCGTAACCCGGGCCCCGATTTCAGCCTTGTGGGTAATGTCCGGGTCATCTCCGGCGTCTTTGACCACCAGTGCTTCAATCACATGGTCTGATAGTTTTTTCACTATTTTGATATCAATGGGCTTTGTTTCGCCGGTCAAAAAAAGAATATCCACGGTCCGGGGGGGTTCTGAAAAAAAAGAAAGAAGCGCTGCTTTTACAGCAGCCGCTGCTGCTGCCCCGGTTGTAAATCCTTTTTTAAGTGCAGCGGCAGACATACTTTTTATCCTTAAAGCCTTTGCAGGTCTTTACAAATTCTTTTGCACAGGCCTCGTTGCTGCCAAAATGAACATGAAGATAGCTGCCAAGCGTGTTAAACACCTGGTATCCTTTCAGTGAAATGCCCTGGCCGTCACGGGAGGTCACCTGATAAACATCCGGCACATCCATTTCAGAACTCTGAAGAGATGAATAATGAAATTCATGGCCCCTTAGTTTCATGCCTTTTCTGCCGATAATGGTGTCACGGGTCAGGGTAATTTCCCTATAGCCAAGAGATCGAAGACGTCTGGACATCTGAACGTGAAGATCAAAACATCCGGCCATGGGATAGGACGCTGTCCCATCCATAGCAGACAAACTCTTGCAAAGAAACATAAACCCGCCGCATTCCCCGTAAATGGGCATACCGTTTATGCTGTGTTCCCGGATTTGCCTTAACAGCTCTTTTTTTTCCGACAATTTGTCTGCAAACAGTTCAGGGTATCCGCCGCCCAGATAAATCCCATCAATGCCCTCCGGCAGCCCGGAATCGTTTAAAGGAGAAAACTCAATTATTTTTGCGCCGAATTTTTTTAAGATATCAAAATTGTCCGGATAATAAAAACAAAAGGCTTTGTCCCTTGCAACGGCAATGGTCGGTCCTGTTCCATGCGAATGAGCCGGAGCATCTTTATTTTCCCGCTTTTGAGGGATATTAAAGGATTCAAGGCTATTGATCAAAATTTCCATGTCGATATTATCTCTGACCATTGAAGAAAGCCGCGACAGGGCATTGCTATCCAAAACCTGTTCATCCGCCGTTACAAGCCCCAGATGTCGTTCCGGCATAACAATGGAATCATCTTTTGGCATATGACCGAGGCATCGCGTCCGGCAGTTTTGTTCTACAGCTTTTTTCAGATACTCATAATGACGAAGGCTGCCGGTCTTGCTGAAGATAACCCCGGCAAGGGTGAGATCCTTATCAAAGTCTTCAAAGCCTTTGACAATAGCGGCGGCACTCCTGGCTTTTCCTTTGGCGCTGACCACAAGTACAACAGGCAGCTTCAGGCACTTGGCCATCTCGGCCGTGGACCCTGCTTCAGACAGACCGTCATATCCGTCGAAAAGCCCCATGACCCCTTCCACCACAGCCACATCCAAACCAAGGGTATTCTCGTGGAAAAGCCTTTTATTGTAATCCTTTGTCAGCATCCAGGAATCCAGATTAACACTTATTTTTCCTGCAATCTGTGTATGATGGCCAGGATCGATAAAATCAGGTCCGACTTTAAAGGGGGCAATTTTATAGCCCCTCTCGGCAAGATAAGATAAAATGGCCAGGGTAATGGTGGTTTTTCCGGTTCCGCTGCCGGTGGCGGCGATGACAAATCCTTTAATTTCAGCCTCCGGTGATTTCTCTACGGTTTTTCGGTTGCCATGATGGCAAGTGCGTTAACAACGCTTGCCGCAATATTGGATCCACCTTTTCTTCCCTTATTGGTGATATAGGGAAAATCAAGGGTTATGAGCGCATCCTTAGATTCCGCCGCATTCACAAACCCCACCGGAAGACCGATGATCAAGGCGGGAGATGCCTTTTTTTCTCTGATCACCTCTATCAACCGGAGCAGAGCAGTGGGTGCATTTCCTACCACATAAATACCGCTGTTTATCCGATCACCAACCATGTCTACGGCTGCCAACGCCCTTGTGGTGCCTTCGGCCTGGGCTTTTTTAGCCACATTCTCATCTGTAATCAGGCAGTTTACTTCTCCTCCGAAAGCCTGTATCTCTTTTTTACGGATTCCCACCTTTGCCATATGGGTATCGGTAAAAATCCGGCAACCGCTTTTTATCGCCTTAATACCAGCCTGAATCGCTTTGGGATGGAATCTCACGGTTTTGATATATTCAAAGTCAGCCGATGTATGAATCATTCTTCTGACAATGGGCCATTCATCCCGGGTAAAGGGGTGATTTCCTGCTTCCTCTTCAATTATCTTGAAGCTTAAGTCTTCGATTTCCTGGGGTTTCATTATATAGTGTCTTTCCCTTGGTGTTTTTATTTTTCAACATTTAAATGAATATCACCTTTATCTTTGATTTTGCAACTGCTTTCAGGCAGATTTCCTGCATTCACATCAAGATTGGGGGGGAAAGTGCTGATATTAAATTTTTTAAAGTCACCTATATTTTTCTTTTCTTAACTTTAATAAATCTGTTATGATTTTTTTTTAATTTTTTATAAGGAGTTATTGCTTTGGAAGACAAGGGTATTATTCGCTTTGCAAGTCGTATGGATCAACTTCCTCCCTATCTCTTGGGTATGATTAATAAAATTAAAACTGAGAAACGGCGCAATGGTCTCGATGTCATCGACCTCAGTATGGGAAATCCCATGGACCCGGCACCGGAAGCCGTTATCGATAAGCTGGTGGAAGTGGCGAAGGACCCCAAAACACATCGATACCCGGAAAGTTCGGGAATGCCCCATCTCAGGATTGAAATTGCAAAATATTATAAACGGCACTATGGCATTGACCTTCAGGCCGAATCCGAGACGTATTTCACCATCGGCTCCAAAGAAGGAATCTCCCATCTCTGCCTGGCCCTTATGGGACCCGGTGATTCAGTCCTGGTTCCGGCCCCGGCTTTTCCAATTCATATCTATGCAGCCGTTATTGCCGGCGCCAATGTTATGAAAATTCCCATTGCTCCGGAAGAGGGGTTTTTAAACCGCATTATCAATATCTGCGAATCCTGCTACCCAAAGCCCAAGGTGTTGATGCTCAATTACCCTCACAATCCTACAGGAGTGGTGACCAATAAAGCCTTTTTTGAAGAAATTGTAAAACTTGCAAAACGTTTCAAATTAATGGTTATCAGCGATTTTGCCTATTCAAAAATTACCTTTGACGGGTATCAGGCACCCAGCTTTCTGGAAGCAGAAGGAGCAAAAGATGTGGGTGTTGAATTCGGATCTTTTTCAAAATCCTATAACATGGCTGGATGGAGAATTGGATATTGTGTGGGAAATTCCCAAATGATCCAGGCTCTCGGGAAAATTAAAGGATATTTTGATTACGGTATTTTTTCCGCCATCCAGGTAGCCGGTATCATCGCTTTAAGAGACTGCGACGACACTCTGCCGGAACAGGCCAGAGTGTATGAGGCCAGACGGGACGTCCTTTGCAACGGACTTAACAGAAACGGCTGGGATGTTGAAAAGCCCAAAGCCGGTATGTTTGTCTGGGCCAAGATCCCAGAGCCTTACAATAAAATAGGCTCCATGCAGTTTGCTGTTGAAATGATGAACCGGGCCAATGTGGCTGTCTCTCCGGGTGTCGGATTCAGTGAAGAAGGCGAAGGGTATCTGCGCCTCGCCCTGGTTGAAAAAGAAGAACGATTAAAACAAGCTATCCGCCAGATGAAAAAAGCCATGGAAACCCTGACCATTTGATAGATAACCCCGGCCTTTTATTAATAATCCAGAGAAGAGACCTCAAGGGCATGTTTCTGGATAAAATTTCTCCGGGGTTCGACTTCCTCACCCATGAGCAGGGTGAAAATATCATCCGCTTTTTCAGCATCTTCGATATTGACCTGAAGCATGATCCTTTTTTCAGGATTCATGGTGGTTTCCCAGAGCTGGTCTGCATTCATCTCGCCCAGACCTTTGTAACGCTGAACAGTGATGCCTTTTTTGGCTTCCAACAGGATAAATTCAAACAGGGTGTCTGTGTTGTTAAAAGAATATTCTCTTTTTTCTTCTGATTCAGACTGTTTTGAAGATATGGAAAAAGGGGGTTTATTAAATACACTGATCTTTTCATAACCCCTGAGCATTCTTTTATAATCATTGGTCGAAAGAATTTCTCTTCCAACTCTTAAAAGGATTTGTTTTCCCTGTTTTTCATATATGTCCATTTCATAAATATTTCTTTCCGGGTCGTATTCGATTTCACCCGGAACATATTCAAGCGTTTTAAGATCTTCAGCCAGAGAAATAAAATTATTCTTTACTTCCAGGAAAAATTTATCTTTTACCCCATTTTTTATCAGGGCCAGCAAGAGGTTTGTATCCATATCTCGTTTCTTTAAAAGGGATACAGCTTGATAATAATCTGATAAATGGACCAGAAATAAATAAAAATCTCCTTCACTAAGAGATTCCTTATTCCCACTCAGAAAAATTTCTTTCTGCCCTGCAATTCTTTTGACAAGATAATCAGAATATTCTTCTTCATTTTTCAGGTAAACACCGCCTTTTCTTGATCCCACCCTGAAAAGCGGAGGCTGGGCAATATAGAGAAACCCTTTTGAAATCAGATCCGGCATCTGTCTGTAAAAAAATGTTAACAGCAGGGTCCTGATATGAGATCCATCAACATCCGCATCTGTCATGATCACCACTTTATGATAGCGGATTTTTTCAATATCATATTCTTCGTTGCCGGCGCCCGTACCTAAAACTGTAAAAATATTTTTTATTTCATCACTTCTGATAATTTTATCGAATCTTGCTTTTTCAACATTCAGAATTTTTCCCTTCAGGGGTAAAATCGCCTGGAAGCGTCTGTCCCTTCCCTGTTTGGCGCTGCCACCCGCAGAATCTCCCTCTACGAGAAACAATTCTCTTTCAGCCGGATCTGAATACTGACATTCAGCCAGCTTCCCTGGTAAAGAAGCGTCCAGAAGAGATCCTTTTTTTCTGGCCAGTTCCCTGGCTCTTTTTGCTGCATCTCTTGCTCTTGCTGCATCTACGGCCTTGGCAATAATTTTCTTGGCAACATTCGGATTTTCTTCAAGGTACTGGCTTAATTTTTCGTTTAAAAGGGATTCGACAATGCCTTTTATTTCATTATTTCCCAGTTTGGTTTTGGTCTGTCCCTCGAACTGAGGTTCCATAAGCTTTACGGAAATAATAACTGAAAGACCTTCCCTCATATCATCCCCGCTGATTTTTAAACTCTGCATATTTTTAGGAATGTTATTGGATGTCGTCAGATAAGCGTTCACCGTTCGGGTCATAGCCGCCTTGAACCCGGACACGTGGGCGCCGCCCTCAATGGTCCTGATATTATTGGCAAAAGAATACAGCTTTTCTTTATAGGTGTCATTATATTGAATCGCCACTTCGATTTGCACATCCTTTTTATCCCCTTCGATGTGAATGGGTTCATGAAGGGGTATACAGGAACGATTCAGGTATTCAACAAAAGAGACAAGCCCGCCTTCAAAATAAAAATCATCTTTTTCAGCCGATCTTTCATCTTCAATAATGATTCTGAGTTTTTTATTTAAGAATGCAAGTTCTCTCATTCTCCTGGAAAGCACTTCATAGTCAAATTCATTCTTGTTCATGATTTCAAAATCAGGAGAGAATGTGATCTTTGTTCCTTTTTTATCGGTATTTCCGATCACTGCAAGCTCAGTCTTTTTATTGCCTTTTGAATAGGACTGGTGATAAACCTTGCCATTTTTATACACCTCCATGTCAAGCTGAATGGAAAGGGCATTAACAACTGAAATTCCAACGCCGTGTAAACCGCCGGAGACTTTATAGGAATCTTTGTCAAATTTTCCACCTGCATGAAGTTTTGTCATTACCACTTCACAGGCGGGAATTTTTTCCGTATCATGCATTTCAATGGGAATTCCGCGCCCATTATCCAGAACACTCACGCGATTATCCGTGTGAATGGTCACAATAATAATATCGCACTGCCCGGCCATGGCCTCATCAATACTATTATCCACCACTTCATAGACCAGATGGTGAAGACCTTCAATATCCACATTCCCAATATACATGGAAGGTCTTTTACGAACAGCCTCCAGACCCTCTAGTACTTTTATACTACCGGCATCGTATTCTTTTGTTTCTATATTTTCATTCATGATATATGCATCGCCATTATTACACAAATTAGCCTGTCATTATCAAAACTTCTAATAATACAAGGACTTTTGCTTTCTTTAAGGTTTAAAATTACACTATTTTCTTCAAATAAACTTAAGGCATCAATAAAATACCTCGGGTTAAAGGCACTTTTTATTTCATCCTCTGAGAACGGAATCATGATTCTTTCTTTTGATTCACCTATTTCAGGATTGGTGATGGTCACAATCAGCTCATTATTTTTAAAATTTAATATTACGGTTTTATAGTCTTCCGAGGTTAATATGGATATGCGTTTCATAAGAGTTGAAAATATACTTCGCTCCACTTCAACCGGTATCATTTCCTGGTAGTTGATGACAGGTTTATAATCTGGATATTCTCCCTCCAGAAGTTTAATCATGACGGATTCATTTTCATCCTGAAAAATAAAATGGTTATCCTTTATCCCAACATTGATGCTTTCCTTGCTCCCGTCAATAAATTTACTAAGTTCGGATAATCCTTTTTTCGGGATAATGAGACTTTCCTCTGGAAGGTTTAAATTCCCTTTAAATTCAGCATCATAACAATTAAGCCGCTTTGAATCCGTTGATACTATTCTCAATTTTTCTTTGCCGTCTTTTATTATTTTCTCTATTAATGATCCTAAAACATAAATTCTCTTTTCTTCTCCAGGGTATCCAACAATAGATGACATCTCGACCATTTTTTTAAGATCTTTTGAACTTATTTCAATAAACTCAACATTTTCTATAACCGGTGTTTCAGGAAAATTTTCATAATCGGAAGAGACAATATGATAAAGGCTGTCTCCTTTTCCAATCTCAACCCATCTGTTTTCTACTTCATTAACAATAATTTCATTATCCGGATATTCTCTTAAAATCTCATAAAATTTTTTTGAATTTATTGATAAAATACCTTCTCTTTCAACCTCTGCCTCATATGTTCCATAAAATGCCGTTTCCATATCACTGGCTGTAATATTTATCTTGGAACCGACGGCTTTTATCAAAATGTCAGATGTAATCGTTAGACTTGTTTTTCTTCCGGTTAACCCTTGAATTTTTGAAAGTACATCCACAATTTCTTTTTTATTAAATGAAATTTTCATCTATTGTCCTTTTTCAAAAATATGTACATGCAGAATTATCTATCTTAAAATACGATATTTATCAATTGTTAAATATTTAAGGTATATTATTAAATATATCTTAAAAAAGAATAATAATAACAATAAAGGGTGTTTAAATGTTGAAAACTTTTTAATACTCTGTACTTATTATATAATAATATAAAAAAAGCGTTTAAAAGATGTTTTTTTATCAGATAAAACCTCAGGGTTTTATAATATTTTTTTCTTATGTTTAAAACCAGCCTGTTTTGAACATTTTTTTAAAAAGATACGATCCAGTTCTTAATCTCCTGTAATCCTTTATGATTCCAGTTATCGGACACACGTTGTTCAAGATATTTTAAAAAGAGAGTGTCAATAACTTCATAAATTTTTAAACAAAAAAATGCTTTTTCAAGCACCAGCCCTTCAATTTCATCCCCGGTTTTTGAAAGATCTGTTTTAGGTGTTTTAAGTCCGGTAATATTATAACTTTCCCCTTTAATGGTGAATTTGTATTCATCCTCATTAATCTTACACATAAGATTAATCTGGGTCACCCAGGCTCCTTTTTTTAAGGCCGTGGTTCCCTCTTCAAGACCTGCTTCATCTCCTTTAATAGTGATTTTTTCCTTGGATTTATCTCCTAATTGATTTTCAAGAACAATTGAATTTCCTATTTCAAGGGTGATAACATCCTTTGAACCCAGCAAATCTGAAAAATTTTTCTGGGTTTCAATAGAAAACCAGATCCAGGTTAAAAAATCATTTCCAAGAAATTTGTATTTATTATAAGCCGCTGCAATATCAAGCATGGGGTTTTACCTCGTATATTTTAAGGGAGTCAGTGAGAGAATCCTGTCTTTATCTGAATTTGAAAAAACGGATTTTGTTTCAACAAGGGTATAAGGAAAGAGCCTGACAGGTTTAAGTTTAAAACTTTTCAAGAAGATGGTTTCAAAAAGCTCGTTGGCGGCTTTCTGTGTAGAGAATAAATACAGAGTTTGTTCTTCATAATTCCAGAGGACTTCATAAATACTGGGAACAGCGGGTATTTTGTGCATCAGAAGATCGATGATCATTTCTTTTATTTCTGTTTTTTCGTTTTTTGAAATAAACTGCCGCCCTGATTTTTCCATCTTTTTTTCAATTTCAATGGCCATATATTTTTGAATCAATCTTGTGGGGATGGATTTTTTATCAACCCTTAGAGAAAATAAAAAATAAGCTCCAAACTGAATGGAAAATTTGTCAAAGTCCGGGTTATAAGGGCTTTCAAAAGGTGTCCACCCGGCAGATAGTGCATCAAATTCACTTTCTATTTTTGGAATTGAATAAGCGATCAGACCATTTCTAACTTCTTCGGCTGCAGAACCCTCAATTTTTCCCTCAATATGATACCGGCTGATGGAATGCGTTGAAGAGATTAAACCCATATTGTCATCCTTCATTATGTTGAATGTTAACGTATCAGTATTATTAAAAATTATTAAAAAAATTATCTAACAAACAAGGGCTTTTTAACACAGATGAATATAAATTAATAGAACACAAAAAATATATTAAACTCGATTTTAAATTTTTTAAAATTTTGGGCGGTATGTCTACTGCCTTTTTAAAATGGTATTATCGGTTGACATCTATTTGAGCTAACTGTTAGTAATTCAGTTATAAAAAAGCATAAACAGTACGCAATTAATAAGAAGGAAGGGTGAGCCGTTTAGGGTTTTATAGAAAAGGCATCAATTTTCAATCAGACAGTCAGACGTTCGAGGTCAAAATGAAAAATAGAACCAGAGGGCAATTAGAAGCTGAAATATGCGAGGCCATAATAAAATTTGAAAAAGAGTATATGGGCCGCGGGCCTCTGGAAACCAAGGCTTATATCATTGATGACATGGTGTTGGTGCGGCTCAAGAGCGTCCTAACACAGGCTGAATTGAAGCTGGCTGGCACCGCAGAACGTAAGGACGGACAAGAATTGATCAAGCGCATTCGGATCACTCTGTTGGAACAAGGTCGGCCCTTACTGGAAGAAGCAGTGGAAAATATAGTCGGGGTAAAAGTGAAGAGCCTGCACACAGACATCAGCACAATCACAGGAGAGAGAGTGATCCTTTTCTCTCTTGTCTCTTCCCCCGGCAAATTCTGAATAAGGAATTGGGCATAAGATGTTTTTGGTGCAGACCAAGGACATTGATTTAAAAAAAAGTTGACATGAAATAGAAAACATGTTTTTCTATCTTCGTTATCTGTCGGGAAAATGGCGTGTAGCGCAAT
>JAIFMF010000135.1 GCA_020048635.1 Desulfobacula sp. | reverse complement strand
TAAATACCTTGCATACAATGAAGGAAAAAATGATATCCTCACACTTGACCCTGATGGAGAACTTTACGGCGCTGTTATCCTGGCTGCTGGCTGGCGTCCTGACAAGCTTGAGGGAGAAACTTTTGCACATCTCGGGATTGATCTTGCCGATGTTATCACCAATGATGAATTTGAGAAAATTGCTGCCAAGGGAAAAGTGGTTAGGCCTTCCGATGGAAAAGAAGCAAAAAATGTTGTTTTTATTCAATCCCCAGGCAAGGACACGGATGATGCCGACTTTGAATATGCAGGTTCCGTCACGAGCCAGGTTGCTCTGAAACAAGCAAAATACGTTCGCGATGACTATCCGGATGGCAAAGCCTATATCATTTATCAGCATATGAGGACTCCGGGCCTTCAGGAATATTTCTACAAAAGCATGCAGCAAGATGACGGAATTTTCATGACAAAGGGTTCTGTTATTTCAGTGGCTCAACAAGGAAACGGGTTGGCCGTTAATGCAGTGAACACCCTTCTGGGTGAAAATCTTGCAATCAAGGCGGATCTTGTTGTTCTTGCAGGCGGCATGGTGCCTGTAACCAAAGATGATCCTGTTATAAATCTTGCCTATCGTCAGGGCCCGGCTTTCAGAGACAATGACATTTTCGGCCAGTATGCCGACTCCAACTACATCTGTTTTCCCTATGAAACCCAGAGAACCGGCGTTTATGCAGCGGGCGCCATCAGACGCGCCATGACCATTGAAGAATCCATAGAAGATGCGACAGGAGCGGCTCTCAAAGCCATCCAATGTATTGAAAGTGCCAACAGAGGTATGGCAGTTCACCCAAGATCCGGTGACATGACCTATCCGGAATTCTTTTTTCAGAGATGCACCCAGTGCAAGCGCTGCACGGTTGAATGCCCCTTTGGTGCTCTTGATGATGATGAAAAAGGCACGCCAAAAGCCAACCCGACGCGTTGCAGAAGATGTGGAACCTGTATGGGTGCCTGCCCAGAAAGAATCATTTCTTTTGCCGACTACAGCATTGACTCCATCGGTTCCCAGGTCAAAGCCATTAAAGTTCCGTCGGAAGATGACTACAGTGAACCTCCTTTCAGATTCCTTGCTCTTATCTGTGAAAATGACGCCTTCCCGGCGCTTGATATGGTGGGATTAAACAAGATCGATTATTCTCCCAATGTCCGCTTTATCCCGGTAAGATGTCTTGGTTCTGTGAATACCATCTGGATAAAAGACGCTCTGGCTCAGGGTATGGACGGTGTTATTCTCATCGGCTGCAAACATGGTGATGATTATCAGTGCCACTTTGTAAAAGGCTCTGAACTTGCTGAAGTCCGTGTGAAGAAAATCGGTGAGGCTCTTACAAGCCTTGCGCTTGAAGAAGAACGTGTGGCCTTTGCAGAAGTTGCCATTGATGAATATGACAAACTTCCTGGAATAATAAATGCCTTTGTAAAAGTAGTTGAAGACCTTGGTCCAAACCCGTTCAAAGGCTTCTAATGGTGACTATTTTTCAAAATAGTGAGGAGGTATCATAGTATGACTGAAAAATATTTTGCACAACCTGATCTGGGCTTTATTGCCCAGATAAGAGGTCTTGGCGGCGAAACACTGAAAAAATGTTACCAGTGTGCTACTTGTTCGGTTGCATGCCCTATTGCCCCGGAAAACAGTCCTTTCCCGAGAAAAGAAATGATTGCCGCCTCCTGGGGTCTTAAAGACAGGCTTATCAAAAACGGAGATATCTGGCTATGCCATCAATGCGGGGATTGTACGGATCTTTGCCCGCGGGGGGCAGCACCGGGTGATGTTCTGTCGGCTATCAGATCAGCTGCCATCACAGAATATGCAAGACCTAAAGTTCTTGCAAATGCAGTGAATGATCCCAAGAAGCTTCCTCTTCTCATTGGAATTCCGGCTCTCTGGTTTGCACTTCTGGCCATTATCACGATTTATGGTAAAGAAACCATGACGAGCCTATTTAATGTATTCGGTATTGCCTGGTCTCATGCACACGAAGGCGCAGAACATGTAATTGCCCAAGCTGATTTTTTCTCAACCTGGTTTGTCGATTTGACCTTTGTTCCGACTGCAACTGCTGTTGCCATCATTTTTGCACTCAGCCTTAAAAATTTTCTAACGGATATTCATGAAAATGCTGTTCGCGAAGGGAAAACATCTCAGACTGCCTTGAACTTCAAAGAATTTTTCCAGGCACTGATCAGGGTTATTCCGACGGTATTGAAACACGATAAATTCAATGAATGTGAGTCCAATAAGGATCGAGCCACCCCTCATATGATGGTTCTATACTCATTTATTGGCCTCTTTATCGTCACTAGTATCGGGTTTGTCCTTCTTTACATTGCTCAAATGCCCGGGCCCTATTCACAACTCAGCCCGATGAAATGGCTGGCGAATATTTCAGGTGTTGCCTTGGTAATCGGATCAGGTTTGATGATTAAAAACAGGCTGGATAAAAAAGAGGAACAAAAGACATATTATAAAGACTGGTTTATTCTGGGTGTTGTTTTTTCTCTCGGGTTAACCGGTATGCTTACTGAAATGGCGCGCCTTGCACATATGGCGTATGTTTCATATTTCTTTTATTATCTGCATCTGATCGCCATCTTTAACCTGTTTGCGTTTCTGCCTTTTTCAAAAATGGCTCACCTTGTTTACAGGCTTACTGCCATGGCCTATGCTGAATACGGTAACAGAAAATAAAGTTAAACCATAATACTACTATAAAATGGGGGTGATTTTTTTATCGCCCCCATTTTTTTTCTTGCATTTTTTAAGGCGACCTGGTCTGATATTTTTTTCACCTTCTAAATAAACCTGAACATATCTTTCGATAGCAATAATCCAGTATATATTAAATTTATTAATAAAAACTTAAATTTATATTGCGTATTCTAAAATATACTATAATATAAAATTTTTTATAATCTTACTGAAACTACAAGGAGATATACTGGTTTGAACAAGATTGCTGTACTCCCGGGAGATGGAATCGGACCTGAAGTCATGAAAGAGGCAATAAAAATTCTTAAAAAAACTGCAGATCTTTATAATTTTAATTTCGAATATGAATTTGCAGACGTTGGTGGAGCCGCCATCGATAATCAGGGAAAGGCTTTACCAGATTCAACCTTGTCTCTTTGCGAACAAAGTGATGCCATTTTATTTGGTTCGGTCGGAGGCCCCAAATGGGAACATCTTCTCCCTGAAAAGCAGCCGGAAAGAGGTGCTCTTCTCCCCTTAAGAAAACACTTTGACCTTTATTGCAATTTAAGACCTGCAAAGGTTTTCCCGACACTCGTATCCGCATCACCCTTAAAACCTGAAATAGTGAAACAGGGGTTCGATATTCTTTGTGTCAGAGAACTTACAGGCGGCATCTATT
This sequence comes from Desulfobacula sp., assembly GCA_020048635.1. Classification (GTDB taxonomy): domain Bacteria; phylum Desulfobacterota; class Desulfobacteria; order Desulfobacterales; family Desulfobacteraceae; genus Desulfobacula. The sequence goes on along the minus strand of JAIFMF010000135.1, from coordinate 8,362 downwards.
TTGGTCAACCCAAAGGCAGAGAAGGCACGGGGCCCACAGAAAAAGCCTATGACACCATGGTGTATTCACGGTATGAAATCGAAAGAATCGCCCGGATGGCTTTTGAAGCAGCCCGAAAAAGAAGGCATCTTGTCACATCTGTGGATAAAGCCAATGTCCTTTTTTCCATGGTTTTGTGGCGAGAGACCGTCATACAGATCGCTAAAGAATTTCCGGATGTCACTTTAAACCACATATATGTTGACAATGCGACCATGCAGCTTGTCAGAGACCCACACCAATTTGATGTACTTCTTTGTGAGAACATGTTTGGGGATATTATCTCAGATGAATGTGCCATGATCACCGGCTCAATGGGTCTTCTGGCATCCGCCAGTCTGAATGAAAAAAAATTTGGCCTTTATGAGCCCGCCGGTGGGTCTGCACCGGATATTGCGGGGAAAGGTATCGCAAATCCAATTGCCCAAATTTTATCCGGAGCCATGATGCTGAAATATACGTTTGAACTCACAGAAGCAGCCAACGCCATTGAAAAAGCCATTTCAAATGTACTTGAAAAAGGAATCTTCACGGCCGACCTGACAGACGACAAAACCAGCTCTGTGAACACAGAAACCATGGGGAATGCCATCGAAAAAGAACTTGAAAAAACAGTAAACCAATAAGCCGATATTCTCTCTAAAAAAGAAATGGAGTGATCAGAACAATAACTGCTGATCACTCCATTTCTTTTTTGCTATTGTGGCGGGAGTGACGAGACTCGAACTCGCGACCTCTTGCGTGACAGGCAAGCGTTCTAACCAACTGAACTACACCCCCGTTACCCGCATTTTCTGGTGGGCGATGCAGGGCTCGAACCTGCGACTTCAACCTTGTAAGGGTTGCACTCTACCAACTGAGTTAATCGCCCCAAAACAAAAGGACTTATATCAACTAAAAAAAATAGTGTCAAGCAAAAACAACTAGAAAAATTCAAGAACCACAACTATTATCATTGTGCAATAAAATATTCCATGTGACTGACTTGCAAGCGTATATAATAAATGCTATAAATGATTCTGTAGTTTTGCAGTAATTCAATTTTTCACCTAAAAACTTGAATCTGTGTCTTAACTGAAGTATCCAAAAGACAGTTTGTGGAATACCAACGATTAATTATTATTTCTTTGCTTTATATCTGCTTTGCTTCAAAGGAGTCGATTATGGAACCTGTACAAGGATATCTTGAAATTATGGATAAGGGTTTTGGATTTCTAAGGAATATTGAAGAAAACTTTCTTCCCAGACCTGAAAACCCATATGTTCCCAACAGCCTTATAAGAAAGCTTGATTTAAGGGAAGGCAGTCTCATTAAAGGCATTGGGGAACAGAAAGGCCCGAATAATCCGAATCTTGCCTTAATCAGAGTTGAAACAATCAACGCTCTCACTTTTGATGAATTTATTAAGATTCCTTTATTGCAGGACCAGACCAGCATCAACCCTTTTAAGCGTTATATCATGACCCAGGATAAATGTGATATCATAGGCGCTGCCCTTGATATGATTGTGCCCATCGGCATGGGTCAACGTGGACTCATTATTTCTCCCCCAAAATCCGGTAAAACAACCCTCCTGAAACACATGGCCAACTCAATTGTTTTAAATCACCCGGACTCAAAAGTCTTTATTTTACTTATTGATGAAAGACCTGAAGAGGTCACTGATTTCCAGCGGGGGGTCAACAATGCCCATATCCTTTATTCTTCTGCTGATCAGCAGACCAGTCAGCATATGCGGATGACACGTCTTGCAATGCATACGGCTATCCGCTGTGCTGAAATCGGTCAAGATGCTGTTGTGTTCATTGACTCCCTTACACGCATGACCAGGGCTTTTAACTCAAATACTGAAAGCTATGGCAAAACCATGTCCGGTGGACTTGGCACCAATGCCATGGAATTTCCAAGAAAAATTTTTGGCGCGGCGAGAAAGCTGGAAAATGGAGGTTCACTGACGATCATTGCCACAATTCTGGTCGAAACCGGCAGCCGTATGGATGACATTATCTACCAGGAATTCAAAGGAACCGGCAATATGGATCTCTTTCTTTCCCGGGAATGTTCAGAGCACCGAATCTGGCCTGCTATAAACATTAATAAATCCGGGACAAGAAAAGAAGACCTCCTGATGGATAAAAAAGAGCTTGAAAGAATGGTCGAACTCCGAAGAACCGTTGCCACAAAGGACGAAAAAGAGGCGATGACAGATTTTATTTCCCGTCTTTAATCAATCCGCATTACAGCAAAGCATACTTTAAAACATCTGACATGTTTTCTGCATAGAGGATTTCTAACTGCTTCTGAATTAATTTGGGGACCTCTCTGATATCCTTTTTATTCTCAATAGAAACAATAACCTTATGAATACCATTGGCATGGGCTGCCAGCAATTTCTCTTTTAACCCGCCTACCGGAAGCACCCTGCCACGCAACGTAATCTCTCCTGTCATTGCAATTTTTCTTGAAACAGGCTTCCCGGTCAATACCGATACCACCGCTGCACACATGGTAATCCCTGCAGATGGGCCATCTTTAGGGATAGCACCCTCAGGTACATGAATATGGATATCCAAATTCTTATAAAAATTTTCCTTTATGTCCAATTCTTTACTGCGGGACCTGACATAACTCACAGCAGCCTGGGCAGACTCTTTCATAACATCACCGAGTTTCCCCGTGACAAGAACACTTCCCTTACCCGGCATGGTAACGGCTTCAATCGTCAGAAGCTCCCCGCCAGCCTGGGTCCAGGCAAGACCGGTGACAATTCCCACCCTGTCTTCTTTTTCCCTGGCGCTATCTCTGAACTTGGGCTGCCCTAAATATTTTCCAACCGAGCCTGCTGAAATAGTATGTTTTTTCCTTACATCCGTCTGAACAATTTCTTTTGCAATCTTTCTTAAAATAGACGAGATCTCCCTTTCGAGATTTCTAACACCTGCTTCTTTTGTATAATTCTTGATGATGGTATGAACCGCATTTTTTGAAAAAATAACATCTTCTTCTGAAAGCCCATTTTCTCTTAACTGTTTGGGTATCAGGTACCCTTCTGCAATCTTTTCTTTTTCATATTCGGTGTAGCCGGGAATATGAATCACTTCCATCCTGTCTCTCAAGGGAGCAGGAATATCATATAAGGTATTGGCTGTCGTAATAAAAAGGATTTCTGACAGATCATAATCCACCTCAAGATAGTGATCATTGAAATTTTTATTCTGTTCCGGATCAAGGGCTTCCAGGAGAGCTGAGGAAGGATCACCCCTGAAATCAGACGTCATTTTGTCAATTTCATCCAGACAGAAGACTGGATTGTTGAATCCTATCTTTTTCAGGGTTTGAATTATTTTCCCAGGCAGAGCTCCCACATAGGTGCGCCTATGACCTCTGATTTCAGCTTCATCTTTCACACCGCCCAGGGAGACTCTGGCAAAAGACCGCCCGGTAGCAGATGCGACTGATTTTGCAAGGGATGTTTTACCAACGCCCGGAGGTCCAACCAGACACAGGATCGGCCCTTTTATTTTTTTTACAAGAATCTGGACGGCCAGATACTCTAATATTCTTTCTTTGGGTTTCTCAAGCCCATAATGATCCTGATCCAGAATCTGCTGCGCATTTTTCAGTTCGATTTTGGATCGGCTTTTCCTAAACCAGGGCAGAGAAATCAAGCAGTCAATATAATTTCTTACAACTGTGGCTTCCGAAGACATGGGAGACATCATCTTAAGCTTGTCGAACTCTCTTCTCACAACAGAGGCTGCTTCCTTGGACATTCTTTTTTTCTTGATCCGATTTTCAAGATCCTGAAATTCACCGGAGTCGGAATCTTCTCCCATTTCTTTTTTGATAGCGCGCATCTGCTCATTGAGATAGTGCTTTTTCTGAAGTTTATCCATCTGTTCTTTTACACGTCCCTTTATTTTCTGAGACATGGCAAAAACTTCCGTTTCCTTTTGAATAAGCTTCAGTAACAACAGGAATCGATTTTCAATATTGCCGCATTCAAGCAATTGCTGCTTATCAATCAATTTAAAAGGCATTTGGGATGCTATTGTATCGGCATACCTGGATTCATTTACAGCAAGTACTTCAAGATTCTTAAAAAAACTTTTTGATACGGTTCCGGCCAACTGGGTATAATGTTCAAACGCCTCTGTTACTGTTCGGATGGCAGCTTCTTTTGCCTTTTCAGGCATGAGTTCCTCAAGAACAGGAATGTATTCTACAACAAGATACCCTTCTTCATCCGAAAGCTTTACAATTTTTCCCCTTTGCTGTCCTTCAACCAGTGCCTTGACTGTTCCATCCGGTAATCGCAAAAGCTGAGTAATTTTGGCTTCCGTACCCACCTGAAATATATCGATGATATTGGGCTTCACAACTTCCGGATCTTTCTGAGTCGTTAAAAATATTTTTTTCTCTAATGCCATTGCCTCGGATAAGGCTTTAATGGATTTATCGCGTCCAACAAATACAGACGTTGTAATGAAGGGGAACAACACCATGTCCCTTAACGGCACCAATGGAAGTTGTTTTTTTACACTTTCGGAACCATCCTGATGAAAAAACTTAGATATATTGATCATTAAATTTTAAACTCGCTAAATCTCAAGCCTGCTTTTTAGGCTGTTCATAGAGCAGGATCGGATCTTCTTTTCTGAGTACGACTTCTTCTCCGACAACACATTCCCTGACATTCTCTTTTGAAGGCATTTCATACATAATATCCAGCATGGTTTCTTCCATAATAGCACGAAGCCCTCTGGCACCGGATTTTCGTTTTACTGCTGCCTTCGCCATAGCAACAAGGGCTTCCTCTGTAAATTGAAGATCCACTCCTTCAATCTTGAATAATTCCTGGTATTGTTTAACAAGGGCATTCTTTGGCTCTGTCAGAATTTTTACCAATGATTTTTCATTAAGTTCACCGATAGATGTAATAATGGGTAGGCGGCCTAAGAATTCAGGGATCAGACCGAATTTGATCAAATCTTCAGGTTTGAGCTGTTCAAAAAGTTGACCGATATTCTTTTCTTCCCTGGCAATAATTTTTGCTCCAAATCCCATTGTTTTCTTGGAAATTCTTCTTTCAATCAGCTTTTCAAGCCCTGTAAACGTACCCCCACAGATAAAAAGAATATTGGAGGTATCAACTTTCACATAATCCTGTTGAGGGTGTTTTCTTCCACCTTTTGGCGGAATGCTCGCAACCGTACCTTCAATTATTTTCAAAAGAGCCTGCTGAACGCCCTCACCGGATACATCACGCGTAATCGAGGGATTATCACCTTTTTTTGAAATTTTATCTATTTCATCGATATAAATAATTCCCTTCTGGGCTTTTTCGATATCATAATCCGCATTCTGAACAAGGGAAAGAACAATATTTTCAACATCTTCTCCAACATAACCGGCTTCAGTCAAAGCCGTCGCATCGGCTATAGCAAAGGGAACATCCAAAAATCTTGCCAGGGTCTGAGCAAGCAACGTTTTCCCACAACCGGTCGGACCAATAATAAGGATATTGCTTTTTTGAATTTCAACTCCGTCATTTCTCTTTTCAACAGTGGAACTCAGCCTTTTATAGTGATTATAGACAGCAACGGAAAGCACTTTTTTAGCCTGGTCCTGCTCAATGACATAGGAATCCAGCAGTTCCTTGATCTGTTTGGGAGTCAGCATATCCTTGATGCCATGAGTATCGGCTTTCTTTTCTTTTTCTTCATCATCTATAATCTCACCGCACAATTTAATGCATTCATTACAGATATACACGCTTGGACCGGCAATCAGCTTTTTTACCTCTTTTTGATTCTTGCCGCAAAAAGAACAGAAAAAGTGGTCATTGCCTTCATTCTTACGAGCCATAATAACCTACTCCTTTGAAGAATCCTCTGTTTCGTCTTCCAGATCACTTCTATCAGCAACTACTTTATCCACAATCCCATATTCCATTGCCTCTTTCGCTGACATGAAAAAATCTCTTTCCGTATCTTCGGATATCTTTTTTATATCCCTACCTGTATGATGAGACAAGATTTCATTTAAGTTGTCTCTCATTCTTAAAATCTCGTTGGCCTGAATCTTAATATCAGTAGCCTGTCCCTGTGCACCACCCAAAGGTTGATGAATCATAATGCGGGAATTGGGCAGTACAATCCTTTTCCCTTTTTTACCGGCAGCCAGCAAAAGTGCTCCCATACTGGCGGCCTGCCCGATACAGACAGTTGCCACATCAGGCTTTATATATTGCATGGTATCGTAGATGGCAAGTCCTGCAGTAACCACTCCGCCCGGAGAATTTATATAAAAACTGATATCCTTTTCAGGATCTTCCGACTCCAGAAATAAAAGCTGGGCAACGATAAGATTAGCAATTTCATTATCAATGGCAGATCCAACAAAAATGATTCTGTCCTTTAAAAGGCGTGAGTAAATATCGTAAGCACGCTCTCCCCTGTTGCTTTGTTCAACAACCATTGGAATTAGAGGCACAATTCAACTCCTTTAATTTTTAACTTCCTATGCTCATTTGTTTAAAACAACCCATTGTTTTATTTTTCTGATGCATCCTCGGTTTCAGTTTTTACGTCAGCAGCAGCATCCGGTTCAACATCGGTCAGACTGCCTTTATCTATTATAATATCAACAGCCTTTTTTTCAAGTTGAGTATGTTTATAATATGATAGTTGTGTCTGATCCCTGTTAAAATAATTTTTAACAGCTTCAACAGGCGCATTCATTCCAATAGCCATTTCCTGAAAACTTTTTTCAAGTTCTTCATCTGTCAATTCAAGCTTTGTCTGGCTGATGATTTTACCCAGGATGATATGTCTTCTCGCCTGTTTTTCAGCCACATCCCGGTACTGGGTCCTAATAATATCTCCGCTCAAACCGACTTCTTCCAGGCTGGTATTATTCGCAGCATAAGCCTGTTCTGCTTCCATAATAATACCATTGAGTTCTCCTTCAATCATTGCTTCTGGAACTTCAAAATTGCATTTTTCTAACAGGTTTTGAAATATCTGTTCAGAAAGTTCATGTTTTACTCTCTGGGCATATCCTTTTTCAAGGTTTTGCCGGATAGATGCCCTGACCTCATCCAGAGTCTCAAATTTTCCCAAGCCTTTAACAAGGTCATCATTAATTTCAGGGAGAATTTCTTCCTGAATTTCTTTTAATTTAACCATATAGACAATGGTTTTACCTTTCAGGTCATCAATATAATAGTCCTCTGGATAGGAAACTTCAATTTCAAGATCCTGTACCGGAATTGAGCCTATCAGCTTGTCAGAAAATTCTTTGGGCATGACACTCCGTTCAATGCCCATAAGATAATTTTCAATCTTGGGCGTTTTATCAAAAGACACCCCATTTAAAAAGCCTTCATAATCGATGAGGACAAAGTCATTGACCTTTACCGGACGTGCTTCTTTTACGGTTTCCTTTTTTGCCATAGTTTTCTGAATCATGAAAATCTGACCTTCTATCTCAGCATCAGACACTTCATATTTTGTCTTTTTCAAAGAAAGACCTTCGAAATCGATATCCTCAAGTTTTGGTTTTATCTCCACCGTAATATCAAAGGCATATGCTTTTTCAGGATCTAATTCTGGCGGATCCAATTGAGGGCCTCCGACGATATCAAGATTATGCTCTTTTATGGCATCAAGAAATGCCTCCTGAATCAATCGAGGCGCCACCTCGGCGTGAACATCTTTTGAGAATCTGTTTTCCAGGACCTTCCGGGGAATTTTCCCTTTTCTAAATCCTTTTACATCCGCTTTTTTTTTTAACTCGTTATACGCTTTATCGAGTTCTTTGGTAACGGCCTCTTTGGGAATTTCAAAAGAAAGCACTTTTTTCACACTGCTTTTGTCTTCAATTTTTATCTGCATGTCACCGTCCTGTAATGAATCCTTTTCAATTGAATAATATTTAAAACACTATTATAAATAACCAAAAAAATTGTAATATATTAATTACATTGCATAACAATAGTATTTCACAAAGTTTGCTAAAATAACTCTATTCAAGAAAACTGTCAAGAAAATTGCCCCGAATCAACAATATATACATGCTGCTTCAGTAAGTGGAACAGATGAAAAACGCACTTGATTAATATAGTTTCTTATCTTTGAGCCAATTGATCTGTATGTTGAAAAAACATTGCTTTCTTTTTTAAAAGGGCTTGCCATAAAAATTTGAAAATGATATTTAAAACGGTCATGTCCGATGAGATAGACGGGGCGTAGCGCAGCCTGGTAGCGCGCCTGCTTTGGGAGCAGGATGTCGGAGGTTCGAATCCTCTCGCCCCGACCA
>JAIFMF010000160.1 GCA_020048635.1 Desulfobacula sp. | reverse complement strand
GGTGATTGATGCGGCCAAGCAATCTGGGGCCAAGAAATTTGCACTGGGTGTGGAACTCAAAGACGGCGCATTCGGTATTTGATCGGACGGCTTAAGATCATAAGAGGAGGCAAGGGTGATTGCCATTAATAAAATAAAGATAAAATTGCTGCCGTCAGGAAAAAAAAAATCCCACAGGTTTCTGACGATAATGATGAGCCTGTCCCTGATGGTGCATTTGATGATCTTCTGGAGTTTTTCTTCTGTCCAGATGTTCAAAACCCATATCGTCCCTGATTTGACATTTGAGAATACAGCAGAACCCCCTTCCCGCATTATCCCGAGACCAAGGTCCACAGCCAGGGAACTATCCGATCTGGATGACATAAAGGATATCCAGAACTTCAAAGTGAGCGCAGGCGCTCCACCTCCAAGCGTCGAAACAACCCGGCCCACCTCTGGTCAACCATTCGGCGGAGCAAGTTTTGCCGGAGCGAGTGCAGGAATATCGGCAGGAAACGAGGGTACCATCAATGTACCGTCTATCCCTGGGGTAGCAGCGGCTGGAAACCCCGGCATGCATATTTCTCAATGGAACCCGGCCAGCATAGGAGATATGGATGTTACGGATTTTTCAAGTTCCAAAACCTATCTGGAACTTGTGAAACTCAAAATAGAGAAAAATAAAAAATACCCGGAAGATGCAAAAAGCAATCATATTGAAGGAATTGTGAGCCTGAAATTCATCATTACACCGGATGGCAATATTAAAAATACAGAAGTTGCAAAAAGTTCCCGGAATAAGATCCTGGATGAAGCTGCCATCAAAGCGCTAAGAGATGCGGCCCCTTTCCCCAAGCCCCCGACAAAATTTTTTAAGGGAGAGGTGCCGTTGCAGATCTCCATCAGCTTTGAGTTGACCTGATTCTATGCTGCAAAACCTACTCTCATCCATTGTCAAATCAGAAGTAATTCTAAAATTACTGTACCGGTATCTGGTCATTGCCGGGTTTTGCCTGCTTTTATGTTTCAACCCTGCAATTGCCGATGAAAAAACGATTACACATTTCCCTGAACGAATCGTGCTGAATCTCACCGAAACACCCTTCAAAAGTCAGGCTGTAACCTGGCGGACGACTCAGAAATCAGGTTCACCCAGGGTTGAGATCATCCCGGTGTCGGAGCTTCTGAATCCGGACAAATCCCCTAAAACCTTTCCGGCCGTGACATCCGTCGTGGAATTGGGAGAAAATACCTTCGCATACCAGCATTCCGTTATTTTCAACGGATTGATGCCGGATATGATCTATGCCTATCGTGTGGGGGATGACCCATGGAGCGAATGGAGCCAGTTCAAAACCGCATCTGAAAAGCCGAATCCCTTTACCTTTCTTTATTTCGGGGATGTCCAGGAACATGTGTTCTCCATGTGTTCGCAGGTTTTCAGGACCGCCTTTCAAAAAGAACCCGAAGCCGGGTTCTGGCTCTTTGCAGGAGACATGGTGAACAATGGCCCGGATGACTCACTGTGGGCCGAGTTTTTTTCAGCTCTCGGCTGGATACCCAGAACCATTTCCCTCATCCCTGTAGCAGGGAACCACGAATACCCGGACCCGAGAAAGACACCCAGGGATGAGCTTCACATCACCCCCCTGTGGCGACCCCAGTTTACCTTGCCGGAAAACGGCCCCAAAGGCCTTGAGGAAACCGTATTCAGCTTTGAGTATCAGGGGGTGTGTTTTGTCATCCTGAACGGGAATGAACAAACGGCAGAACAGGCCCCCTGGCTTGAAACCGTTTTATCCAAAAACCGGCAGCCGTGGACCATTGTGGCCGTTCACCAGCCCGTGTATTCCATCTCTGAACGCAAAAATAAAACCGGGTTCCAGGATCTTTTTGTCCCCATTTTTGACCGATACGGGGTTGATCTTGTCTTGCAGGGCCATGATCATAGCTATGCCCGCACCCTTTCGCTTAAGAATCACCAGCCGGTTTCAGACAAAGAAAAGGGAACGGTTTATATCATTTCCAACAGCGGTCCCAAATTTTATTCGGCAAGTAACCGGAATGATCATCTCATGGCAAAAACCCTGTCCAACAGCATCTGGTTCCAGTCCATCCGGGTGGAGGCCAATGTTTTGAAATATACGGCCTACAATATGCAGAAAGAAATAGTGGATGCCTTTGAAATAAAAAAGTAATCCCCCCTTGTAACAACCCTTTGTTTTAATCGGCGCATTTTTCCAGTTTTACGGCACAGACCTTATAATCCGGTGTTTTGGAAACAGGGTCGAGAAACGTGCCCAGAAGTACATTTGAATTGGCGCTTGCAAAATGGAAATCCATAAACAGCGACCCCGGGGGGACCACATTGCCGACACGGATAGGGGTAATGACTTCTCCCCGCCGTGAAATAACCCTGACCTGGTCTCCGTCTTTAAGACCCATTTGCCCGGCATCAACGGTATTGATCTGGGCGATGGGTTCCGGGAATTCATTGACCAGAGTTTTGCATCGGCCCGTCATGGTACTGGTATTGTAATGGGCATACCTGCGTCCCGTTGTCAGGGTAAAGGGAAACTCTTTATCTGCCTCATCTTTTGATTTCTGATGGTCAATGGCATGAAATTTCCCCTTGCCGCGGGTAAAGGCTCCCTGATGCAGGAACCGGGTGCCGGGGTGTTCTTTGGACGGACAGGGCCACTGGATGCCTTCAACGTCGATCCGGTCATAGGTGAGCCCGCCAAAGCTGGGGGTAAGGGCGGACATTTCATTGAATATTTCTTCTGCAGAATCATATTTCATGGCAATCCCCAGTCTTGTCCCGATTTCGGAAAAAATTTTCCAGTTGGGCAAGGCATCCCCCGGCGGTTCAACAGCTTTGCGTACCCTTTGGACCCGTCGCTCCGTATTGCTGAAGGTGCCGTCCACCTCTGCCCAGCAAGCGCCGGGCAGAACCACATCAGCCATTTCTGCCGTCGCGGTCAGGAAAATATCGTGAACCACCAGGAATTGTGCAGACTCCAACGCACGGCGGACATGGGCCGTATTCGGATCACCTTCAACGGAATTCTCACCAAAAATATACAAGCCTTTTAAGGACCCATCAATAAGCCCGTCCATCATGTCTGGGATCATTTTACCGAGCTGAGGGGATAGTTCAACGCCCCAGGCATCCTGGAATTTTTTCTGAACATACAGATCCGTAACCGACTGGTAGCCGGGGTAGACATTGGGCAGGGCTCCCATGTCACAGGCCCCCTGGACATTGTTCTGGCCTCTTAATGGGTTTACACCGCTGGATACCTTGCCGATCTGGCCGGTGAGCATGGCAAGATTGGCCAGGGTTTTGACATTGTCCACCCCAAAGGAGTGTTCAGTAATGCCAAGGGTATAACAGATACTGGAATTTTTGGATGTGGCATAGAGCCGGGCCGTTTCTTTGATACTCTCAACCGGCACCCCGGTGATGTCCGACACCCGTTCCAGGGTATAGGGCTTAACGGTTTCTTTTAAAATTTCAAAATCCTCGGTACGGGTCGAAATAAATTCTTCGTTGTGCCAATTATTGCTGATGATCTCATTCATGACCCCGTTGATAAAAGCGATGTCCGTACCATAGTTCAACTGGATATGGATATCGGCAAAGGCCGTCAATTGGATCTTTCTCGGGTCGACCACAATGAGTATTGCACCTTTTTCTTTTGCCCTGAACATCCGGTAGGCGATCAAAGGATGCGCCTCCGTCGTATTGGAACCGACCACCAGAAGACAGTCGGCATCTTCGATTTCGGCAATGGAATTGGTCATGGCACCACTTCCGAATGCTGCGGCAAGACCTGCCACGGTGGGGGCATGTCAGAGCCGGGCGCAGTGATCGATATTGTTGGTCTGGAAGGCGGTCCGGCAGAGTTTCTGGCAGAGATAATTCTCTTCATTGGTACTGCGGGCCGAACTGAAAAACCCGATGCTGTTCCCGCCATAGGTATTTTTTATATGTGAAAACCTGGATGTGATGAGTTCAAATGCCTCTTCCCAGGTGGCCGTTTCCAGTTTACCGTTTTTCCGGATCAGGGGATGGGTAAGGCGGTCCGGGCTATGGACGAATTCATGGGCGGTCTGACCCTTGATACACAATTTGCCCTGGTTCATATTTTTTTCTTTTGACGGCATGGTATCCACAAGTTTGCCGTCAAGAACTTCCAGCAGCATCTGACAGCCACAACCGCAATACGGGCAGGTGGTTTTTACACATCGGTAATCCATTTAACAAACATCTCCTTTGTAGAAAATTTCAATCTCCGAACCGGCTTATCTTTTTCCTAAAAAAAAATCCGATTCATATACGTTATGTCTTTAAAAACATAACGATATTCATTAGTATGAGCCCTGCTGTTTGTCAAGTCTATGAATTTAAAATAGGAGGAGGGTTTTTAAACGGCAAATTCGATGGTTTGATAATTATTTGCTGTTATGCAACAGTAGGCCTCAATTTTAAATACGCAGACGTTTTTGGTGTTGGATTCAAACCGTTTTCCGATTTCCTCAAAAGCGTTTTTAAGGCTCATGGCTGCGGATATGGTGATTTCCTTTGAACCTGCAAAGGCAAAGGAGGCGATCCCTAAATAAAACAACGCTGCAGCCAGATAAATTATTCCGGTTTTTTTCATGGTATTCTCCTTTTTTTGATTTTTCTCAGGGGATCAAGGTGTATTTGCGGCCGAACTGTATAAAATGGGGAGTCCCGCCGCCTTCCAGGATGGCGCTGCGCGCACCGGGGATATCCATGACCCTTGTTCCGGCAACCGCATGGATGCCTCGTCTGAAAGCCGGGTCCGGGAGCCATCCGGCCGACGGACCCACCACGCCGATAAACCGGGCGGATGTCACAGTCTCAAGTGCCTCATCAAAATCGCCGACAGCGGCGCTTGATCCTGTAATGATCAGTATATCCACATCTGCCAGGTCTTTGAGATTCCGGCTCATGGCAGGGCCGTGGCCCATGAGCCCCGAAGGCAGGGAGGGGTTATCATCCACAATGATCAGGGAGGAGGCATGTTTTTTCAAAAACGGTATAAACGGGCCGATATTCCCCACCATCCCCACTTTAAGAGGTCCGTCTTCAAAGGGCAGAAGATCCAGAAAATCCCTGTCTGAAAACCTGTATTTTTCCGGTTCTGCATCCATGACGGATTGTGATACTGCATTGATTGCGGCAATCCCCACGCTTTTTTCAAGGGGATTCCGGGAAAGCATCAGCTCTGCCAGCTCAAGAACAGGTTTTTGGGCCAGGGTTCCGGCGCTCTGGTAATGGGCGCAGGAATTGCTGTCGGATCGCGGGGTAAAGCAGACCCCCATGGTATGGTTGTCCAGTTCGACAAAGGTGTATCCCAGAGATATGGCCACCATGCGGACCTTGGGAAGGTTTTTCAGACAGGCGGAACGGGTTTGGACTTCCTCAACAATTTCTTCATTTAATTTTTTCATTCAATTTCTTTATTTTCGGGTTCACTGATTGTTTTAGCTGAACAGAATCACCTCAATTTGCCGGAGGTCTCTCACATACCGGGAACCGGCAAAATAATCCTGGGTAGAGATCAGATCAATACGATCCCGGGTTTCATCCAGGGGTTTTCCATCCCTTTCCGTCAAAACGGCTACGCCGCCGCCGATGGCGGTATTGAATATTTCCTGCCATGAAAAGACCACCTTGAACCCGTCATCGGCTTCAGCCACAAGAAACATTTTTTTTGTGTCATTGTGTTCCTCTTTTAACACATCGGCCTTTTGAAGAATCTTTTCAATCAGAACCCCCTTGCAGCCCTTGATGGTGTCTCTGGGCGTGCCTGTGCCGCACACGATGAACACATCCCGGAATTCTTCGGTTTCCATGGACCGGATATCCGCCATGGTCAGCATCAGGGGTTTCCCAACTCTTCCGGTCACCCGGAGAACGATATCTTTGGATTCTTTTGTCAATTCACCCTCCACAGTTTTAAATTATCCGCTTTTCCCAAAAGAGCAGGCCGGAAACCGGCAGGGTTTGCAATTCAGGCAAAGTCCGCCGTGGCTGAGCCTTGCCAGATCTCTTTGCCCCGGTTTTTCCCCGGCCATGATCCGCGGCAGGATCAGATCGAAAATAGTGATCTTATGATACAGACCACAGGCCGGAAGCCCCATGATGGCCGTGTTTTTATGGTAACCCAGAAGAAACATGGCCCCCGGAAGCACGGCCGCGGAATAATGGATCTCTTCAAATCCTGACTCCTCGATCCCGGCTTTTGTGACATCGTCCGGGTCCACAGACATGCCGCCGGTGGTAATGATGAGATCGGTATCCTTTTCAAGATATTGCCTGATCTGCCGGCTGATCATCTCCCGGTTATCCGGAAGGATGACGGATTCTTCCAGGGTTGCCCCGAGATCCGTTGTCTTCTGTTCGACAATGGCCCGGAACTTATCTTTGATCAGTCCTTTATAGACCTCATTCCCGGTAATAATCAATCTGATTTTCAGGGGATTAAACAGTTTGACGCTGAATATGGGGTAATGTTCTTTTGCAAAATTGACGGCAGCGTCAAGATCGGCTTTCTGAATCACCAGGGGAATCGCCCGTGTTGCGGCCAGACTCTGGTTTGTGGCGACTGCGGTATTTGTATGAATAGAGCCGCACATGACATCCTGGAACATGTTAAAATCCTCCAGAGCCTGGATATTGACTTTGAACAGACCGGGATAGGCGGCCCTCAATTCCAGTTTGCCTTCACTGGGTGACCCGGAAAAGATAACCCCGGGTCCTGAAAGTGCGGATGCAAGTTCAAAAACAGCCCCACAGACTCTTCAACAGGAATGGTCCTGAAGGGCGGAGTTTTGGTGTGTGCCTGCATTTTTTCTTCCTTGTTTATTTTCTTTTTTTTCAACAGGTTGATAATAGGTTCCCACTGCACAGGGTCTGCAGAGGATCCGATCCTTTTTCATGATTTCCCGCTTGTCCCTGATCACCTGCCCACAGTTTTGACAGACTGCCTTGAACCGTGTGGGACCGGGCATATCCGATGCATTGACCGTCACCCGGACTTCCTGAATGGTAAACAGGTCTTCCAGCGGCATTCTTTTATAAGCAAGAAGCTGCTGCTCGTTTTTATCCATGATTTCAGGAGCATACTTTTCCGCCAGATCTCTTGAAGTTTCATTGGATACAATCCTGAACGCTTTACCGGTTTCAAGGTTTACAAAAGTGGCGGCCATGATGCCGTTGTCCACAAATTTCAGCGACCGCCGTCCCAGTTTTGCGCCGGTCACAAAAGAAATCGCATCCGTGGCACACCGGTCCATCTCCACATACACGATCAATTTTTTGATCTGGGACAGTTCTCTCGGGTTATCAAGGCCGATAAGACGACACCCTTCCATGGCCATGCGCACACCCACCACCTGTCCGGGACACAGGTGACCGTGGGCATCTGCCGATCCTTTTAACAGGGTTTCAAAATCTTCCATGAAATTTCTTCCTTTGGTTTTTAAAACCAACCTTATGTTAACCTTAACATAAGGTCAAGAAGAAATTTATTTTTTGATCAAAAGCAATCTGTTCCGGCCTGAATGTAAAAACCATATACATGAAATTTAAAAGAAGGTATAAATGATGACCAAATGAAAGCCTGATTTTTTAAAATAAAGGGATAAATGAAGCTTAAATCCAGCCAGTTCCTTGTTGCCGACGACGGCGGTATCATCATGGGGAAGGGTCGCATGACCATCCTTGAATCCATTGACCGGACCCGTTCCATCAACCAGACGGCCAAGGAACTGAAAATGTCCTATAAAAGTGTGTGGAGCAAGATCAAATCAACGGAACTGAATTTTGGAAAACCCGTGGTTCTTGCCGATAAGATAAAAGGGACGGAACTGACCGATGACGGCAGGGCCCTGCTCGAAAAATACCGGGAACTGAAAGACCGGTGCATCGAGGCCGACGACGTCATTTTTGACGAAATTTTTCCGGACCGGGAATAAGCCCTACCTGAGCCCGGATAAGATCTGGGGCTTTTATTTTTTGTGAGAAAGTTTTCTTTGCTCACTCAGATAAAAATGCCACAGCAGCCTTGCTGCCACAGCTCTCCAGGGCTTCCATGCAGTACTTGCCGTTTTCATCTCTTCCCATGCCGGTTTTTTTTGCAGCCCTCTCAGGCGCTGGAAGGCAACCTCCAGGGCAAGATCTCCTCTTGGCCAGATATCGGTCCGCCCCAAAGCCATCAGAAGATAGATGTCCGCAGTCCACGGCCCGATCCCCTTGACGTTCATCAATTGCGTTTTTGCTTCCCGGTCTTCCAGCTGGCCCAAACCGGGCAAATCAAGACTTCCATCTATAACGGCACAGGCCAGGGCGCGGCCGTACCGGGTTTTTTGCCGGCTGAACCCGGTCTGTTTCAATTTCTCATCATTAAGCTTTAAAAAACTTTCAGGCTCCAGAGGATTTACGGCCTGTTGCAGTTTGGTATAGGTCGCCTTTGCCGAAGCCAGGGACACTTGCTGTTCAAGAATGATGTGGATCAGGGTGTGAAACCCCTCTTCCCTTTCCCAGAGCGGCGGCAGCCCATGGGCAAAAACAATCCCTGCAAAACCTTCATCCTTTTTAATCAGCTCTTCCACACCGGTCATCAGGCTGTGGTGATTTAATTTCTTATTCATCCCCGGCCTTTTTATTGATAAATACAAATTTCATTTCAGGTCAGGTCAGGTCAGGGTTAAAAGAAAATCAGCAATGGAATCAACCTCCGATCTTTGAAAGACCCGAAGGTCTGTATTCCCGATAGGTTCTTCCACCACAATGGCTTTCACAAGTTTGATTCCCTTGAACAGCGGCGGTCTTCCAATGATTTTTCTCCAGATTTCAATTTTCTGGAATGGTCCGCTGATCCATCCTTCTATCAGGACGATATCCACATTTGTATAATAGGTTTCAAGAATTTTTTCAGGAGAAATGCCAAAAGCCTTCGGCAGATAGACAGCGCTTAATTCTTCTGTAATTACAGTTACCGGTGCTGCGCCTGCCGTCCGGTGCCGGAAGGAATCCTTGCCCGGCTTGTCCAGCTCATGGACATGGGCGCTATGTTTCATTGTCCCGACACGGATATTTTTATTGACCAGCTTTTTCACAAGATCAACAATCAATGTGGTTTTCCCGCAGCCTGCATGGCCGACAATGTGGATTGGCGTCATTCTTTGTTTCCTTTGAAACATGTTAGTGTATTTACGCAGCAGTATGTCATAAATAGAGGCTAAAATAAATAAAAATGACTGGGTGGTTAAATGCTCATTTTGTCAAAAAAAATCTGAAGCCCATCTATCCCCTGAACGCAATAATCGGCAATATCGGTATCTTGGTTTGAATGTCTGCTACCGGTCATTGGCGTACATCGCTTTTGCCATAACCTCTCCTCCGGAGAGCAGATCGTTCCAGTTTATGAAATGCGTACGGTTCAGATAGAGCAGCCGGATAATCCCGGTTCTTCCTCTCTGTTTTAAAAGGCTTCCCGTTTCACTGTAAGCCTGGAGCGCAGGCGAAGCCCTCGGCACAAGGCATACATGTCATGAACTTCAGATCATCGGGAGCGGGTACCACCCACAACTGCATTGCCCGACCTCCTATCTTCAGGCCGTGTTTGTTCTGACCGAGGCGCTTTCGTTCCCTGACTCGGCAGTAAAGAAATAGGTTTGTTTGAAGAAAATTATTCTGAATAAGAAAAGAGGCCATCGCATGATCGATTTGAAAAAGGCGCAAAAACTGATTCTGGATGCCACCCCGGTCCTGGGGCGAGAAAGCGTCCCGATTCTTGATTCATTGAACCGGGTCCTGGTCCAGGATATCATGGCGGTCGAGGATCTTCCGGCATCGGATATTTCTGCCATGGACGGCTATGCCGTGCCGCATGCATCCCTACATGGGGTTTCGATTCAAAACCCGGTGCATTTGAGGATCATTGGTGAATCTCCGGCCGGACGGCCTTGCGGATCTATTGTGAAGAAAGGCGAGGCTGTAAGAATCATGACCGGGGGAATGGTCCCCAGAGGTACAGACACCGTTATGAAAGTCGAGGATACAATTGAAAAAGATGGATATGTAATCTGTCATGATGATCCGGGTTATGGTGTCGGTATCCGCTTCCAGGGGGAATCGTTAAAAAAAGGCCAAGTCGTCCTCTGCGCAGGAGATGTGATCGGGCCTTTGGAAATCGGAGCCCTTGCAAGCCTGAGGCGCGCCTATGTCCATGTCCACCGCAAACCAATAGTGGCAATTCTTTCAACAGGAGATGAGCTTTCAGACTTTCATGAACCTTCCCTGCCATCTAAGGCCATGTGTTCGAACCTTTACAGCCTGGCAGCCCTGACTTTGACCACTGGTGCGATGCCCCTTTGCCTCGGCATTGTTCCGGACGATATGAAGGAACTTAAATCCATGCTCGATGAAGCGCTCCATGCGGATGTCATTATTACCTCCGGCGGGACATCAAAAGGGAAATATGATCTGGTCAATAAGGCGGTTACTTCTCTGGGCATGGAGATGAGGTTTTCCAATATATTTGCAAAACCGGGAAAGCCCACCATATTCGGGGTAATTGGCAAGAAAATGATCTTTGGATGTCCGGGGAATCCGTCAGCCACCATGCTTTCCTTTGAACAATTCATAAAACCTGCGCTTTTAAAAATGATGGGACACCGGAATATTACTCAGTCCTTCCGTAACCTAAACGATCCCTTTGCCATCATTGATTCGTTCAATTATGACCAGGGAGGAAATAAAGAACACCATCGGGCACCCCAGATTCCTTTGGGAAAATTATTTTTTGGTACCGGCCGGAATTTTCAAAACCAAGCTCCGGCGATGGAAACACCAGGCCGGTTAAAGATGATTGCCCGATAACAGGAGATTTACGATCAGGTCATGAGAGATTGAATTTATATTGATAAAACATCCAAGCCTTATCGCTTCTTTTTTTCAATCACTATGCGCTCGGCATATTTGTCCAGAAAATGATAGCCTGAACCGCCGGTTGATAAAATCTCCAGCAACCGGTCCGGTTGTGTCACGACCACTCCGCCGGTCACAGTGACACCCCTTTTAAAAAGCGGCTCCGGCAATGAACTTGCCGTAGGACCCATGACCGCAATTTCGGCATCGGGTTTTGCAGCGGCCAGTATGCCTTCCAATGTATGATTGATCAGTGTGACACCCGTAATAATCAAAACATCTGCCTTGTTAATAATCTTGCTTGAACCTTCCGCCGGAATAAAGTGCGGCATTTCGTCCTCCGTCAGCGTTTCCGGTTCCTGCTCAATGACCCACCAGGTCCCCCCGCGGGCTTTCAGGGCCTGTAAGGTCGGGATGAAAGCGCCTACCACGGCCACGGATTTTTCAACCGGCATCCTCACCGCGTCCTGGGCATCCATGTTTTTGGTGATGACATAATCCCCGGTCACGCCGTTTTTCCAGCAGGCAGCGCTCAAGGCATTGAGTGTTGCAATAGCTACGGCGGTTTTGATGGGCTCGTCGGAAGACAATCCGGTGAGGACTTCTTTGACCGGCATTCCATTCAGATGTTCAGGGTTAAAGATTCGTCCTGCCGAACTGGGGCAGCAGACTGCTTTGGGAATACTCTTGATGGGAGTATAACACAGGCCGCCGGCGCCATTGGAAAGTTTAACCCCGGTAAAAAAAAGACCGATAACGGCCTTTTCAATGGTCAGATGGTCAAATGCCTCCCCTGTTTTCTCTTTTACAAGGTCGGCGGTTTCTTCAAGTATTTTCATTCTATCTCCTGTTTGTGAAGCCTTTGCTTCCGGTTTATAAATTTTTGTTGCTCTTTGGTGTAATGGATTTTTTATCGTGTTTCAAGGTGAATTTT
>JAIFMF010000211.1 GCA_020048635.1 Desulfobacula sp. | reverse complement strand
GGGTTAATCGGCCGTCCTCAGAAAGCGGAGGCCGATACCGGCAAAACCCAGTTGCAGGGTGCCCTTCATTTGATGGAACCGCCATTCCATTCAATGCAAATCAGAGTCAAAGGGAATGCTACATCATCAGTGGTGGCGGCACCGGCCTGCATTGGGAGGAACTGGATGAAGACATATCAGTCAAATCGCTATTATATCCTCCAATTCTATTTTATGGTCGCAAAAGATTTTTTTTAAGCCTTGTTCATCCAAGGAATCTTGAGTATAGATATCATCAGAAAAACATACAAGAAACAAGAAAGCGGCATGATTCTATGTTTACAAAAAGCACAAAAGATTAAACCAGGCAGGTATAATAGTGAAAAAAATAAAAAACCGTCAAAAACAAAATCTCAAAAAATCCCAAAAGCAAAAACAACGTCAGGAAAGGATCAAGAAACAAGCTTTATCAAAACAAGTGACGTCTCAGCTAAATGTTGAAGATATGGTCGATTATGCTTTAAAACTTGTGGACAACGGAGATCGGAATGGAGGAAAGAAAATTCTTGAAAAATTGAAGAAAAAATGTGGGCACCATTCTCATGTTTATTACGGGCTTGGTGTTCTTTCAGCGCTCGAGGATAACTATGATGAGGCGATTCAATTCTTTAGTAAGGCTGCACAAATTACACCTGATTTTGTTGAAGCTCACTACAATTTGGGAGTCGCTTATCAAAGACAAGTAGTAAAAATTGGAGAGACAGGCAGTTATGGGGTTCATCACGCACAGGATATGCTTAGTCGTCTTGAAAAGCAGATACAGAATAGCGATAGTGTAAATTTAGATGAATATTTAAGAGGATGTCAGATTTTCAAACAGGGCGTGAAATATATGGAGTCTGAAAATTGGGATGAGGCAATTACCAAATTCAACGATACGATCAAAATAACTCCAAATAAACCTCAATCTTATGGCAATCTCGGTATTTGTTACGCAAGCATTGGAAAAATTCAATTAGCACTTGAATCTTTTGACAGATCTATTGAATTAGATCCGAATTATGAACCCGCTCTTCTCAATCGTAAGATTGTAGAATCCTTAGGAGAAAGTGAATGTTTGGGGAGAAAAGTAAAAACTATTGAATATTACAAAGAGTATTCTCTTGAAAATCGATCATATATTCAAGAGTTTGCAAAAGAACAAGGTCTTTTGCCTGAAAAAACACAAATTGAATCCGGTGGCCGGGGGATTTTTTAACCCCCCCAGCCTTCACACCACCCGGCATACGGATCGCGGATCAAATCGGTTAGCCGGGTCAGGGAAATTAGTTTCCCGATAGAGACTTCCACCAAGCAAACCGGGAATTTCCATTACAGGGCATGATGATATCCGGACCTTTCATTTTGATGCCGAGTCTGGATCGATGAGGGGTTTTTTGTTTTCGCTCAATTTCCCTCCTTTAATACGGTTTCGGCCGCCTTTGGAATTTGAGCGATGATGTCAAGGATCTGGGTGGCTGGTGTGGGCGCTGCATTAAACCCAGCCAGGCGGTTGATCCTGGCTGCGGTATGGGCTGCTTCGGGAATTTTCATACCGGTTTGGATCAGGGCTGAGACTATGCCCGTCAGTGTGTCGCCGGTTCCACCGATGGCTTCCATGGCCTCTGCGGACGGGCCGTCAACAAAAGATAAAAGCCCGGTCCCATCCATGATATAATCCCTGGCCCCTTTCACCAGGAGATATCGGGCGGCATTCCCGTGATCATAGGCCCTTTGGACCAGATCCGGCACCTTATTGTCCGTATGCAGGATAAACCCCCTGGTATAAAAGGGATGGGGTGCGGTTTCATCGGCCAGAAAGGCCAGTTCACCGGCATCCGGGGTAAAGAGGTCATAGGACCGGGCCTGGCCGCTCATTTTGGCAGCATACATAAACCCGGCATCGGCAATCAGGACAGGCCTGTTTTCCATGTCATCGATCCTGAACAGAATCCGGTTATGCCAGTCCACATCCGGCTGAAGATAATGAAATACAAGGGTTTGAATATCCGGCAGAAGGCTTTCATGGACCAGGTGATGGTAGATCTTCCGGCTGCCCTGGCCAAGTCCGGTATCACCGGCCAGGAATCCGGTTATTTCAGTTTTTCCAAATACCGTCAGGGTCTGAAAGGCTGCACCGATGAGGGCCGGGGTGCCCCGATTGACCGGGATGGAGCAACCGCTTATGACGATATTCCCCCCTTCCAGCGTCACCCGGCCCAGGGTCAGGTCCAGGCTGAGATCAGGGGCTGTGCCTACAACTGCGAGCATTGTTTCTGCATCTCCTCAAAGGCCAGACCCAGGGCGTACCCGCAGAGCGTATGGCCGATGTCCAGGGGACGGGGGGATTCCGACAGGGTTTTACCCACCATTTCATAGGCCAGAAAGGGAACATCCGGGCATCCGCCGCCGGATATATTGACAATCCTTTGGGTCTTTTTTTCAATGGTCAGTTTCATATTGGCTGCCCTGACCATGAGAAAATCTCCAAAATCCTTGACCTGGAACAAGTCCACGGGTTTCAGAAGAGGTCCGGTTACTGGCACCGTCCGGAGGGGCTGGATGCCGGACCCTTCTAAAAGCCGGAGGATATTGAGCTGCTCGATCAGGGGGAACCGGATCACCAGGTCGCAGCCGGTCTGAATCTCCGGCGGCGGCCCCATGACCTTGATATCCCATCCTTCCGACCGGAGCAGCTTTTCCGCCTGGATGACTTCGCTGGTATGTTCAAATATCAGGATGCCGAGACCGATTTCTGATCCGGCATCCCGGCCAGATATTTTTTTTCTTTTAAACAGACTGAACTTCAGCAAGAGCTACTTTTCCTTTTTTTATCCGTTTCTGACTATGGTCAGACTGTATTCGTCTGCCTGCCGTGTAACGGTTACGGTACAGTTTTTATTTTCCGCAGCCCGGGATACATTTTCCATGGAGGCGTCTGTATCCACCAGGACAATGATCTCCTTGTCCGGTAAAGATTTCACGGCATCCATGAACATGAGAACGGGCTGGGGGCAGGAAAGCCCCCTTGCATCAATAGTGGTTGACATAGATAAATCCTCCTTAAGTGGTTTTCCGCATGGTAAACCCGATGAACAGACAGACGGCAAAACCGACCGCCACTGCGGCCATACCGTGTGGACCAAGGCCTGCGGGCGAACTGGCCAGCCCGAAATTGTGGGCAAAAGCAGCACCCATGATCATGCCGAAAACAAAAACAGCCGCATCCCCGTCCCCTTCTCCGGCCAGGAACAACTGACGCCCCGGACATCCCCCGGCCAGGGCAAAGGCAAGACCGGCCAAAGCCATGCCGATAAAATTCCAGATGTGAAGACTGTGGGCCACAGGCTGTTTTTCAAACCCCATGCTAAACTGACCCAGGATCAGATTCATGACCAAAGCCATGACGACAAGGGCGATAACCCCGGAAAGCAGATGGACCTGTTTGAACAGAATCAGATCCCTGAAGGCGCCCATGGTGCAGAACCGGCTTCTCTGAGCCAGAAAACCGATGATGAGACCCGCGCCAAGGGCAATGGCCAGCGGTGCATGAGAGGCCCCCGGTCCTTTGACGCTGTAAAAAAGAATACCGGATTTGGGCTCCTGTGCCACCTGGGGATAAATAAACATCAGAGCCAGAAACCCGAGCATAATAAGCGGCATGAGCAGCCCGGCTGAAAAATGCGTTTTCTGGGTCCGGCCCAGGTTATATCCGTTTTTAAGGAATAAGGTCCCGATCCATATCCCGCAGATCAGGCCTGCCAGCCCAAGAACCGCATTCCAGTCACCGCCGCTGAGCCTTAAAAGGGCTCGCCAGGGGCATCCCAGAAAAACAAGGGCGCCGATCATGGCAAACACCCCGAGAATAAACCGGGCAAAGGGCGCGGAACCGGTCCTGGCCCGGTAATCTTTGAACAGCAGGGCTGCTGCCAGGGAACCCAGGACAAACCCGATGATCTCCGGTCTTAAATACTGAACCACCTCGGCCCTGTGAAGCCCAAGACCCCCTGCAATATCCCTTTCAAAACAGGCCACGCAGATTCCCATATTTCCGGGATTGCCCAGCTTCTGGAGCAGAGGTGCCAGGATACCGATCATTGCACCCACAGCAATGATTCCGGTCCGTGTGCCAAAAAAATTTTTTATCATAGAATTTACCTCCTCATAATGAATTAAAAACCCAGGTAAATGCTATAGGAGATGGATGCTTTCCAAGTCAAATCGATAATTGGAATATGATTTCAAAATAAAATAGAAAGCATCGATACGGCATTGGGGGAAATGCCGACATTTTCATCAATGGATGAAATGATTCAGGAATTGAAAATCGTTTTGTGGATTATCCCGGGGTTCCTCAATGCTTCTGATGGATCAGTGTTTATCGTTATATAAATCAAAATCCGGATAGTATTTTTTGGCACAGTCCTGGCAGATGCCATGGCTGAATGTGGCTTCAGAGTGCCGATCAATATAGACCTCAATCTGGTTCCAATACCCTTTGTCGTCCCGGATTTTTTTACAGTGGGAGCAGATGGGCAAAAGACCGGTCAATTGTTTCACACTGGCCAGGGCATGCCGGAGTTCCCGGATCAGATCGGCATTTTGCTTTTCAGCCATATCCCGCTGATCTAAATGGCGACTGTTCTGAAGGGCGATGGCGGCCAGCTCGCCGAATCCGCCGGCGATTCGGGCATCATTCTCCGTAAAATCCGTGCTCTTATTGGCAAGGCCCATGATGCCCACGGTTTTGCCCTCTATCACCAGAGGGGCGAACAGGACATTGCCAAGCCATACATGACCTTCGGGCATGAATTTGACCCAGTCGGAATTCATAAAATCATTGTCATACACCGTGGAATTGGTCCGGTAAGCGGTTTCCCGCAATCCCCGGATAGGCATGGGCAGTTCCGGATCAACAGTGCAGGGCAGGCCTCCAGCCTCCAGAAACAAGACCTCGTTTTCATCCCCGGCCTCGGACAGAAGGGCAATATAACCCGAGGTGGCCCCGATGATCTCGGAACAGATATCAAACACATGTCGGGCTGTTGTTTTAAAATCCGTGGCCGCCAGAACAGCCTTGGCGCCCCTTAACAATCCCCTGATTTCGTTCTCCTGGATTCTGGATTCGTTCAGGAGATTCTGAAGCGTGGATCTGGCCGTTTCCAGATGGGCCTTCAACTGATGCCGTTCCATGGCATAGCGCAGGGTCCGGGTGATGGCGGCAACAGAGGGTTCCCCCTTATGGATATAATCCTGGGCCCCTTTTTGAATGGCGGAAAGGGAAAGTTCAAGGTCTTTGGCCCCGGACATGATGATGACGGGAATATTGGGGAAGCCTTCATGAAAGGACAGAAAGGTGTTTAGCCCGAAACTGTCCGGCAGATGAAGGTCCAGGATGGCTGCATGAATTGTATTTTCTTTGGCCAGGGCCATGGCTTTTTCCAGCCGGTCGGCATGAAAAATCAAGATGGCCATGTCTTCCGAGGATTCAAGAACTTCTTTTAACAGCAAAAAATCATCCGGGCTGTCTTCCAGAATCAGGATATTGATGGATTGACGCGCCATTATCCCCTCCTTCGCGGCAGCCTGACCAGTTGAAACCAGAACCCTTCAATCTGTTTTACAATTTCGGAAAACCGCATAAAATCGACGGGTTTGGGAATATAGCAATTGGCATGGAGTTTATAGGCCTTGCAGATGTCTTCCTCGCTCTGGGAGGTGGTCAGGACCACCACGGGCAGATCCGTCAGATCCGGGTCATTCCGGATTTCCGATAGCACTTCCCGGCCGTCCATCAAGGGCAGATTCAAATCCAGGAGCACCAGATCCGGCCGGGAGCTGCTGGCATATTCTCCTTCCCGCCGCAGAAATTTCATGGCGTCCAGGCCGTCGGACACCACATGCACGTCCATGCGGACCTTTGAATCCTTCAAAGCCTCCAGGGTCAGTTCCACATCATCCACACTGTCCTCCACCAGGAGAACTTGAGCCGGTCTTGCCTCATCCGTCAGTGTCATTCAACACTCCTTTCTTTGGGTAGGGTAAACGAGAAGGTGGCCCCTTCTCCTTTCCGGGAGTCAACCCGGATACAACCGTTGTGACGTTCTACGATTTTTTTGCACAGGGCCAGCCCGATGCCAGTCCCTGAATATTCCTGCCGGGTATGCAGGCGCTGGAATATCATAAAAATCCGGTCATGGAATTGGGGGTCGATGCCGATGCCGTTATCCCTGACATAAAACCGGCAGCTTTCCCCCTCTTCCTCACACCTGATTTCAATCTCGGGGATTTGATCATGATTGTATTTCAAGGCATTGGCCAATAGATTCTGGAAAAGGCTGACCATCTGGTTTCGATCCACCCGGAGCAAGGGCAATGGGGCATAGGAGATCCTGGCCTTCTTTTCCTGGATGATGGGATTCAAATTTTCCAGGACGGCCTGAACAATTTCGTTCAAGTCCGTCCGTTCCAGGACCAAGGCCTGGGTGTTTACCCGGGACAGGGACAGAAGATCGTTGATGAGGCCCTGCATGCGATGCCCGGCAGCGACGGCCCGCTCAATATAATGATGCCCTTTTTCATCCAATTGTCCTGCATACCGGGATTCTATCAATTGAAGAAAACCCACGGCTGCCCGCAAGGGCTCCTGGAGGTCATGGGAGGCCACATAGGCAAATTGCTGGAGTTCAGCATTGGACCGTTCCAGATCAACCAGGGTCTTTTTCAGAATTTCCTCCATCTTCAAGCGCTCGGTGAGATCGATCAACGTCGCCAGAAAATCTTCCTGAATAGCTGTTCCCGAAATGATCACCTCTTTGACCTCACCGTTCTTGCAGGTCACATGATATTCAATGGGCTCTATGTTGGTCTGTGCATCCCGGGCCTCTTTGACGGCCTTTTCCCATGTGTCCATGACCCATTGCCGGTAGACCGGGTCAGGATAGGCCTTTTCCCACCAGTCGGCCAGGCTGGGAATATCCGACAGGGTATACCCGAACACCTGGGTAAACTTTATATTAACGTCCACGATGATCCCCTCATGGTTGACATAGCACAGGGGAATGGCCGCCACATGGAACAGGGTCCGGAATTTGGTCTCGCTTTTCTGCAGGGTCAGTTCGGTAAGTTTCCTCTCCTCTATTTCTTTTCGCAGATCACGGGTTTTCCGGGCAATTTCCCTTTTCAAATACCAGATTCCCAGAACAGCCACGAGAAAAAGCAGGGGCAGAAGGATGGAAACCAGATATTTGGCGATCCGGGTCCAGCTTACCAATGGCTGGGGCAGGATGGGACCGAACCATTTGTCGTAAATTTCATTGTATGTGCCGTTGGCAATGACGATGCCCAGGCCCTCATTCAAAATTGCCAGCAATTCTTTATGTCCCTCGGGCACGGCAAAGCAAAATTTCTGTTCATAGCCAGATAAGGGTTTGGCCGCAGGTTTTAAATTAGTTTCTTCAATAGACCCGATGCTGACCACATTTTTGATATTCAGCTTTTCAAGAAGCTGGAACCCCACCAACTGCAGCATGAGAACGGCATCGTGCTGGCCTGAAGACAGAAGCGTCATGGCCTCTTCATAATTTTCCGTCAGGATCAAGGTATGGGTCAGCCCATTCTGCACCGCATATTCATGGGCGTTGTCGCCTTTCATTACCAGGACTTCCCTGCCCTTTAAATCCGCCTCACTCTGAATAGATGTGTCTCCTTTGCGGACAAACACGGTGCCGTGCAGCCGCATATAGGAAGCAGAAAAATCAAATTCCCGGTCCCGGTCCCTGGAGTATGAAACAAGGGGAAGGACGTCCAATTCCCCTTGCATTAATTTCTGTTTGATATGATGCCAGGGCCCTACCGTAAACTCTATCTTTAAGCCCATGGCTTGAACAACCGCCTTCAGGAGTTCAACGGAAAACCCGTCCGCCGACCCATCCGGGAGCACCACGGCAAAGGGGGGATAATCCAGTTCGCCAGCGGATTGAAGGGGCCGGGCGCCTGAATGGACCGCAGAAATATCACTGCTATGGCTGGGCAAGGGCATAATCACCAATGCCAGACTCATGCAGAACAACAGGCTGCCAATTCGAAGTCTCATTACACTATTGACCCTCTCCTGCTAATATGACGATTCATTTGATAATCGAATACTTATAAATACATTAAAAACCCAGGCAATGCAAAAAGAATCAAAAGCAATCGCATGTAATTTTTTGAATGACCTCAAAATGCCTTTTACATACGATTGCCTTGTTTTCAGCTCCTGGCCGGGGCCGGACAGCAGGGGATATCCTGCAAAGGGCTGTCGGGTTTATTGCCGGACGAGGCCTTGTCCGGATTGAACGCTGCGCTTTTAATGATCAGTTCATGGTTGGTTAAAATAATTGCTAGGAATCTAGTTTCCCATTGATTTCTCGTTTCCGTTTTTACCCCTTCAGATCCGGTTTCCCTGACCATTCGGTCGTATATCTGTTTTCTGTATTTAGGGCTGAATATCTGGCCTGCACCAAATAATATCTGGTCATGGAAATTGAAAAAGATGGAGAGCAGAGGAATCCCATCCATCTCCATGGCCAGGGTCCCGGTGCCTGCCATAAAGATGGCAGAGGCAGCCCACCACTTTTTTGCCTGCATCTTTTGCCATTTCAAGATTCAGTGCCAGATGGGTATGTACATCCTGGATGGTTTCGCTAATTTTAAATTTCATCATCAATTTCTCAGGATCAATTGATTACTGCCAAAACCCTATATACCGGTTTGAAGCATGGAATTTTGTGACACACGTGACAGAACCTTGTTCATCCATTGGACATCAATGGAAAAGCCGTGATCCACCCGTTCGATTTTGGATAGGATTCTTTCAGAAGATTGATCTGTGGTATATGATCATGATATACAGGTTTTATGGCTAAAACGGATAAAGCATTGTCAAGGTACACAGATTATGACTGACGGAGAAATAGAGAGGTATCAAAAATGAAAAAGAAAATCGCGGTGTTTAAAAGCGAAGAAGAGCGGCTTTTTCGGCAGCAGTATGATTCCTCGGAATAATCTTGACTGGTCCTTGCTGAAGCGATTGTTTTACCTAAACTTAAAAGGAGAAGATCATGATGGAATTTAAGAATGTGGCCATTATTAAAAAGGCAAATGTGTATTTTGATGGTAAGGTGACGAGCCGAACGGTTGTGTTTCCGGACGGTTCAAAAAAGACACTGGGCATCATGCTTCCCGGCGACTATGAGTTCAACACGGATCTGAAGGAAATCATGGAGATTCTTTCAGGGGATCTGGATGTGTCTCTGCCGGGCAGAGACGGATGGCAAAAGTTTGGGGGTGGGGAGTCTTTTGAAGTTCCGGCAAAATCAAAATTCGGGCTCAAGGTCCGTGAAATTACCGATTACTGCTGTTCCTTTGTTGCGTGATCAGCCAGGCTGGGGCCATGGATATGGATTTAAAAGAAAAACTCGACTGTCTTTATTCAATCTATAATCAAAGGCAATTTGTAAATCCTGACCCTCTGGTGTTCCTGTATGATTATGAGGATAAAAAGGATCGCGAGATTGTGGGGCTGATTGCCTCCTGCCTTGCCTATGGTCGGGTGGAGATGATCCTGAAAATCGTCGGACATGTCCTTGGAAAGACGTCGCCTTCCCCTTATGCCTATATTCTGGGCCGAACCCGTAAAGATATGGCCAAAGATTTTCAGGGATTTAAATACAGGTTTGCTGATGAAGCGCATCTGGTAAATCTCTTATGGGGAATCCGACAGGTCCTGGATGAATTTTCATCCCTTGAAAATTGTTTTTATCAGGGATGGAGCAAAGAGCACAAGACAGTTCTTGAAGGGCTTGCCTTTCTTTCCCGGCAGCTTGGCAGGGGTCATGAAATCGGGCATCTTCTGGCAGACCCGGAGAAAAAGAGCGCCTGCAAAAGAAGTCATCTGTTTTTACGGTGGATGATCCGGCAGGATACGGTTGATCCGGGCGGATGGGAAAAGGCAAGTCCGTCCCAGTTGATCGTGCCTCTGGATACCCATATGCATAAGGCAGGCATCATGCTCGGGTTTACCCGGCGCAAAAATGCGGATCTGAAAACCGCCCTTGAAATTACGGACGGGTTCAGGAAGCTTTCAAAGGATGACCCGGTAAAATATGATTTCTGCCTCACCCGGTTCGGCATCAGAAGGGAAATGAACATGGACGGATTGAGACAGGTGGTTTGCTGTTGAAGAATGAGGGTTTTATTCTGCCTCCCCTGGTGCCGGGAACCCTGATCAAAAGGTATAAGCGGTTTCTGGCCGATGTGATTCTTGAAACCGGGGAAACCATTACAGTCCATTGCCCCAATTCCGGCTCCATGAAAGGGTGTGCGATTCCCGGATCATTGGTTTTTCTTTCCCACAGCAGCAACCCCAAACGAAAATATGAATACACATGGGAGCTGGTTCAGACACCCGGAACCCTTATCGGCATCAATACCCAGATACCCAATGCATTTGTAAAGCAATGCATTGAAAAGGGTCTCATCCCTGAACTTTCAGGATATGACAGGGTGACCGGGGAAGTCAAAACCAGCGCTCATACCCGGCTGGACCTGGTTCTTGAGAAAACGGAATGTCTTGAAAATAGAGAGAATCAGAAATGCTATGTGGAGATCAAGAACTGCACCCTGGTGGAAGACGGCATGGCCATGTTCCCGGATGCCGTCACCGAAAGGGGTCAGAAACATCTGGAAGAGCTTGAAACACTGGTTTCCATGGGCCATCGCGGCGTCATTTTCTTTCTGGTCCAGAGGATGGATGCAAAGGGGTTCAGGCCTGCGGATGAGATCGACAAAGCCTATGGAGAAAAACTCAGAAAAGCCTTTAAAAATAGAGTGGAGATCATGGTCTGGGATACGGTCATCAATCCGCAGGCCATCCGGATCGGACACCCGCTTCCCATAACCCTGGATTGACAGTCTAAAGGGTCAAAAAAGACCCGGATAAAAATCATTTCCATTTGTTGACTTTCTACCACGCTGTAGTATTTTAGGCTAAGATTATTGAATAACACTGAAAATCCTGGAAAGGATTAAGGAAGGAGAAAATATATGTGGGACTATACAGATAAGGTGAAAGACCATTTTTTAAAACCGAGGAATGTAGGAGAACTGGAAGGCGCCAATGCCATCGGCGAAACGGGTTCCCTCAACTGCGGTGATGCATTGAGGCTATATTTAAAGGTCAATGAGAACGAAAGAATCGTGGATGCATCCTTTATGACATTCGGCTGTGCCAGCGCCGTGGCGTCATCCTCGGCCCTGACCGAGATCATCAAGGGCATGACCCTGACGGAAGCGGCAAAACTGACCAATGAAGATATTTCCGATTACCTGGGCGGGCTGCCCAAGGAAAAAATGCATTGTTCGGTCATGGGACAGTCAGCCTTGAAAAAGGCTATTGCCAATTACAGGGGAATCCAGATCCTTGAAAAACCGGGTCAGATGGTATGTGAATGCTTTGATGTGACGGATGTCGAAATCACCGATGCAGTCAAAAAAAATGGGTTAAAGACCACCGAAGATGTGACAAATTATCTGAAAGCCGGCGGCGGCTGCGGCAAATGCCTGGACAGGATTGAATCCCTCATTGAATCCATCATGCTGAAGGATAGGATTATAAAATGAAAATAGTGTATACGGATAACAACGCAACAACAAAAGTGGCGGATGAAGTCATCCGGGAAATGCTTCCCTATTTTGGCGAGTTTTACGGCAACCCTTCTTCCATGCACACCTTTGGAGATCAGGTGGGAAAAAAGATAAAAGAGGCAAGGCAGAAGGTGGCGGATCTCATCAATGCCGACCCGGATGAAATTGTGTTTACGAGCTGTGGCACGGAAAGCGATAATTCAGCCATTTATTCCGCCCTTAATGCATTCCCCGAAAAAAAGCATATCATTACCTCCAATGTGGAACATCCGGCTATCAACAATCTTTATAAGCTTCTGAAACGGACAAAAGGATATAAGGTGACTTTTGTTCCGGTGGATAAAAAAGGTCTTCTCAACCTGGATATCCTCTACAAAAATCTTTCCGATGATACGGCCATTGTGTCTCTAATGTGGGCCAACAATGAAACCGGGGTGTTGTTCCCCATTGAAGAAATCGGACAAAAGACACGGGAGAAAGGCATTCTCTTTCATACCGATGCAGTCCAGGCCGCAGGCAAAGTCCCCATTGATGTAAAGAGGGCAGGGGTGGATATGCTGTCTCTTTCCGGGCATAAAATCCATGCACCCAAAGGAATCGGGGTGTTGTATATCAAAAAGGGGCTGAAATTTTCTCCCTTTCTCATTGGCGGCCATCAGGAAAAAGGACGCCGGGGAGGAACGGAAAATGCCGTGTCCATCATCGGCCTCGGGAAAGCGGCCGAGCTTGCCAAAGAGAACCTGTCCCTGATGAATACAAAGGTCAGGGGTTTGAGGGATTATCTCCAGAATGCGCTTCTTGAAAAAATCCCCAGTTGCTCGGTCAACGGTGATATAGAACAGCGGCTTCCCAACACCCTGTCCATCGGGTTTGATGCCGTGGAAGGCGAGTCCATCCTGCTCATGCTGGACCGCGAAGGCATCTGTGCCTCATCCG
>JAIFMF010000114.1 GCA_020048635.1 Desulfobacula sp. | reverse complement strand
AAAAAGGTCTTTTCCGTGTTCCTTTTCGGGTCAATCTGATTCTAACAGCCATATTCTTTTTTTTCTCCTTAAAACGGCAGCATGTTTTTTAATGAACGCATGCCGCCTTTATTAAATTGCTTTATCATTTTCATGGATTGGGCATAGCTTTTCAGGAGTTTGTTGATATCCTGAACCGTGGTCCCGCTTCCATTGGCAATCCTGATTTTTCTTGACCCCTTGATGATGGTATACTCACGTCGTTCAAAGGGTGTCATGGAATTGATCATTGCTTCAATTTTGACAAATTCCTTATCATCGATATTCAGGTCTTTCAGTCCTTTTTTATTGACTCCCGGCAGCATTCCTAAAAGATCTTTGATGGATCCCATTTTCCGGACCATTTTCATCTGATTCCTGAAATCTTCCAGGGTAAAGGAATTTTTCTTTAATTTTTTTTGAATCTCCCCGGCTTCTTTCTGGTCAATGGCTTCCTGGGCTTTTTCAATAAAAGAAAGTGTGTCTCCCATACCAAGGATCCGAGATGCCATTCGCGCTGGATGAAAAGGTTCAAGTGCCGTTAATTTTTCACCCACACCGATGAATTTCAATGGCTTTCCGATTACTGCCTTTATGGACAAGGCCGCACCACCGCGTGCGTCACCATCCATTTTGGTCAGGACCACACCGTTCAGATCCAGGGCTGTGTCAAAAGAACCGGCAATATTCACAGCATCCTGACCCGTCATGGCATCTGCTACCAGAAGAATTTCCGTTGGATTGATTCCCTTTTTAATGGTTTTAAGTTCAGCCATTAATATTTCATCCAGGTGCAGTCTTCCTGCCGTATCCAGGATCAGGGTATCACACCCTTCAGCTCTGGCAGCCAGGATCGCATCCTGACAGATTTTCAAAGGGATCATATCGGTTGTTGACTGAAAAACAGGGATATCCAGTTGTTTCCCGATTTTTTTGAGTTGGTCGATGGCAGCAGGGCGGTAAACATCCACAGGAACCAGGAAGGGTTTTCTATTCATTTTACGCAGATAGAAACCTAGTTTTCCTGCAGTTGTGGTTTTGCCGGACCCCTGAAGCCCGACAAGCATAATGGAATTCAGTTTCTTTCCATCAAGATTCAGGCCCTGATGTTCAGATCCCATCATCCTTGTAAATTCATCGTTTACAATTTTTATGACCTGCTGGCCGGGTGTGAGGCTTTGCATCACTTCCTGACCCAGAGCCCGTCCTTTTATGTCTGCGATGACCTGTTTTGTGACTTTATAATTGACATCGGCTTCAAGCAATGCCATACGGACCTGTTTAAGACCATCTTCAATGTTCTTTTCATTCAGGGTGCCGTGACCTTTCAGCTTTTTAAAGACCGAATCAAGTCTGTCGCTCAAACTTTCAAACATAAAAAAAATCAACCTTCAAATATCAAATCAAATCGTTGAAATTAGTATAGATTCCGTGTTATGTCAAGAAAATAAATAAATTTGAACCGATATGAAGATATGAAGAATTTACTCGATTTTACACGACAGGATCTTTCCGTATGGCTTGAGGATAATGGCATCCGGCCGTTCAGAGCAGGCCAGATATCCAAATGGCTTTACATCCGGCAGGCGGAGAGTTTTGAACAGATGACGGATCTTTCAAAGGAGCTTCGGAAAAAGCTTGAAGAGAATTTTTATATCCAGCGTCTCGTGGTGGAAGAAAAAATGCTTTCCACTGATACAACGGAAAAATTTCTTTTCAGGCTCAATGACGGCCTCCATATTGAATCCGTATTGATTCCCGGAAAAGAGCATTTCACCCTTTGTGTGTCTTCTCAGGTCGGGTGTGCCCAGAACTGCCGGTTTTGCCTGACGGCCAGGGGCGGTTTCATCAGAAATCTGACCGTTGCTGAAATGGTTGCCCAGGTCAGGGATATCCGGTTTTACCTGATGCAGAAATCCATTGATCCCTTAAAACTTTCCAATATTGTGTTTATGGGCATGGGTGAGCCTCTTGCCAATTATCAGGCCCTTCTGAAAGCCCTGGAAACCATCACTGACAGTGATTATGGATTCAAATTCTCGCCCCGGCATGTCACGGTTTCAACATCTGGTCTGGTGCCGAAAATCACGCAGCTTGGCCATGACACCTGTGTGAATCTTGCAGTGTCCCTGAATGCCACAACCGATGAAATACGTTCCGAGCTCATGCCCATCAATAGAAAATATCCTTTGAAACAATTGCTGGAAGCATGTCGGACATTTACCATGAAACCGAGAAACAAGATCACCTTTGAATATATTCTGATGAAGGGTGTCAATGATTCAAAAGAAGATGCCTTAAGGCTTGTCAAAGTGCTTTCACCGATTAAGGCAAAGATTAACCTGATCCCGTTCAATGAATATGAAGACAGCGGCTTCAAACGTCCATCACAGAAAGAAATCAGTGATTTCCTTCAGATTTTACTGGACAGGAATTTCACAGCAATTATTAGAAAAAGCAAGGGTGATGATATTCTGGCTGCATGTGGGCAACTGAAAGCAAAATTAATTCCCTGAGGGAGTTTGAATGAAAGAAAATGACACCATTGAAAATAAGGGGCCTATCAGAAATAGTTGCAATATGGAGAGCTTTTAAATATGGTATTGAATCTTTGTGGATTTAATTTATAATAATGCATTAAAAATAACCCTTAATTGATTGGAATAAAACATGCCAAATATCACTTTAGATAAAAAAAGAGTGCTCATTGTTGATGATGAACCGGATGTCCTTGAATCTCTGGAAGAACTGCTGAATATGTGCACAACAGTCAGGGCTCAGAGTTTTGAAGAAGCCAGCCATCTTCTGGAGACACAGAAGTTTGATATTGCAATCCTGGACATCATGGGTGTTGATGGGTATCAACTTCTGGAAATCGCTACCCAAAAAAAGGTGGTCACCGTTATGCTCACAGCCCATGCCCTGAGTCCGGATAATATAAAAAAATCCTATCTCGGCGGTGCCTGCTCGTATATCCCAAAAGAAGAGATGATCAATATAGAAACTTTTCTTATTGATGTATTGACTGCCAGGCAAGAAGGAAAAAACCCATGGACAAGCTGGTATAAGAGACTCGATACCTACTTTGAGTCAAAATTTGGTTCTGGATGGGACAAAGATGACAAAAAATTTTGGGAAAAGATAAATTATTATTAACTATCCTCCCCACCTTGAAGAAATTTGAAAATCTCTCTGTTAATCGTTTTTGACAGGGGGATTTTTTTATATCATGAGATTTTTAAACTCTTCCGGTCGGCCTTTTCTGACCATGATGCTGCTGCTGACCCCATTTTTCATAATACGTATGGGTGCTGTTGCTCCTTCCGGGGATTTGGTATACCCGGCACAGATGAAGGCGGCAGTCTCTATATTTTTTTGAGATGCATCACCGGTCAGAATCACATCAGGTCCCGGCAGCGTATTGTGTTTTAATAATACATCCACTTGTTCCCGATATTGTTCCATCATAAGCTCATTATCCTGCTGAGTCCGGCCTACGATTACTTTTGTTTTGGAATCCAGCCTGAAGTGCCTCCCATATTTTAATAAATGAAGTTCTTGTTTATTAAAAACAATTTGTATCTCCATAAGGTCTCGCAGCTTTTCAGAAAAGATCTTGTCCGTCAGAAGACATCCCCCTGCAGGGGAAGGATATTTTTTGATCCCGAAATCTCTTGCCATTTGGAATTGGATTTTTCTTGACCGGCCGGAGATATCCATGAGTTTTTCCCGGATTACAAGACCCTCTTTCTCCATCTCTGTTAACGGCAATAATTTTGCGCTGAGGGGTCTCAGGATGATGCCTTCAAATCCTGAATTTTTTTCTACATACCGTAACGAATTTTTATTCTGAGATTTAGGCCTTTGGCCCACTACTTCTCCGCTGAATAGAAAATGAAATCCTTCACTTTTTAGGACTTCCCCTGCTTTTGAAAACATTAGGGTATGACAATCCATGCAGGGATTCATGTTTTTCCCAAACCCTGCCTTTGGATTTTTCATCATTTCCATGTAATCATCCGTGATATCAAGGGTTATTAATGGGATACCGGTTTGAAGGGATGCTTTTTGAGCAGATTCGGATGAGAAAAAAGGTGTTTCAAAAGTGATGAAGGACACGTTTATTCCCTGGCGTTGGAGCAAAAGAGCCGACAACATGCTGTCAAGTCCTCCGGAGCAAAGGCCAAGGCCTTTTATCGGGCTTGAGGTTTTATCGGTCTTCATATATAACCTTTCTATGGCAGTAAGTTCATTAAAAATAAAAACGATTCTTGAGACATTAAGAGACAGGTATCCTGTTGTCAAGACCCAGCTTGAGCATGAAACCCCTTTTCAACTTCTTATTGCAACCATTTTGTCTGCCCAGTGTACGGACAACCAGGTTAACAAAGTGTCCAAGACCTTGTTTCACGCCTACCCTGATTCAAATGCGCTGGCCCATGCACCGCTGAGTCAAATCAAAAAAATCATTTATTCTACAGGCTTTTACAATAACAAGGCAAAGAATATCAAGGCCTGTGCAATGGCCTTGATCAGGGAATATGAGGGCGTTGTGCCCAAGGATATGAATAAACTCGTAAAACTGCCGGGTGTTGGTCGGAAAACAGCAAATGTGGTTCTGTCTGCTGCATTTGGCCAGGATACTATTGTTGTTGATACCCATGTGCTGAGAATTTCAAACCGGCTTGGACTGACCGATAAAAAAGATCCTGTCAAGGTTGAGTTTGAACTGATGGAGATAATACCCAGAAGATACTGGAGTTATCTGTCCCTTCAACTGATCTATTTTGGAAGGGATATCTGTGATGCAAAAAAACCGCGCTGTCTGGAATGCCCGTTGTTAAAAATTTGCCCTTCTGGGAAGAAGAGCAGATAAGATTTTATATTTAACCCTGATCTCTTTGAGGTCTTCGATATTGACAACATCGTTTAGAGGATTTTCTGTTGTCATGATTTAATCTCTCCCCTCTGGTTCAGGCGGATATTATTCATCCTTTTTCTTTTCCCAGAAATCGCGGCTTTCCTTGAGAATATCAGTAATATCATCATCAGCAAGGTCATCAATAATGAGGGCGTCGTCTTCCTTGATATCGGATTCAGGCTCAGGGTCGTCGGCAGTGAGCTCATCAAGGTCGCCAAGGCCATCAAGTGGATCAAGTGGATCAAGGTCATAATCAGGAAGATCAAGGTCCATCTTGTCCTCTGTTTTTATATTTTTATCCTTGTCCCTGTCGGTGCCCAACTGATTGCCGGCATCTTTTTCCCTGGGGTCTTCTGCTGGATCATCGAATCCATCAGATTCCGTCAGGATATGGTTTCCCTGCCGATCAAACATGAGGCTGCCGCTTAAGCAAAGTTCAAAATCCATCCTGAAAGCAATCTGATCCTTATAGACGACAATTTCACCACCCTTGGTAGAAAGAGCGGCGGTTGACATCTTTTTTTTTATGATTTCTCTGACTGCATCAAGATCAAGGTCCTCTTTAAGCGACTCAATCAGGTCTTTCTCTCCATTTTTGATAACACTCGGATCAGTTATTTTCATGAATGACTCCCTCTAAAAAAAATCATTTATATGCTTTATCTGCAAAGCGTTTTTCAATAAATCGATCAAGATCAATGATCCGGCCGATTTCCATGACATCATGCATATATCGCTGAATTTTATCAAGGTCTTCGGCAGCCGGATAAAGCCCGTCCCACCGGATGGACTTTGGCTGAGAAAAAACGTTCTGAAGAACCTGGGGATTCAGT
Source organism: Desulfobacula sp. (assembly GCA_020048635.1). GTDB lineage: Bacteria > Desulfobacterota > Desulfobacteria > Desulfobacterales > Desulfobacteraceae > Desulfobacula. The sequence goes on along the minus strand of JAIFMF010000114.1, from coordinate 6,156 downwards.
CCGAGTTTTCCTTCCGGGTCAAGAAAGCTCACAGCAATTCTTGCCGCCCTTATTTTATCGTTTTCAATATATTCCCCTGTATCAATAAGAAGTGATACAAACTCCTGAGCAGCTTCAGGGTATTTCTGGATAAAATCCTCCTGCATGGCTACGATACAGCAGGGGTGATTGTCCCAACGGCTTGCTGAATAAAATTCGAGGTTGCCGATTTCACCCACAATGGCTTTTGTGGCAACAGGCTCGGCCACCATAAAGCCTGCGACGTCTTCGTTTTCTTTCATGATTCCCGGCATTTTGATGGGTGGAACGACTTCAAACCGAACATTTATGGCTTTCTTTCCCGGAACCCCGGGTTTGAGGCCCAGCTCTTTTAAAAATTGGTGTGCGAGCATGTGATGAACCGACATTTTATGAGGAATATCCACGACTTTATATCTGTAGAAACTCTGTAGAGAATCAAATCTTGGATCATAATTTCTGGAGCGGATAAAAGTGCTTCCATTTTTATGGGCAAATAGAACCAGCTTGATCGGGGAGTCATAGGCAAAAAGGTCCATAGCAATGGGCGCCAGTACAAATGCACAATCGATCTCTCCACTTTCAAGACCTTCCTGGATGGGATTCCAGCCCGCTTTCAGGTTTGTGGTCAGGTCAAAATGTACCGGTTCAACATCCCCCTGCTCAATCCTGTGTTTCAGGGCACCCAGCGCCAGGTGGTCTGTGATCTGGATATGAGCAACATTCAGTTCAACCCGTCCTCCCACCACATGCCGGTGTTTAATAACCGGAGCTTTTTCTATAGATTCCCCTGAAAATGCAATTTCGATGGCCTTACTGATTTGAGCCTCGTCAAAAGGTTTGGGGACATGCCCGCTGCCGCCAGCTTCCATGATGGCTATCTGCTGGCCTTTATCAGACTGGGCGGTTGCCATGATAAAGGGCAGGTTTTTGTATTCATCCATCTTTCTCAAGGCTTGAAGGAATTCTAACCCATCTATTTGCGGCATATTCCAGTCACTGATGACAAGATCGGGGTTTTCGGCTTTTACTTTTTCAAGTCCGTCCGCGCCATTAACAGCCATAACAAGATTTTCATATCCGGCTTTGTTTAAAATCTGTTTGAACATGATGCGCATGGTCCCGGAGTCATCCGCCACAACAATTTTAATGTTTGGATTCACAGCCATAAAAACACTCCTTAAGGTTTTATAAATATGGTATATAGTTTAATAGTAAATGCTATTCATTCCATGACCAACTGAAGGTATGCTGGAATTTCTGGATTAGCCTGTCCAGGGAAAATCCAAGGATTCCGATGGCAATTATCATAGCCATGAGTTTGTCATATTCCATTGTATCCCTTGCATCATTGATTAAATACCCAAGGCCGCTGGAGACACCTAAAAATTCAGCCGGGACAAGGACAATCCACGCAACCCCCAGGGCAAGACGAAGACTCGTCAGCATATAGGGTAACGAAAACGGGATGACAATTGTTTTTATCAGTTGAAAATTATTTGCTCCCTGATTCAGCGCCATTTTGATCCATTGCGGATTAATATTCAAAACACCAATGGTTGTATTGAGTATTATAGGGCAAATTGTCGCCATTACAATCAAAAAATAGATGGCAGATTCAAAACTTGCAAATAAAAGAATGGCAATGGGCATCCAGGAAAGCGGGCTGATCATTCTTACAAATTGAATCGGGGAGTACGAAAGGCCCCGGAAACGGGGATAAAAACCCACTAGAATGCCGATAGGAACACCCATAATGGCAGCAATGCCTATTCCGATGAGAACTCTTTTCAAGCTTGCAAATACAGATATCCAGAATTTGCTTTCCTGGGTGGCTGCCATCAGCGCATTAAAGGTTGGTCCGGGTAAAAATCCTTGGTATTGAACAAACTCAGGTCTTGTGAAAAAGAAATCGGTAACCGTGATCCAGATCAGGGTAAAGACAAAAAGACCGATCAGTTCATATTTCCACCCAAAATCGCGATTTCCGAAAACAGCGTTCAAGCCCACCTGTTTCGGGTCTTTGTATATAAAACGATTAATTGATTTCAATGACTTCTTCCCTTGAATATGGTTTTGAGATATCACAGTTACAGAATTTTTTCAGGCCGCCCATTTCATCCAGAGCTTTACCGACATAGGTATCATCCACCAGATCAGCCGCTGCTTTTTCAGGGTCCAGATCCTTAAGAAAGAGGGTGTTTCCTTCTACAAGGGTCTGTTTCATTTTATCAATAATAAATTGTGTGGCCGATGGAAAGGGAAACGGCTGAAACCCTATCCTTGTGACATTCCAGTCCGGGTGAATCACCTGACTCGGTTTCGGATTTTCAAACACCCGGGCCAGGATTTCCTTGGGGAACGGCAGATATCCTTCGCCGTCCCGGCTTAAGAGATGGGCTGTTTCTCCTGGGTTTCGGATACACCAGTCCTGGGCCCGGACAAGGGCATTCATGGCTTTTTGGACCAGACTTTTATTTTTATTGATAAACTCTTCATGGGCAACAATGACGCAGCAGGGATGATTTTTCCAGATATCGCCGGAAAATCTCATGATTCTGGCGTTGAATTTGATTTCGGCCAGGGCATTGAATGGGTCTGCAACACTGTATCCGTCAATTTTTTTCCCCAGAAGAGCCGTGGGCATGTCCGGAGGGGGAAGAATAAAAAGATTGACCTCTTTTTTTTCAAGCCTGGCAGACTGGGGTTTGATGACAGGGGTTAATCCATGAGATCGGATTCCCATTTGGAGGAGCAGGTTATGCATGGAATACCAGTAGGGGACGGCAATCTGTTTGCCGCCAAGATCTTTGAAGCTGTATATGTCGGAGTCCCCTCTCACTGTGATTGCGCTTCCATTGGTATGATCCCAGGCCAGCACCTTTACGGGAACCCTTTGTTTATACCTCATCCACAGCGGGATGGGAAAAAGCATATGGGTTAAATTAAATTTACCTGCCAGGAAAGATTCCGTCAGTATTTCCCAGGATCTTACCATAACCGGTTTCTCAACGGCAATACCTTCTTCAGAAAAATACCCTAGTCCATGAGCCACGAGCAAAGGTGTGGCATCTGTAATAGGGAGATACCCAATTTTCAGGGTTTTCGATGCGTCAAATGCGGTGAGTGTCCTGGGCAGAAAAAATCCAGAGCAGGTGACCGCAGCAGTTTTCAGAAACTGCCGTCTTGAGCTGGCGTAGTTGTGGAGTCCCATTATAAAAGACTCCGTTTGGCCAGATAGGAGTTTTTAAAACGTTCCAGTATTTTTATGCGGGTTTCCTTTAATTTCGGGTTGTTCCGGTCTCTGGGGTATTTTTCGGTAATTTCAAAAATATCTGTTATATTTGCAGGTTCACCTGCCAGGAGAATGATTTTGTTTCCCATTCGTATGGCTTCGTCAATATCATGGGTGACAAACACAGCGGTAAACTGTTCGGAAAGCCATAAATTGACCAGCTCCTCCTGGATATGGGCTTGAGTAAAGGTATCCAGAGAGGCAAAGGGTTCATCCAGAAGGAGGATATCCGGATGTCCGACCAGGGCCCGTGCAAGACAGGCTCTCTGGGCCATGCCGAGAGACAGTTGGTTGGGCCTGGCGTCGGCGAATCCCGCAATCCCCATGATTTCAAGAAACTGATTGACCCTGTAATCGAGGTGCTCTGTATCCCCTCGAAGGTTGCATCCATAGGCCACATTTTCTTTTACGGTTAACCATGGAATCAGCGTCGGCTGCTGGAACAGTATGGAGCGGGAAGGGTGTAACCCGCTGATTTCAAGGCCATCCACAAAAATTTTTCCGGATGTGGGCAGTTCGAGCCCGGCCAGAAGGTTCAAAAGTGTTGTCTTCCCACAGCCGGATTCTCCCAGGATAACGACAAAATCACCATGATCAATGGAAAAAGAAATATCTTTTAATACCGCGTGATCAGATTTCTTTGATTTTTTATAAATTTTTGTGACCTGTTCGAGTTGTATTTTCAATGCGCTTTTTCCAATAGGGTTGCTATGATGAATGACCTGTCGATCAGGCGGTTTAAATCAATTTTAGAATTCATGACACCCATGGGGCCGGACATATACGCCTGAATGATGTTCAGTGCTTCGAAGTCAGGAACCAAGAGGGTTTTGCCAAATGTCAGATCTGTTTCAAAAAGAATATGCCGGACAATATCCTTATCCTGTCCTAAAAAAAGGTGAGCCATGGATAAAAGTTCGTCATTTTTGTTTTCCTCAATAAATTGAGCTGTTTGAACAAATAAGGAGATGATCTCTTTTACGGCTTCAGGGTAATTTTCAAGAAAAGGTGTCTTGAGGACAAACACGCAGCCAGGATGGTTTTTCCATAAACTTCCGGTGGTGCAGACCTTTGTGGCTGCCCCTTTTTTTTCAGCCTCGCTGCCGAAGGGTTCTTCAACTGCAAACCCTGCAATATCATGATCATCGTCATCTGCCGCCATTTCAGCCATCAGATAAGGGGGAACAACCTCACGGGCAACATCGACAGTGAGGTTATCATAGGTCCCAAAGCTGAGTTCGGCAGAAGACAACAATTTGTGGAGGAACATATTCTGAATTGAAAGTTCAGACGGAACAAGGACGGTTTTGCCATTAAATTCAGCTATGTTTTTGACGCCGGATATCTTGCTTTTTAAAATGACACTGCCGGACCTGTGTGTAAACATGAGCAGTCTGATATCGAGACCGGATGCAAAAAGATCCATGGCAAGGGGAGCAGGGATAAACGCACCATCGATTTCTTTATTTAACAGGCTTTCACAAACCTGATCCCAGGCATTCATGGCAACGGGTTCAAGGGTTGACCGGGTAAGTGTTCTGAATTGCTTTTTCAGATGAAGATCGGCGATACCTAAAATCAAGTGATCAAAAGTCTTCAGATGCCCGATTCGAATACAGGGATGCTCTTCCATTAATACCTCTTTGCCATGATTTTTCCGGTATTAATACACTTTATTCATTTACCGTTGTGCCGAAGACCCATTCTTAGCATAAGCGCCAGAACTTCGCAAGACGAAAGAAACCAAAGGCTTCATGCGATTTTAGGGTTTATCCTGAATCCGACTTGATATGGACAATAGAATAGGATAAAACGGATGAATACAAAAACAAGGCAAAATGGAATATTGAAATGGCACAAGATCCCAGACCGGTTGTTCAGGATTATTTTTTAAGACCGGGATTCATTTATCTGCCGGAGAGACCGACTACGATCTCAACCGTTCTGGGATCATCTGTGGCAGTGAGCCTTTATGACAGGTCCCTTAAAACCGGTGGGATGAACCATTTTCTTTTCCCGTATGTCAACAGCAGGGAAAAAACAACACCCTTGTATGGCAATGTCTCTGTTTTAACCTTGATCCGGATGATGATGTCTTATGGATCGAAGGTTTCAAACCTGGAGGCACAGATTTTCGGAGGTGCTTTTAATACCCAATATTCCAAAAGAGATATCGGCAGGGATAACCTGAAAACTGCCAAACATATTCTATCCGGAAAAAAAATAAAAATTGTTTCAGAAGATGTGGGCGGCGAGCTGGGTCGTAAAATAGTTTTTAATACCGCAACGTATGAAATCGGGATATTGAAAGTGGGCCGGCTGAGAGAATCCGACTGGTATCCATATCCTGACGGCCGATAACCGTGTCATGATTTTTTCGTTTACCAGGTATTTTTTGTTTATTTTTAAAGAATAGAGAAAAAAAGAGCAGGGTTGTGGGAATTGAAATAGAAAGAAAATTTCTTTTGAAAGGAGAGGCATGGCGGGCCCTTGGACATCCGGTCCAATATCGCCAGGGATATCTGACCCGTTCAAAAGAGCGGACGGTCCGGGTTCGCAGGGCGGGTGAAAAAGGATATCTGACCATCAAAGGGATCAGCAGGGGGGCTAAACGGACGGAATATGAATATGAAATCCCGAAAGAGGACGCCACTGCCATGCTCAACGACCTTGTTGAAAAACCCATCATTGAAAAGGATCGATTCCGAATTGAATACAACGGGTTAACCTGGGAAATTGATGAATTTTCAGGGGATAACAAGGGATTGATTCTTGCCGAAGTCGAGCTTGAGTCGGAAGATCAAAAAATCGAACTGCCGGACTGGATCGGAAAAGAAGTTACC